>JAGXFT010000108.1 GCA_024637135.1 Nitriliruptorales bacterium | reverse complement strand
GCACTGGCGGCCGGACGTGCGCCGATCGTGGAGACACCACTGGTGACGCGCCCGGCGATGATCGTGGACGTCGCGGTCGAGGTGGCCGACGAGGTCGCCTGGGCCGACGTCGAGGCCGCGGTGCGCGCGGCCGTGGGTGACCTGCTGGAAGACCTGCGGGTGTTCGACGTCTACCGCGGCGATCCCCTGCCGGCGGGGCACCGCTCGATCGCGGCGCGCCTGTGGCTGCGGTCGGCCGACCGAGCCCTGGACGGCGACGACGAGGCCCGCGTGCTGGCCGACGTCGAGGCCGCCGTCGCCACCGCCGGGGCCCGCATGCGCCGCTGAAACGCGCCCTGGTGGCGTGAGCGGTGCTGGTCCTATCCTGAACGTCCGAGGCCCTGGACGTCCGAACGAGAAGGTGGTCGATGTCGTCGCTGCACGTGGACCAGCACCATCGCATCCCGGACTATGAACTGGACGTCCGGGCGGCGAAGGCGTCCGGACCCGGTGGTCAGAGCGTCAACACGACCGACTCGGCGGTGGAGTTGCGGTGGTACCCGGAGGCGTCGCGGGCCTTCAGTCCTGCCGAGAAGCAACGCATCGCGACGAACCTGTCCAACCGCATCAGCAACGACGGCTGCCTGATCGTGCGGGCCAGCGAGCACAAGAGCCAGCACCGCAACCGCCAGGAGGCGCGCGAACGCCTGGCGGGGTGGTTGGTCGACGCGATCCGGGTGCCCAAGCGGCGGCGCCGCACCCGACCCAGTCGGGCGGCCAAGCGTCGGCGCGTCGAGGACAAGCGTCGTCGTGGCGAGAAGAAGCGCCTGCGGCAGAATCCCAAGCGCCCGATGTGATCTCCGCTCGGCGGTTCGGGAATCCGATCGACGCATAGTCGATGCATCAATTTGCAGTGGTGTCCGATACAGGGCTAGCATGACGGCCAACGACGAACCGGGAGTGGGCGTGGCAACGGTCGGGATCGTGGGTGCGTCGGGCTACGGCGGGGCGGAACTCGTCCGCTTGCTGGATCGCCACGACGGCATGGAGGTGTCGGTGCTGGCGGCGCACTCGGCGGCCGGTCGACCCGTGGTCGACCTGTTCCCGAACCTGCCCGACCATGGCACCTTCGACGACATCGACCTCGACCGCCTGGGGGACCTCGACCTGGTCTTCGTGGCCACCCCGGACGGTCCGGCGCTCGACCTGGTCCCGCAACTGGCCGCGGCCGGGACGAAGGTGGTGGACCTGTCCGCGGCCTTCCGGCTCCCGGCCGACGTCTACGAGGCCTTCTACGGGCGCGCGCATCCGGACCCGACATCGACCCCGGCCACCTACGGGCTGACCGAGTTCGCACGGCACGAGGTGGCAGCGGCCACGATCGTGGCGAACCCGGGCTGCTACGTCACCACGGGCCTGCTGTCGCTGGTGCCCCTGGCCGGGCTGCTCGACCTCGCGACCCTGGTCGTCGACGGCAAGTCGGGCACCAGCGGCGCCGGCCGGGGACTGGCCGACGGCATGCACGTGTCGCACGTCGCTGGCAGCATCGGCGCCTACGGTGTGGCCGGGCATCGCCACACCGGGGAACTGGAGGTGCACCTCGGCGCCCTCGGCGGCGTCGCCCGGCCCACGATCAGCTTCACCCCCCACCTCGTGCCGATGGTCCGCGGGCTGCTGACCACCTCGGTCGCGTCGCTGGCACCGGGGGTCGGTGCGGACGACCTCCGCGACGCCCTGCACGACGCCTACGACCGGGAACCGTTCGTGACCGTGCTGCCACCGGGCCGCCAACCCGTGACCAAGGCCGTCGTCGGGTCCAACAGTTGCCAGGTGGCCGTGGCGTTCGATCCCCGCACCGGCCGTGCGACGATGACGTCGGTCACCGACAACCTCGTCAAGGGCGCGGCCGGGCAGGCGATCCAGAACGCGAACCTGATGCTCGGCCTCGACGAGGCCATGGGCCTGCCGACCATCGGGACCTACCCATGACCGCCGACGCGCCAACGCCGCTGCTGCTTGGGCCCGGCCACCGCCAGGCCCTGCGCCACTGGGGCCCGGCCGACCGCACCGGCCTGGAGACGGTCGACGGCGGGCTGACCGCCGTGCCGGGTGTGCGGGCCGGGGCGACCACCAGCGGGGTCAAGGCCTCGGGGGCGCCGGACCTGGCGGTCGTGGTCACCGACGGACCCGCCACCGTCGGTGCCGTGACCACCTCCAACCGGGTCAAGGCGTCCAGTGCCGTCAGGACCGACGAGGTCGCGCGACGCGGCGCAGCCCGGGCCGTGGTCATCAATGCCGGCAACGCGAACGTCGCCACCCGCGACGGGGCCGAGCACACCACGCGGATGGCCGCGGCCCTGGCCACCGAGGCCGGCGTCCCGGTGGACGAGGTGGTGGTGATGTCGACCGGCATGATCGGCGTCCCGCTCCCGATCGATCGGATCGAGGCCGCGATCCCGGCGGCGGTGGCCGACCTGTCCACCGACGGCGGCCAGCGCGCCGCGACCGCCATGATGACCACCGACTCCGGGCCCAAGCAGGTCGCCGTCACGGTCACCGACGACACCGGGGCCACCTGCACCGTGGCCGGCATGGCCAAGGGCGTGGGCATGATGGAACCGAACATGGCCACCCTGCTGGTCGTGCTTGCCACCGATGCCCCGCTGCCGGCCCCGGTCGCCCGACAGGTCGTGCGCCGCGCCGCCGACGTCACCTTCAACCGGATCACCGTCGACGCCGACCAGTCGACCAGTGACCAGCTCGTGCTGTTGTCCACCGGCCAGGCCGCCGATCCGCCCGGTCTGCAGGCGCTGGCCAACGGGGTCCACGCGGTCTGCGCGGACCTCGCGGCCATGGTGGTGGTCGACGGCGAGGGCGCCAGCCGGCTGGCCGCCGTCACGGTCACCGGGGCCACCGACGAGGACCAGGCAGAGGCGCTGGCCCGGTCCGTCGCGACGTCGAACCTGGTGCGGGCGGCCGTCCACGGTGCCGATCCGAACTGGGGCCGGATCCTGATGGCGATGGGCAACGCCGGTGTCGACTTCGACGTCAACCGGGTCAACATCACCTGCAACGGCATCGCGGTGTGCCGCTTCGGCGTGGCCGCGTCCTTCGACCCCGGCCAGGCTGCCCGCGCCATGGACCGCGACGCCATCACCATCGAAGTCGACCTGCAAGCCGCCCGCGCCGAGGCCACCATCTTGACCTGCGATCTGACCGAGGAGTACGTGCACTTCAACTCCGCCTACAGCACGTGAGGAGCGGACGGTGAGCGCAGCCGACGACCACTTGACCCCGCGCGAGGCGGCGGCCCAGTCCAAGGCGGCGGTGCTGCGCGAGGCGCTGCCGTGGATCACCGAGTTTCACGGCGCCACGATCGTCATCAAGTACGGCGGCAACGCCATGGTGGACCCGGACCTCAAGCGCTCGTTCGCGGCCGACATCGCGTTGATGCACGTGGTCGGACTGCGGCCGGTGATCGTCCACGGCGGTGGTCCCCAGATCTCGGACATGGCCGAGCGGTTGGGGGTGGAGTCGCGCTTCGTCGACGGCCTGCGGGTCACCGACGACGCCATGATGGACGTGGTCCGGATGGTGCTGCTCGGCCAGGTCAACCCCGAACTGGTCGGGTTGGTGCAGGCTGCCGGTGCGGCCGCCGTCGGGGTCGCCGGGACCGACGCGGGGCTGTTGACGGTGCGACCGGCGACGGCCCCGAACGGGGAGTCGCTGGGCCGCGTCGGTGAGATCGTGTCGGTCGACACCACGATCCTCACCGACCTGTTGGACGACGGGTTCCTGCCGGTGGTGGCCACCGCCGGCCGTGACGCCGCCGGTCGCGACTTCAACGTCAACGGCGACGTGGCGGCCGGCGCGATCGCGGGGGCGCTGGGTGCCGCCAAGCTGATCTACCTCACCAACGTGCCCGGCCTCTACCTCGACTTCGGCGACGCCGACGCGGGGCGTGCCCCCGACCGCGGGTCGCTGATCGGCCAGGTCAGTCCGGACCGACTGCGGGCGATGCTCGACTCGGGCGATCTCCACACCGGCATGCTGCCCAAGATCCGGTCCGTGCTGGCGGCCCTGGATGCCGGTGTGCCCCAGGCCCACCTGCTGGACGGTCGCGTCCGCCATGCGTCGCTGATCGAACTGTTCACCGACGAGGGCATCGGCACGATGGTCACTCGCGACCCGACCGGACCCGGCGGGTTGACGTTCGCCGCCGACCACGACCCCGAGCACCCGCAGCCGCGTGACGACACCCGCGCGGCCGCCGGTGTGGCGGCCGCCGCCGACATCCCGACCCACCGCAAGCGTGCGCCCGACGCGGCCCCGGCCGTCGGCCCGGGTGCGCCGCCTGATCCCGCCCCACCACCGACCGGCGAGACTTCATGAGTCCCGACACCGCCCTGTCCGACGCGACCGGCACCGCCCTGTCCGACGCGGCCGCCAGTGCCCACGACCGCGACGCGGCCCACGTCATGGCGACCTATGCCCGTCGCCGCCCCGTGTTCGTGCGGGGGCAGGGGACCGTGCTGTTCGACGCCGACGGAAGCACCTGGCTGGACTTCCTCGGTGGCCTGGCCGTGACCGGGCTCGGCCACTCCCACCCGGCCGTCGCGGCGGCCGTGCGCGAACAGGCCGGCATGCTCCAGCACACCTCCAACCTGTTCCTCACCGAGCCGATGCTGGGCCTGGCCGAGCGGCTGGCCGACGTCACCGGCTGGGACGACGCCCGCGTGTTCTTCGCCAACTGCGGCGCGACCGCCAACGAGGCTGCGATCAAGCTCGCCCGCCGCCACGGCAAGTCGATCCACCCCGACAAGGTTCGGATCGTCACGCTCGACCGGTCCTTCCACGGCCGCACGATGGCCACCCTGGAGGCGACCGGCCAACCGGAGAAGCACGTCCCGTTCGAACCGCTCATGGGCTACGTCGACACCGTCGCCCACGACGACCCGGCAGCGGTGGCGGCCGCGGTCACCGACGACCACTGCGCGGTCCTGCTCGAGGTCGTGCAGGGCGAGGGCGGCGTGCGGCCGATCGATCCGGCGGTGCTGGCCGCCGCCCGGACGGCCTGTGACGACCACGACGCACTGCTGATCGTCGACGAGGTGCAGACCGGGATCGGGCGCCTGGGGGAGTGGTTCGGGTTCCAGACCACCGACGTGGTCCCCGACGTGATCACCATTGCCAAGGCACTGGCCAACGGGTTGCCGATCGGGGCCTGTGTCGCCCATGGGCCCGCAGCAGAGGCGTTCGGACCCGGCGACCACGCGACCACCTTCGGCGGCAACCCGGTCACGGCCGCCGCCGCCAACGCCGTCATCGACACGATCCGCAACGACGGCCTGCTGCACACCGCGCGGGTGCGCTCCGCACGGCTGACCGGTGCGCTGGACGGACTTGCCGCGCGCCACGACCTGGTGTCGGGCTGGCGCGGCCGCGGGCTACTGCTGGGGGTGGAACTGACCCAGCCGGTCGCCCCGGCCGTCGAGGCCGCGGCCGAGGCCGATGGCCTGATCGTCAACGCCGTCGGCGACGACCTCGTCCGCCTCGCCCCGCCCCTGACCGTCAGCAACGCCGAGATCGCCAGCGCGATCACCATCCTGACCAACGCCCTCGACCACGCCAGCACCACCTGACGACGGTGCGTGCGTGCCACGTTCCATCCTTGGAACCTGACACGCACGACGCCCGTCGCTATATGGGAGCGTGCGCGCTGGGTTCCACCGGTGGAACGACACACGCACGCTGGACCGCACGACCGACCGAGAGGAGCGCACCGATGCAGGATTTCCTGTCCATGGCCGACGCGACGCCCGACGACGTGACGACGATCCTCGATCGCGCCGACGCCATGAAGGCGGCCCGGGACGACGCGCTGGCCGCCGGACGGTCACCCGTGACCCCCGAGGTGCTGGACGGTCGCAGCGTGGCGCTGGTGTTCGAGAAGCCGTCGTTGCGGACGCGTGCGTCGTTCGAGGTCGGCGTGCACGAACTGGGTGGCAAGGCGCTGCCCATGTGGAACACCGAGATCAACCTTGGCGGGCGCGAGGACGTGGCTGACGTCGCGGCCGTGCTCGAGCGCTACGTGCAGGCCATCGTCATCCGGACCTTCGCCCACGACAACCTGGTCCGGATGGCCGAGGTGGCCGACGCACCGATCGTCAACTCCCTGTCGGACCACGAGCACCCGTGCCAGGTGCTGGCCGACCTCCAGACCGTCCGTGAGGAGTTCGGTGAGACCACGGGGCGCACGCTGGCCTACGTCGGCGACGGCAACAACGTGGCCCATTCGCTGGTGCTGGGCGGCGCGCTGGCGGGGATGGACGTGCGGATCGTCCATCCGGACGGCTACGGACCCGACCAGGAGGTCATGGCCCGGGCGGCCGACCTGGCCGTCGACGGCGCCACCGTGGCTGCCACGACCGACGTCCGCGACGGGATCGCGGGGGCCGACGTGGTCTACACCGACGTGTGGGCGTCGATGGGCCAGGAGGACGAGGCCGCGGCCCGTCGGGCGGCCTTCGACGGCTTCCGGGTCACCACCGACCTGATGGTCTCGGCCTCGGAGCACGCGATCTTCCTGCACTGCCTGCCGGCCCACCGGGGTGAGGAGGTCGACGCGGACGTCATCGACGGGCCGACCTCGCGTGTGTTCGACCAGGCGGAGAATCGGCTGCATGCCCAGAAGGCGTTGCTGGCGCACCTGCTCGCCCCGCACACCACGGCGGGGTCGGCCCCGTGAGCGCCGACAAGTCCCACCGCCAACGGGTCCTGCGCGACCTGCTGGCCACGCGTGACCTGCACTCGCAGGTGGAAGTGGTGGAGGCACTGGCCGACGAGGGCATCGACTGCAACCAGGCCACCGTGTCACGCGACCTCGACGACCTCAAGGCCGTCAAGGTCCGCGGCGTCGACGGGACCCAGTCCTACCGCGTGCGCGCCGACCTGGTCGACTCCGGGTGGGCCAACGTCGAGGCCACGATCCGCCAGTTCGTGGTCGACATCGCGTCCAGCGGGAACCTGGTGGTGCTGCGGACACCACCGGCCTGTGCGCACCCGGTGGCGTCGGCGATCGACCTGGGCGGGGTGCCGGGTGCCGTCGCCACGGTTGCCGGTGACGACACCGTGCTCGTCGTCGCCGAGGAGGGCCTGACCGGCGCCGCCCTGGCCGACCGCATCCGCCACCACCTCGCCGCCTGACCCACCGCACCCCGCCTTCCCCCCGAACCCGCCACCACGTCGCCTGCCGCCCGAACCGCCGACTGCCGCCCCAAGCGCCACCTGCCGCTCAGACCGCCACCTGCTCAATGTGCATGAATTTGCAGTGCTGATGCAGGCGGCGGTAGGGTCTGCGTCGTCGTCGAAGCAAGGACTGGTCACCCATGAGCAAGGTTCTCACGCGCCTGCCGGTCGGTGAACGCGTCGGCATCGCGTTCTCGGGTGGCCTGGACACCTCCGTGGCCGTGGCGTGGATGCGCGACCGTGGGGCCGTGCCGTGTGCCTACACCGCCGACCTCGGGCAGTACGACGACCCGGACGTGACGGGTGTGCCGGAGCGCGCGCTGCAGTACGGGGCCGAACTGGCGCGGGTGCTGGACATCCGCCACGAACTGGTCGAGGAGGGGTTGGCGGCGTTGGCCTGTGGTGCCTTCCACATCCGTTCCGGCGGGCGGACCTACTTCAACACCACCCCGCTGGGGCGCGCGGTGACCGGGACCATGCTGGTTCGCGCCATGCAGTCCGACGACGTCCACATCTGGGGTGACGGGTCGACCTTCAAGGGCAACGACATCGAGCGGTTCTACCGCTACGGGCTGTTGGCGAACCCGGGACTGCGCATCTACAAGCCGTGGCTGGACGCCGACTTCGTCACCCAACTCGGTGGGCGGACGGAGATGAGCCAGTGGCTCCAGGCGCGTGGCCTGCCCTACCGGGATCGGGAGGAGAAGGCCTACTCGACGGACGCCAACATCTGGGGTGCGACCCACGAGGCCAAGAGCCTGGAACACCTCGACGTGTCCCTGGAATCGGTCGAGCCGATCATGGGCGCGAGGTCCTGGGATCCGGAGGTCGACATCCCCACCGAGGACGTCACCGTGGGGTTCGAGGCCGGACGCCCGGTGGCCATCGACGGCGACCGCTTCGATGACCCGGTCGACCTGGTCATGGCCGCCAACGCGATCGGGGGACGACACGGGCTGGGCATGTCCGACCAGATCGAGAACCGGATCATCGAGGCCAAGTCCCGTGGCATCTACGAGGCGCCGGGGATGGCGTTGCTGTTCATCGCCTACGAGCGGTTGCTCAACGCCGTGCACAACGAGGACACGGTGGCCATCTACCACGCACAGGGCCGCCAACTGGGTCGCCTGATGTACGAGGGACGTTGGCTGGACCCCCAGGCACTGATGATGCGCGAGTCGATCCAACGCTGGGTCGCGTCGCTGGTCACCGGCGAGGTCACGCTGCGACTGCGACGCGGCGAGGACTACACGATCCTCGACACCCAGGGCGACAACTTCTCCTACCACCCGGACAAGCTGTCGATGGAGCGTGTCGAGCACGCCGCCTTCGGACCCACGGATCGCATCGGGCAGCTGACGATGCGCAACCTCGACATCGCCGACTCGCGGGAGAAGCTCGAGATCTACGCGTCCCAACCGATCGAACAGGGGACGGTGCTGGTCGAGCACGGCACCCTGTTCGGTGAGCTGCCGGCGGGCGAGTCCGACCGGATCGCGATCGACCCGACCCTCACCGGCTCCGAGGAGGCCGCGCTGGACGGCGCCGCCATGGAGTCGGGCACGGACTGACCGTCGGACGAACGCAGTGATGCGGGAATGGTGAGGGAGGGGTGACCGACGATCGGAACGGGGCCGCCGGCCCGGGTGCGGACGGCTCGCGGACGACCGACGCGGCGGGCCCGACCGGACCACCCGACCCGACGATCGGGGTGGACCACGGCCGCGAGGCCGTCGTCGGCCAGTACCGGGTCGTCGGCCACCACGCCGCGTTGGACCTCGAACTCGCCCATCGGGCCCTGTCGGTGGACAGCTACTGGGCGCGGGGCCGGACGCGCGCGGACAACGACCTCGCGTTCGCCAGGAGTCGGGTGGCCGTGGCGCTGGACGGGGACGGGGCGACGGTGGGATTCGCCCGTGCGGTCACCGACGGCGTCACCCATGCCTGGCTCGCCGACGTGTGGGTCGAGCCCGACCATCGCGGGCACGGCCTGGGTCGGGCGCTGACGTCGCACCTGGTCGATGCCCCGGACCTCACGCAGGTCCGGCGATGGGCGCTGGCCACCTCCGGGGCCGAGGACCTCTACCGCTCGTTCGGCTTTGCGGCCCACGAGGATCCACCGACCCTGATGGAACGTTTCGGCACGACCACCTGAGCGTCGTCGGTCAGCCGCAGCCCTGCGGTGGGAGTTCGACGTCGTCGAGCGAGCCCCAGGTGACCACGGGACCGTCGAAGCCGGGGCTGGACGCGCTGCCGGCGACCAGGTCCTCGCCCGGCGCGGGCGGGGTCACGGACGGGTCGTCCCACAGCAGCAACCGGCTCCAGCAGGCGCTGTCGGCCTGGGTCGTGCGGCCAGGGGAGGTCGACACCATGCCCGCGAACGTGCCGTCCGGGCCGACCGTGCTGACGTTGACGTTGGCTCCGAGCACGGTTCCCCGAGACGGCGAGTCCATGTCGAACACCGCCCACGGGATGGCGGCCTCGAGCTGGTAGCCCTCGTCGATGCGTCGGGACGCGAGCTCGATGCGGTCGTCGACGCCGCCGGCGCCGAAGCTGGTGTTGCCGGTGGCACCGTCGACGACCACGGGGTTGACGGCGGCGAGCGGCCCGCCCGACTGGCCGTCGTCGGGTCCGAGCAGCACATGCACGTCGCTGTCGAGCAGGGCCAGGCCCATGTCGGGGGCGTGCTCCACGGTCACCTCCAGGTTGACCGAGTCGCCCTGCCACAGCTGGGCCGGCTTGTCGTGCCACCCCTGGAACACGTCGTCGTCGCGGACGGCGGCGAAGACGTACAGGGCCGAGGTGTCCCAGCCCAGCATCCCGAAGCCCTCGACCGACCCCGGGTCGCCGGCCACCGGCGTGGTCGCCTCCCACTCGGCGGAGGCGAGCAGGGGCCATTCGTCGGGGTCGCCGTCGATCGAGGGCGGACCGTCCAGCGGGAACGCGACCAGCCACGCCGGGTCGAGGTCGTGCAGCCACGCGGTGTCACCGCCTTCCGTGGCGGTGGCGTCGGTGGACGTGTCGCCCGGTGCGCCGTCGGCGGCGGTCGTGGCAGCGGGGGTGACCGGGGCGGTCGCCGCGGTCGTCGGTCGGTCGTCGGCACCGTCCTCACCGCCCAACAGTTGCAGTCCACCCCCCACCAGCACCACGGCGACCGCGGCTCCGACGGCCCACGGAACCCACGCCGGACGCCTGTGGTTGTCGTCCCCGTCGCCGGCCTGGGGCGGCACCGACGGATCCTGGGGTGGCGCGGCCGTGGGCGCGGCATGGGCCCGCAGCGGGGGGAGGTCCGTCGTCGGCTGCCGGGGCAGTGCCACCGCGTCGGGTGAATGGTGGTCCGGCATCATCACCGACGGCTCGTCCCGCATCCCCGACTTCGGCGGCGTCACGGCCGGCGTGGACACCACGCGCTCCGTCGGTGCCATCGAACCTGCGGGCGGGTCGGGAGCACGGTCGGCGCCGACCGTGGCCGGTCCACCAGTCTCGTCCGCGCCGGTGGTCGCGGGGTCCGCGACCGGGTCCGCGACCGGGTCGGCGGCCGGGCGTGGCCGGATCGGCGACGGCGTGGGGTCCGCAGTCGTCTGCGAGGTGTCACCGGGCGGCTCATCGGGCGCGGCCGGGATGACGGGCGTGACGGTGGCCGCGGCGTCCACCTCCTCCGCCTCGTGCTGCACGTCTGCCGCGGCCCTCTCCGACGGTGACCCGGGTGGGGGCGGGGGAGGGGTGACGGCGACCCCGCTGTCGTCGAGGTCGGCGAGCATGGCGCGCGCCTGGGCGTTGTCCGGATCCAGGGCCAGGATCCGTTTCAGGACGCCGATGGCAGAGATCGTCCCGGTCTCGTCGGGCGCCCGACGGGCCTCGTCCGCGCGCGTCAGGAGGTGGTCGACGTCGGCTGGTGCCGGCGCG
>JAGXFT010000107.1 GCA_024637135.1 Nitriliruptorales bacterium | reverse complement strand
TCTCCATCCGCGGTTAGGAGGCTCCGGCCGGCAGGATGCTGCCAAGTGTGTCATCCTCCAGGTCGATGCCGTGAGCAGCCGCGATGGCTCCGACGTGAAGCCCGACGATGCCACGGAGCTCACCGAGGGCTTGGTTGAGTTACCCGCGAGGCATCCGCTGGCAGGCGTCGATCTCGAGAAACGGCGAATCCGGCCCCGAAAGGCCGGATTCGCGTTGCGCGCTGGGAGGGATTCGAACCCCCGGCCGCCTGATCCGTAGTCGGATCCGGCCCGTGGCGCCCCCTGGCAGGCCACGGTTGAAAGCGGCTCTGCGCAGGGAAAACTACCCTGCTCAGGTCAGGCGTTGCCGGAAATTGCGGAACCCGCGAGCGACCCTGTCGACGGCCTCGTGCTCGCCGTTGATCGCTTCGACCGGCCCGGAGGAGGCGCGGCCGGTGCGGTCGGTGGGCCAACAGCTCGGTCCACCACCGGTCCAGGGTGGTGGCCAGTCGGGTGACCTCGGCCGCGTCGACGGAAAGCTCGCGCGGTCCGCGCGGTGCAGGACGAGGGCGAAGAGCCACGAGCCCGGACGGTGGCCCCTAGCTTCCATCTCCCGGGCGCGCCTCCAGGAGCTGCTTGAGGCGGCAGAGATCTGTCCGATAGTTGCGCCTGACTGAGCGCGCCACGAAGGGCGCCACGAGCCACCGGATGGGTCCCCCGGGGAGGCGTTCCGGTTCGAAGACGAGGATGGCACGGGTGCCCTCGGCGACTGGTTCGGCATGGCAGGCGGTGCGGATGACCATGGAGTCAGACACGCTGCGGTGGCCGACCCGTCTGCCGGGTTCGTACTCGATGACCTCGTCCTCGAACTTGGTCAGGCGAGGGACGCGCATCACCATCCGTCCGCGGCGGCCCAGCGCCGTCTCCTCGCCGTCATCGACCCACTCCGACGACACCACGGTGTCCATCCACCGGCTGTCGTGGCGGCGATCGTCGAAGAAGGCGAAGACCTCGTCCGGCCGCCGGCGGATGATGATGCTTTCCTGGATCCTCATGTCCTCGACTGTACGAGGCGAGTCTAGGGCCGGGTATGGGGAGTTTCCCCCATTGGCGACAAGCCCGACACGGTCCCGGCATGCTGCCTCGAGGAGAGTTGGGGCACTCGACCGAGCGGGCTGCGGCTGGCACACTGGAGTGGTCCGAGGACCGGAGCCGGCGTGCGTGAAACAGCCGCTGCGAATGTGGAGTCCCCGAGGGAGCAGGTCCGCACGGCGGAGGTGATCGCCTCGCTCTGCCTGGCGACCGACTTGGGCATGGGGTTCCCATTCGAGCACGGCCTGTCGGCAACCCTCACGACGATGCGGCTGTGCGATGTCCTGGGCGTGGACGCCGAGACCGCCAAGGTGACGTACTACGTGTCGCTGCTGATGTACTCGGGCTGCACGGTCGACGCGGAGGAGCGTTCGGGCATCTTCGGCGGCGGCCTCACCCAGCACCACACGCACCGCCAGCACGGTTCCCAGTGGGAGAGTCTCGTCGGTATCGCCGGGGCCCTGGCGTCCCCGGAGGCGTCGTGGCCACAGCGCACCTACCAGTTGGTCACGCGGCTACCGAGGGCGCATTTCTTCGCGCTTCGCCACTTCAACGCCTTCTGCGAGGTTGCGGGGATGCTGGCCGAGCGGCTTGGTCTGGCACCCGCCGTCTCGGAACTCTTCCCCTACCTGTCCGAGAGGTGGGACGGCGCCAGCATCCTGGGCCGGGCGGGGGGGAAGGACGTCCCGCTGCCGGTGCGGATCACCCAGGTTGGCCGAGATGCCACCTACCAGCGGCTCATGGGCGACGACGACCACGTGGTCGAGACGGTCAGGTCCAGATCCGGCCATGCCTTCGATCCGGAGGTCGCGGATGCCTTCCTCGCGAATGCCCCTGACGTTCTTGGCCCGGCCGACCCGGAAGAGTCGGCGTGGGACGCCGTACTGGCCGCCGAACCCGGTCCGTCACTGACGTTGAGGGACGAGCAGGTGGACCGGGCGCTGCGGGCGATGGGGGCGTTCGCGGATGCCGCGTCTCCCTATCTCACGGGACACTCGGCCGGCGTCGGCGAGCTCGCGTGTCGGGTTGCCGGGATCCTCGGCATGGGGCGGGCCGATGCTACGGCCCTTCGCCGGGCCGGCTACCTCCACGACCTCGGGCGGGCTGCCGTGGATCCACGCGTGTGGGCGAAGGGCGGTCCGCTCTCGGCTGACGAGTGGGAAGCGGTGCGGCTGCACCCCTACCACACCGAGCGCGTACTGGTCCGGTCACCCTTCCTTGCCCCCTACGCCAGGATCGCCTGTTCGCACCACGAGCGACTCGACGGCTCCGGGTATCACCGTGGGGTCGGCGCGGCAGCACTCCCGAGGGCTGCGCGGTTGCTCGCAACTGTCGACGCGTTCCAGAGCAAGACTGAACCGCGCTCCTACCGGGAGGCGCTGTCACCGGAACAGGCAACCCAGGCGCTGGTCACCAAGGCAGAACTGGGCAGGTTGGATCCCGAGTTGGTGGTGGCCATAGCCCGGGCTGCCGACCAGGAGACGCCCCAGGTCAGGAGGCCAACCGGGCTGACCGAGCGTGAGGTGGAGGTGATCGGATTGCTCGCGCGCGGCCGGGCAACCAAGCAGATCGCTGCGAGCCTGGGGATCTCGACCAAGACTGCCGACCGCCACATCCAGAACATCTACGGCAAGATCGGGGTCTCCTCGCGTGCTGCGGCGACCCTCTACGCCGCCGAGAACGGTCTTGTCCGGTAGGTCGTGGGGAGTTCGCCCGATGTCGGGGACGGGCTTGTGTCCGTAGCGTCGTTCGCATGGACATCGACACGCTCCGAGTCTGGCCCTGGGTGCTCACGGCCGTCCAGGTCATCGGCCTGTGGGCCGCTGGACGCGGCCTTCGCGTCGGCTGGCTGCTTGGTGGGACGGTGCAGTCCCCGTGGATCGTTTACGCGCTCCTCACGGGTCAGATCGGTTTCATCCCGGGGTGTGTCGTATCGGCCTGCGTCCAGCTCTACACCTACGCAGCGGCGCCGCCGCACGAGACAGAACAGGGGACACCATGAACACGCCCGAACACACCGGAACGCTGGTCATCGGAGGCGGGCAGGCCGGTCTGGCTGTCGGCCACGAGCTGCTCAAGTGCGACCTGCCGTTCCTCGTCGTCGACGCGAACGCACGCACTGGCGACTCGTGGAGGCACCGCTGGGATTCCCTGAGGCTGTTCACACCGAACTGGGCGAACAGCCTCCCGGGCCTGCAGTTCCCCGGTGAGGACTGGGACTTCCCCACCAAGGACGAGGTGGCCGACTACCTCGAGTCGTATGCCCGCCACTTCGAATTGCCGATCCACCACGACACCCGGATCGAACGCCTCACAGGCGACGGCGACCGGTTCGTCGCCACAGCCGGCGACACCACCTTCGTGGCCGACAACGTCGTCGTCGCCATGGCCGCATACCAGCGGCGGAAGGTGCCGAGCTTCGCCGACGAGCTGGATGCAACCATCATCCAGCTCCATGTCGCCGATTACCAGAACCCCGGGCAGCTCCAGGACGGGCCCGTGTTGGTTGCCGGCGCCGGCAACTCCGGAGCGGAGATCGCCATGGAACTCGTCGAGCACCACGAGGTCCTGCTCTCGGGTCCCAGCACCGGAGCCCAACCGTTCCGTCCCGACCGACTCAGTGGACGGATACTGATGCCGTTCTTCGCGAAGGTGGTCCTGACCAGAGTCCTGTCGAAGAGCACACCGATCGGCAGGAAAGTCCTCCCCGAGCTGCTCCACAAGGGCGCCCCGCTCCTGCGCGTCAAGCCCCGAGACCTGGAACGAGCCGGAGTGGTCAGGGTCGGTCGCACCGTCTCGACCGAGGGCGGCCAACCCATGCTCGAGGACGGCAGCCACCACCACGTGGCGAACGTGGTCTGGTGCACCGGGTTCGACCACGGGATGTCGTGGCTCGACCTGCCAGTGTTCGGCCAACACGGCGAGATCGATCATGACCGAGGGGTCGTGGCGGCCCAGCCCGGCCTCTACTTCGTGGCCCTCAAGTTCCAGCACTCGATCCTGTCGGACACCCTTCTCGCCGTGGGGCGTGACGCCGCCCATGTGGTCGACACACTCCGCCAGCGCAGCAGGGCACGGACGCTTGCCTGAACACGAGCGTTGCGGGCGTGTTCGCGTTGGGGCCCGCCACCGATGACTCACTACCAGGGCTGAGGAGCGCCACGTAACGTGACGAGCTGGAGGACTTCCTGACTTCGACGAACTGACCGCCGGAAACGGTCGAGAGTGGCGATATCCCGTTGCAGATTCAACGGGTGATTGCAACGCCTCGCTGATCGACGAAAGATCCGCCGGGACAAGGAGGTGGGCGATGCCCTACACGCTGACCGATGACGAGATCCAAGAGTTGTGGCTCCGCTACGGCGCCGGGGAGTCGCCGGCGTCGCTGGCGAGGCGGTTCGACAAGCCCTCCACGTCGATCGCACCCGCATTCGTGCTGCGGGTGGGATCCGGCCGTACCACCACCGGCGTGGCCGAACCACCTCACCGCCGAGGAACGCGAGGAGATCTCGCGAGGGCTGGCTGCCGGCCGGTCGCTTCGGGCGATCGCCCGACAGTTGGCCCGGGCGCCGTCCACGATCAGCCGTGAGGTTGCCGCCAACGGCGGCCCGAACGGCTACCGGGCCGCCAAGGCCGACCAGGGGCCGCGGCCGTGCGGCGGCGCCGCTCCAAGGTCTGCAAACTGGTGGCGTCCCCGCGGCTGCAGGCCCTGGTCACCGCGAAGCTGGCCGACCGGTGGTCACCCGAACAGATCGCGGGGTGGCTCAAACGCACCCACCCCGGCCGTCCGGAGCTGCAGGTGAAGCGCCCCGGGTAGACGCACTGCTCCATCATCTGACAGGATGGAGCCATGACACGACGAGCCCCGTATCCAGCTGAGGTCCGTGAGCGCGCGGTCCGGATGGTGTTCGCGACCCAGGATGCCCACGATTCGCAGTGGGCAGCGATCTCTTCGGTGGCCGACAAGATCGGCTGCACTCCCGAGACGGTCCGCAAGTGGGTGCGCCGCGCCGAGACCGATGCCGGCGAGCGTCCCGGCCTGCCGCTCGACTCTGCCGGATCGATCCAGTCTCACTGAGCTCCACCCTGATTCGAGGTCGTTGCGTTCGGAAGACGCCGGGATTCAATCATCTGCGCGTCACCGGCCCCTATGCGCGAGAGCCCCTGGCAGACTGGCTATGGGCGCCTCGCGCCTGCCGAGCTGACGCGCGACAACCACGGTTTCTTTGGTCGCGCTGGCCAGTTCATCGGGCGGCCCAGGGCGGCGTCGCCGGGTCGGTCACTCAGGGGGCGAGGAGCACGATGGTCGTGCCGTCACTGTCGCCGTCCGGATCGTGATTCGCCCCTGAGTCGTACGGACCGGGACCGGCTACGTCGGTGACCGAGAACACGGTCTGCGGGGTGTTGCGACGGAGGTCGTTCACCGTCACCGAGCAGACGCCGTTCGGGTCGGTTGTGCACGTGACGCCACCGCCCTCACTGAACGAACCGACGACCGTCGCGCCGGCCACCGGACCTTCGCCGTCGTCGTGGACGGCGATCGTCACGGTCGCGTTCCACTTCCCGCTGCGTCCGGCGGAGACAACCGAACCGTCGAGGTCACCAACATGCACCGACGGGGCGGCGACGTTGTCCACGACCACGGTGATCGCGTCCGAGCCGGTCTGTCCGATGGTGTCGGTCGCGACCGCCTCGATGCTGACTGCTCCGTCGGCGAGCGCCGTCGAGTCCAACGACGCCGTGTACGGCGTGCTCGTGTCGGTGACGATCGGGACCCCGTCGACGAGAAACTCGACCTCGGTCACGCCGAAGTCGTCGCTCGCGTCGGCTGTGACCGAGACGGTGCCGCTGACCTCGGCCCCGTCTGCAGGCCTGGTGATCTGCACAGATGGCGCCGTGTCGGTCGGGCCGCTGCCACCGACGTCGGGCCGGAGTACGAACAACCCTTGCTCAATGCCGCTGACGACCACCACACCCGACGAGTAGTAGGGGTAGACGCTCCACGCGCCGTTGAACTCGGCGTCGTCGTCGGCGGGCCAGACGTCGAAGTAGCCGATCTCGGCGAGGTTGGCGTTCGTCACATCCGTGATGTCGAGGATGCGCAAACCGGCGCGGTAGTTCGCCTGGAACGTCAGGTTGCCGACGATGTACTGGTTGTGGTCGATGGCCGTCGTCGTGCCGTCCTGGAACCCGACGAGCGTCGGTGCGTCCAGGTTGCTGACGTCGAACACGCGCGTGCGGGTGTTGTGGCCGAAACCGGTCTCGTCGAGCTCATCGTCGACGAGGAAGTGTCGGCTGTCCTCGGTGAGCCAGCCCTGGTGGGTGTAGCTCGCGCCCGGGTAGCCGGTGCGCGACAGCTGGACCGGGTTCGCGCGGTCGGTCACGTCCACGATCGTGAGCGTGTCCTCGTTGGACGCCAGGCAGATCTCCTGGCCGCCGTGGTCGTCGTCCGGGCCGTCGTAGATCACGCACTGTGCGTCGTGGGTGTAGCCGTCAGTGCTGAAGCACCCGGCGAACGTCGGGGAGGTCGGCACCGAGATGTCGACCATGTGCAAACCGCCGTTGCAGCCGTTGCGTCCGCCCGCCCCGACGATGAACGCGGTGTCGCTGGCTTCGTTGATGACGATGTTGTGCGCGTTGCCAATCTCGCGGTAGTGCGCCGTCTCGTCGAACTGGACGGGTGGAGTGCCGGTGAGCCCACGCAGTTGGGTCAGGTCGAAGACCTGCATCCCGTGGCGGTTGGCCTCCGAGACGATGAAGGCGTGGTCGCCGTCCACCTTGATGTCGCGCCAGTTCGACCCGAAGGCGCCGTGCGTCTGGAGTTCACCGAGGTAGACGGGCGAGGCGGGCGAGGTGATGTCGACGAAGGCGGTGCCGAAGGTCATCCCCACCAGCGCGTACTCGCTGCCCGTGGCTGGGTCGGTCCAGCCCCAGATGTCCTGCGCTTCCTCGGTCGAGGAGGCACCGAGACCCGCCAGCGGCAGGAACGCTTCGAGGTCCACGTTGCTGCACGGGAAGCCGCCGGCCATGCCGTCGACGCAGGGGGTCGCCGCCGCAGCGGCGAGCGCCTGCGCGCCGTGCTCGTGGCCGTCCTCGAACGCGCGCATGGCCGCGCTCGCGTTCTCCGGCAGAGGGGACACGTGGTGCGCATCGCCGTCTGGGTGGGCGCTGGCCGTCCCGGTGACGATCAACGACATCACGAACGCGATCACGAGCGCGAGAAACGAGATACGGCTCGTCCTCCAGGGCGTTCTCGGGTGCACGATGTCCTCCTGGGACGAGATAGGCGGACCCTAGCCGTCGACCTCCCAAGTGGTGCCAACCCCATGGAGGCGTCCGTTCCTCGCGCACCGGCAGTCGGTCCACGCACGGTTGAGCCCAACGTTGGCGTCCTGCGCGCGACTCATGAGTCGCGCGCAGGACCGGCGTCATCACGCCCCCTCATCACGATGCGAGTCTCGCGCCGATTCGAGGTTTTGCGGTGACCTGTTGACCCTGCGCAGGTTTTCAGCCGACTCGAGCGGGGTGGCGGTACGCCGGTGGATCGGCGGGTCCTCCGGACGGCGAACCCGCTGATCCGAGTTGGTCTCCAGGGCGGCGCTCTTCTCTTCGAAGGGGTCGACACGTCAGTTCGATCTCTACAGAGATCGTTCGATTCGCTGACCCGTGGGGTTTGCGGGTCTCTGTTGTGCCGCGGTCAGCGTCGGCTTGGACCGCCGCGGCGGCGGCGCTCAGGCGACACGTCGAATCTGCAGCCATTCCTTCGTACCCGGCCTCCCGCGCTGTCGTCCGTCCGCTCGTAGGCCGGGCTCTGACGATTCGTGGGCGACGTGGACCGACCGCGCTCGGGCCCGGCCCGTCCGCTGCCGTCGCTGCTACAGCCAGCCGGTGTGCTTGAAGGTCCGATACAGGCCGAACGCGATCGCGACCATCAGGCCCAGCGCTCCGACGTAGCCGTAGCGCCACGCGAGCTCCGGCATGTGCTCGAAGTTCATGCCGTAGACCCCCGCGATCATCGTCGGGACGGCCACGATCCCCACCCAGGCCGAGATCTTGCGCATGTCCTCGTTCTGGCGCAGCCCGATCTGGGCCACGTTGGTCGCCAACGCGTCCGACAGCAGGTCGTCCAGGACCGCCAGGCGCTCCTGCGAACGCAGGACATGGTCGTGCACGTCGCGCATGTAGGGCCGCAGTGCCGGGTCCACGTGCAGCGGTGGTTCCCTGCCGGCGAGCTGGCTGGACACGTCGCCGAGTGGTGCGACCGCCCGACGAATCGTCTGGACCTCTCGCTTGGCGTGGTAGAGCCGTTCAGCGAGATCGTGGCGGCCGGGGGCGAACACCTGTCGCTCGATGTCCTGGACGTCGGGTGCAAGGTTGTCGAGGACGACCTCGTAGGCGTCGACGACGCGGTCGGCCACGCTGTGCAGCACGGCTCCGGCCCCCGTGCGCAGCATCCGTTGCTCGTCCTCGAGTCGCTGCCGGATGTCGCTCAGGCCGGTGAAGGACCCGTGCCGCACCGTGACGATGAACCCGTCCCCGAGAAACACCATGATCTCGCCGATGTGAAGTTCGTCGTCGTGGTCCTGCTCGAACCCCACGGTCTTCATCACAAGGAAGATCGAGTCCCCGTAGCGTTCGAGCTTGGGGCGCTGGTGGGCCTTGACAGCGTCCTCGACTGCCAGTGGGTGCAGCTCGAAGACCCGTGCGATCTCCTCGAACTCGGCGTCACCGGGCTCGAACAGGCCCACCCAGACGAACGCGTCGGGGTTGTCGCGCCCGCGCTCGACCATCTCCAGCAGGTCGAGGTCACCCGCGACACGTCGGCCGTCGTCGTACAGCGCAGCGTCGATGATCACGGGGGAGGCTCCGTCGCTCGGGACCGGCTTGCGAGCCTAGGTCGCCCACGGCGCATCCCCCGTTCGTCCGTGATTGGTCGCGCACGATGGGCCTGTCGAGGGGCGTGGCTTCCGAACTGGTTGCCGCGCGATCGCCTCTTCCCACGGGGCGGCAGGCCTGTCGGCGGGACGAGGTCGTTTCGCCGGGGACGTCTCCGAGATGGAGGTGCTGGGCCCCCGCCTTGACAAGCCGAACGGTTGCTGTTCCCGTAGCTCTCCGAGGGTTCCCCGGCGTCCGGCAGAGTGGCGAGATCCCGTAGATCCCGCATGCTTCATTGGCCAAGCCACAGTGTTCTGTCTCGCCTTGCAGCGACAATCGAGACTGCTCACGACACGATCTGCATCGGCCCGCAGGAATAGTCGCTCAGAGGCGGGACGGTGGGTCCCGTGGTTGTCCAGCCCCGGGGTTCCGGCAGCCCGCGCGGAAGTGTCGATCCCGGGGCAGTACCGAGGGCGGGTGGTCGCGTCTTCGACCCAATTTGGTCAACGCGGAAACGGTCAGATTTCAGGTGGCTGTGGCCAGGCGTGCAAACACGATGACGTTGTCGCGATAGCTGCCGACCTCGTCGTTGAAGCTGCCGCCACACGTGATCAAGCGTAGCTCTGCGCCATCCGCGTCCTGGTAGACGAGGTCGGTGGGGAACTCGGCCTTGGGCCATCGCTCGACGCGGTCCACGATGAAGTCGGTGGTGGTGCCGTCGAGACCGGTCACATGCACAGGGTCACCGGTCTGCAGCTGGTTCAGGCGCCAGAACACGGCAGGCCCGTCCGTCCAGTCGAAGTGCCCGACGACCACTGCGGCACCCTCCTCGCCGGGGCGCGGCCCGCCGGCGTACCAGCCCGCCTGGTCGGCATCCGCCGGCACCTCCAGTCGCCGGTCATCGTCGACGCCGAGCGCCACGAGCGCACTGCGCACGTCGATGTCGGGGATCTCGATAGCGACGGGCAGCGTCACACGAGGTGACGGTTCGTCGAGCAGCGACGGGAGGTCGGTGGGGTCCGGCCGTTCGGTGGGCGTGGACCGTGCGGCTCCCATAGTGCACGATGTGGTCGGGGGCGTCGGCGACGCCAGGGCCGGACCCGACACGATCACTATTGGGAAGCGGACGGATGTGGCCCGAGATGGCGCCCTGACGTGGATCGCCAGGGCGACACGGTGGAAGTGGTTCGTCAGGACGGCAGCACGGCCGTGTTCCGTGTCACGCGGGTGGAACAGCATGACAAGGACGCCTTTCCGACGGCGGCGGTCTACGGCGACATTGACCACGCCGGACTCCGGCTCATCACCTGCGGCGGGCCCTTCGACCGTCGAGTCAACAGCTACGAAGACAACGTCGTCGTCTTCGCCGAACTCGACCTCAGCCTCGATCCACCGACGTGGGCGGGTGGCGTGATGGGAATGTGCCTCCTGCCCGAGCAGAATGGTGATTGCGACACCAACCATGCTGCCGAACAGGAGGCACCGTCAGGATGCCACATCTTTCCCACAACATCGATCATGTCGCGATCCGGTTCGACCACGACCAGGCGGTGGCCAACGCCGGGATGATCGCGACGGCCACGTTGGCCGGGCGGCTCGGCATCGAGAAGTTGGCCGACGACAAGGTCACGGTCGGGTTCCGGCCGGGCCGCAAGCTGTTGACGCTGGTGGACGCACTGGTCGCCGGGGGCGACTGCATCGACGACGTGGATGTGTTGCGGGCCGGTGCAGCCTCGCGGATCCTGGATCATGACGTCGTGGCCGCGTCGACGGTGGGGACGTGGCTGCGCCAGTTGACGTTCGGGCATGTCCGCCAGCTCGACCACGTCACCGAGCAGGCACTGGGCCGGGCGTGGGCGTCCGGAGCCGGCCCCGACGACACGGTCCTGACGATTGACATCGATTCGACGATCTGTGAGGTCCACGGCTACGCCAAGCAGGGCGCGACGTTCGGCTACACCAAGGTCCGGGGGCTGCACCCGCTGGTCGCCACGCGGGCTGACACCGGTGAGATCCTGCACGTGCGCACCCGCAAGGGCTCGGCCAACACCGGCCGTGGTGCGGCCCGGTTCGTGCGCGAAACGATCGGGCGGGTCCGCCGGGCCGGGGCGACCGGTCCGATCGTGTTGCGGGCCGACGCGGGGTTCTGGTCCCGCAAGGTCATCGCGGCGTGTGTGGATCACGGGGTGGCGTTTTCGATCACGGTGACCCGCCAGAAGGTCATCACCGACGCAATCGACGCAATCGACGAAGGCGACTGGGTCGACATCGACTACACCGATTCAGGTCGTGCCCAGGTCGCCGAGACCACCTGGGCCGGTCACCGTCTGATCGTGCGCCGCACCGAACTCGACGCCGACGTCCCACAACTGTTCGCCGGATGGCGCCACCACGCATTCACCACCAACCGTGACGGCGACCCGGTGGCTCTGGACGCCGACCACCGCGCCCACGCCGTGGTCGAACTGGCCATCCGCGACCTCAAGCACGGAGCCGGACTCACCCACATGCCATCGGGGATCTTCACCGCCAACGCCGCCTGGACCGTGGCCGCGACCCTGGCCCCCAACCTGATCCGCTGGGCCCAGCTACTCGCCACCGACGGCCCCGTCACCATCCGCACCGCCGCGACGTTTCGACGCCGGCTGCTCGCCCTGCCCGGCCGGCTGGTCCGTTCCGCCCGACGGTGGACCCTGAAACTGCCGACCCGGTGGCCCTGGGCCGACACGTTCACCGTGATGCTGTTGCGGCTACGTGCCCTCCCCACGATCGCCTGACCAGCCGGCCGTCGAGCCGTCCCGACGTGGACGGCCAGCCCTGGCCTGCCCGAACAGCCCCGCAGGAGCCAACTCCCACCGACCCTTGACAGCAGCCGCTTCCGCGGAAGCGCCCCACGTCAAGCCCGCGCCATCGTCCACATCACCACGACCCCCAAACCAAAAACGGTGGATCCAGGCTCAGCCAGGGGTAGGCGAGCTGTCACCGCCGGGTGCTCGGACGGAGGTCACGCAGACACCGAACGCCGATGGCCGTGCCGATGCCTGACGCACCTCCACGACTGCCCCAGACGTATGCACCGCCACGGGATTGCCAGCCGTGCCACCCGCAACACCGCACTCCTGCACCTTGCCTCGACCCTCGAGCCGGGCGCGGCTAGCGCCGGCGGGCCACGAGCCCCCCGACACCCGCGCCGACGACTGCGCCCAGTGGGACCAGGTTCCATGCCAGCCCCTGGAATTCCTCGACCCAGCCGCCGCGGCCCTCCAGCACTGCGTTGATGACGAGATAGGCAGCCGCACCGAGTGCGAGACCGAGGACGGCGCCGACGAGCACCCCGACAAGGGCCCGCGTGCCACTTTGACCGGGTGTGGACTCGTCCATTGGTTGCTCCAATTCTGATCCGCCGCCGTCGCTACCCGCAGGTCCCCCGCCTTGGACCCGAGTTCCGCCAGTGTTGAGGGGTCGAGGACGACGATGACGCACCTGCTCCGACAACACGAGTTGGGACTCATCCCCTCTGCTCCCCCTGGCGACGACTTGCGTCATTCTTGCGCGCCTGCGCCACCATGCGGAACGTGCTCACTCTCGCGCCTTCTTGCGACATGACCGGATCGAGGGGGGCGCAAGCAGATCCACGAGAGAAGGGGACGACATGCCAACGACCACCAGACGAACGATCGGCGTCGTGCTGGCCGCATGCTTCCTGCTGGCCGGCCCCACGACGGCCGCGAGTGCCGTGCCGCAGGGCCACGAGCAGCAGGAGCACATGGCGGGTCGCTTCTACGGCAACTTCGAGTTGGAGATCCTGCTGTTCACCGGCGACGAGGTCACCAATATCTGCAACGGTGCTTCCGAGCCGATCGTGACGGCGCGGGTCTTCTCCCGGCAGGACGGCACCGTGGACCTGAAGGTGAACGCACGGGACATGCCGATCTTCCTGTACCACTCGCCACTGGGTGCCCCCGAGTTTATCGACGCGACCTGCCAGGCGATGTTCGACGGCGACCCGACCACCACGCCGGTCCAGGCCTTCGCCACCGGGACCGCCAACTTCAGGGAACGCATCACCGTCCATCCCGACGGGTTCGAGGAGCACGTCAATGGCGTGAACGGCGAAGCCACGAGTCCAGACGGGACCTCGTGGAAGGTCCGGACCTGGGCCGACTTCGCCATCGACGACGGGATGCTGATCGGGGATCCGGCCGACTTTCAGGGCCTGACCATCCACCGGATGGGGCGCTGACCCGGGACGGGCGTCCGCGGCCCGGCCTCACTGACGGTGGGGTGCCCACCTGTGCGGCCTTGCCGGCGTGCGGCCTTCAGGGCCGCCATCGTGCGCTCACGGATCAGGTTGCGCTCGAACTCTGCCACGGCTCCGAAAATGTGGAACACCAGCTGGCCCCCTGGCGTGAGGTGTCGAAGCCCTTGGTCAGTGACTTGAAGGCGATGTCGCGTCCGTCAAGAACACTGGTGATCTCGATCAGGTGGGCGAGAGACCTGCCCACGCGAGGTGGTGGCGCGGACGGCAACTTCAACGACGAACAGGTCATCGATGCGGGCCTCTGCAAGCCAGCCGAGCCCCTTCGCAGTGAGGTCGAGGACCGTTCCTGCCAGCGGCCGTCCCTCGACGTCGAAGGTGACCGGCCGCAACCCATCCACGAGTGCCACGCCTTCCATGCCCGGTTCGTCCTCGATTTGCTTGTTCAATGTCCCGAGGAAGCGCAACGCAGGATGGATCAGTGACCATGATGCCCCGCTGGACCGAGCGGTCACCGCGGCTTGTCCATCTCACGGTGACCGCGGCACGCCCCGCAATCGCTGCCGTGGGGCTTCGACCAGCCAGTTGGCTTGTGGAACGGGCTACTGATCTTGACGGCGGCCACCGGGAACGACTGCTCACTGAACCGCGACGCGAATCGGTTTGGATCGATGTCGAGGGGCACCGCACCCGCCTGCGCGACCAACAGCCGCTCGGCTCCGGGTGGACATCCCGCCTCCTGGAAGACGAGAACCCTGCTGACTACCTCCGACCACTGAACGATCATGTCTTCCTGTTCCCGTCCAGCGCTGCCGGCCTGGCACGCCTCAAAGGCAAGTACGTCGGCGACGGGCTGCTCCTCGAACTCGACACCGAAGCCGTCCTGGGCGATGCCATCATGGGCGCACGCACTTGCCTGGTCGATCACAACCCGGGCGCGATGACTTTAACCCCAGCACCCGGCATCTCACCAGGGCCAAGTGGCACACGATCAAGGGATGGGAGCTGGCTACCCCCGCGGCAAGCAGCCATCCGAGGTGATGATCAGGCACGGCCTGAGCCCGCTGGAACTCGAGGAGGCGCTCGTCGACGTAGTCACCCTGTAAGCAACCCGGCCGGGCTCCGGCACGAGTCGCACCGAGCGGGAACGCCTCTCGAAAGGCGGTGCTCGTCGAGCCTCCGAGAGTGGCGAGATCGGCGGATCTCCTATGGCTGCGCTGCCGCGGAAGCGCCTGGGCGGAGTGTCGAGAGCGGGTGCTACCAGAGGTTTCGCTGCGCTCGACGAAGTGGCGGGGCGGGTAGCTATCCGAGGGTTCAGCTGCGGGCGGGTTCGACTGGCCGGGTACTGGGGCCTGACACGGTTGCGGCTTTCGACGGTCGGGACGTGGTTGCGCGAGTTCACGTTCGGG
>JAGXFT010000106.1 GCA_024637135.1 Nitriliruptorales bacterium | reverse complement strand
GACCCGTACGGGCCGGACGAGGTCGAGGCCACCATCGGATGCCGGGTCCTGGGGGCCGTCACCGACGACGGGGCGGCTGCAGCGGCGTTGGCGGGTCAGGGCTCGACTCGGCGGCTGCGTCGATCGGGTCTGTTGCGCAGCGCAGCGGGGATCGTGGACCGCCACCTCGCCCCAACCGAGCCTGCGCCCGCTGGCCAGTCACAGGCCACGGCCGCGGCGGCCGACACCGCGGCGGCCGGGACGGGCGAGGAGGTGTCGGCGCATGCCTGACCACGCCGAGCTGGTCCGTGAACTGGTCGCTGCCGTCGGGGTGCGTCTGACCGACGAGTTGTCGGGACGTGAGATGATGGGTCGCGACGACGAACGGGCGTTGGCGTTGGCGTTGATCGGGTCGGAGTTGGACCGGATGGCCAACCGGGCCCTGTCGACCGGTGAGGATCCGCTCACCGATGGCGTCGAGCAGCACTTGAAGTCGCGGGTGATCGAGCGGCTGTTCGGGCTGGGGCCGTTGCAGCCACTGCTCGAACTGGTGGGGGTTGCCAACATCTCCATCCCCGGTGTGGATCCGGTGTGGGTGGAGTACGTCGACGGCCGCAAGGAGCTGCACCCCCCGGTGGTCGAGTCCAACACGGAACTGGTGGAACTGATCACGACCGCAGCAAGCCGCCTGGACCGGACCGAGAAGTCCTTTGACCGGGCGAACTGGGAGGTCAACCTGAGGCTGCCCAACGGCGACCGGCTGCATGCCATCACGTCGGTGTCGGGCCGCACCCACGTGACGATCCGACGTCACGACTTCGAACTGGACCGCCGGGACGACCTGATCGAACGCAACACCATCGACCGCCAGCTGCAACGGTTCCTGGCTGCGGCGGTCAAGGCCCGCTTCAACATCGTCGTCGGTGGGGGCACCAACTCGGGCAAGACGACCCTGCTCCGCTGTCTGATCAACGAAATCCCCGACCACGAACGGCTCATCACCATCGAGGACTCCCTCGAGTTGGGCCTGGAGCGATTCGCGGTGGCGCATCCGGACTACGAAACGTTGGTGGCCCGTCCCGCCAACCAGGAGGGCGTCGGGGAGGTCACACAGGAACAGCTGGTCCGTGCTGGCCTGCGGATGAACCCGGATCGGGTGATCGTGGGCGAGGTCCGCGGTGACGAGCTGCTGCCGATGCTGCTGGCGATGAGCCAGGGCAACGACGGGTCGCTGTGCACCATCCATGCGTCGTCGTCCAAGGACGTGTTCAAACGGTTCGCGATGTACGGGTCGATGCTGCCGCAGCGACTGACGAACGAGGCCACCAACCTGTTGGTTGCCAATGCCGTGCACCTGATCGTGCACGTGGGCTGGGCCGGTACGGACCGGGTCGTCACGTCGATCCGTGAAGTCGTCGACGTCGACGACAACGGACAGCTGTCGTCCAACGAACTGTTCCGCCCCGGCCCGGACGGCACGGCCGTCCCGGGATACCCCGCGACCGACGACACCCGCAGACGGCTGGCCGAGCATGGCTACGACGACGCCGGCCCGACCGAGGGGTGGGCGGCATGATCCGGATCGCTGTTGCGCTGTCGGCCGGCACCCTGGTGGGGGTGGGTCTGTGGCTGGCCGTGGGTGCCGTCGCCGGATGGCAGCTGCTGCCCGATGTGGCCCGGTGGCGGACCCTCGCCACGCGCACACGATCCGTGGCGGCCGCGTTCGCCGGGTCGGCCGCTGCGGGCGTGGCCGCGTGGCTGTTGACCGGCTGGTTCGCTGCCGGCCTGCTGACGGCCCTGGCGGTGGCATCGCTGCCCAAGCTGCTGGCGGGCGGCCGTTCCCGCCAGGGCATGATCGACAAGACCGAGGCCATCGCGTCCTGGACCGAATCGATCCGCGACACCATGGCGGCCGCATCAGGGCTGGAAGAGGCCTTGGTGGCCACGGCCGCAGCACCCCCCGACCCCATCGCCGATCCCGTGCGACGTCTGGCCATCCGGCTGCGACACCAGCCCCTGTCGGAGTCGCTGGTGCAGCTGGGTGACGAGATCGACCACCCGTCGGCCGACATGGTCGTCACCGCCCTTCGCATCGCCGCCCAGATGGAAGCGGCCGACCTGTCCAGCCTGCTGTCGCGTCTCGCGACGTCGATCCGGGGGGACGCCACGATGCGGGTCCGCGTCGAGGTGTCCCGGGCCAAACTGCGCACCTCCGCCAAGATCATCGTCGGTGCCGTCGGGGCAACCCTGGCGCTGCTGATGCTGTTCAACCGGTCCTACCTCGACGCCTACGACACCGTGTTCGGCCAGTTCATGCTCGCGGTCGTGGGGGCGATCTTTGCCGTCGGGGGCTGGCTCATGGCCTCGATGTCCACGATCGAACTCCCCGACCGGTTCGTCCCACGACGGATGGACCGGCCATGATGTGGGCTGCGCTGCTGGGGGCCGGCACCGGACTGGGGGTGTGGCTGGCAATCGCCGCGCTACGACCTCGCCCGGTGCCGTTGGCCGACGCCCTGGCGGCACTCGACCCGTGGTCGTCCCAAGTCGACGTGGCGTCACCCTGGACCCGCGCGATCGCGCCGGCCGTGACTGACGACCGGCGACGTCAACTCCGACTGGCCGACCTCACCGTGGACCAGTGGGCCCGCAACAAGGTCCTGGGCGCCGCTGTCGGGGTCGTCGTCCCGCTGGTCGGCTGGGCCGGCCTGACGGCAGTCGGCATGGGGATGTCACCACTGGTGGCCGTTCTGGCCATCGCCGGCGGCGCCGCGGGCTGGTGGTGGCCCAACCTGCGCCTGGTCGAACAACGTGACGACCGGCGCAAGGCGTTCCTGCACGCGCTGTCGTCCTACCTCGACCTGGTCAACATCATCCTGGCCGGCGGGGGCGGCGTCGAGACCGCCCTGGTCGCGGCCGCTGACGCCGGCGACGGCTGGGCGTTCCGCCGAATCCGGTTTGCACTTGCCCGTGCACGCCGGACCGGCCAGCCCATCTGGACGGCCTTCCAGACCCTCGGCGAGGACCTCGACATCAACGAACTCCGCGAACTGGGGGCGTCCATCACGCTGTCGGGCACCCACGGCGCCCGGATCCGCCAGTCGTTGGCGGCCAAGGCCGACACGTTGCGGTCCCACCAGCTCGCCGACGCCGAATCCGACGCCGAAGAAGCCACCGAACGGATGAACATCCCCACCGCCGTGCTCCTGGGCGGGTTTCTCGTGTTCGTGGTGTTCCCCGCCGTGACCGTGCTCGGCGGTGGCAACACCGACGTATGTGTGGATCCGGTCACCCAGGAAGTGTCCACCGATCTGTCCGTCTGTACCAACCCGCTGCTCGACGAGCAGTGAAGCCCCCGGAGAGAGGAACAGCAATGATCCGCCTGTACCTGGCCCTGCTGACCGTCATGGCGTTGTGGCGCGACGCCGTCGCCGACCGGCTCGACAACGAAGACGGCCTCACCACCACCGAAATGGCAGTGGTGACGTTCCTGCTGGTCGGTGGCGCCATCGTTGTCACCGGCATCGTCGTCACCGCCGCCCGCAACAACGCCAACAACATCCCGGTACCGGTCAACCCCGCGGGATGACGAACCGCTGGCACGACCCGGGCGACCAGGATGGTCTGATCGCGTCACAGCTGGCCATTGTCATGCCCGCTGTCCTGCTGCTGATCATGCTGTCGGTCCAGTACGGGCTGTGGGCCCACTCCCAGCAGCTCGTGTCGGCCGCGGCCGACATCGCCGTCACGGCCGCAGCCGTCCCCGACGGCACGGCCGACGACGCGACCGCAGCCGCACGGTCCTACCTGGCCGGAGCCGGCAACGTCACCGGCCTGACGGTCAACGTGGCCCGCAGCGCCGGTGACGTCACGGTGCGGATCACCGGCCGGTCCCCCCAAGTCGTTCCCGGGTTCCCGATGGCCGTGGACGCCGTGGCCGTGGGCCCGGTCGAACGGTTCATCTCCGAGCCCAGCCGATGAAAACCACCAACGACCAGGACGGAGCCATCGCGGCCGAGCTGGCCGTGATCGCACCGGTACTGCTGGTGCTCATGCTGCTCGTGGTCTATGGCGGGCGGGCGTCGCTGGCCGATGGACGTGTGGAGACCGCGGCCGCGCGAGCCAGTCGGGCCGCCTCACTGACCGCGACCCCAACCCAAGCCCGCGACGTCGCCCTCGACGTCGCCCTCGACAACCTTGCCGCCGCCGGCCTGGTGTGCGTGACCCCGGGGGTGTCGACCGACACCAGCCAGTTCGCCCGTGCCGGAACGGTCACCGTGACCGTGGCTTGTCCGGTGTCCAACGCCGATCTCGCACTGGTCGCCGTTCCGGGTGTCCGCACCGCGGTGGCGTCATCGACTGCCGTGATCGACACATACCGAGGAGGCGGCTGATGGCGGCCTGGTGGCGAGACGAACACGGTGCGATCACCGGCGCCGTCGCGATCCTGTCCATCGCCATGCTGACCATGGCCGGCCTGGCCTACGACGGCGGCCAGATCGCCGTCGCCCACAGCCACGCCTACAACCTGGCATCAGCGGCCGCACGGGCCGGAGCCCAGCAGGTCGACGACGCGTCGTTGCGTGCCGCCGGTGACACCCTCGATCCTGCTGCGGCGACGTCGGCCGCGACCGCGATCACAGCCGGCCAGGGCGTGGAGACTTCCGTGTCGGTGACCGGTTCAACGGTCATCGTGACCGTGTCGACAACGCAGTCGTGGCGGCTGCTGCCGCTGCCCGATCGCCAGATCACCGCCACCGCCACCGCGGCTGCCACCAGCGACCTGTAAGGAGCGACCATGACCACGCCTCGACGAGTCCTGTCCGGCGTTGCGGCCGCCGTCGTGATCGCGGCTGTCTTGGTTGGGATCCCGGCTGCTCTCATTACCCAGGTCGGCTGGCCCCTCCCGGAGACCCTGCCCGACCCGGGCCGCGTGGTCGAGGCCATCCAGCTGGGCGCCATTGATCCCACGGCGATGGCCAACCTGCTCGCCATCATCGTCTGGGTGGTGTGGGTCCAACTGGCGTCGGCGCTGCTCGTGGAGATCGCCGCCGTTGCCCGGCGCACCCAAACCCCTCGACTGCCGGTCCTTCCCGGGCTGCAGCGCACCGCCGCGAGCCTGGTCACCACGGCCACCCTGTTGCTGTCCAGCCCCACCGCACCGCTCGCGGGCCCCGTGGCCCTCGACGACGCCTTGGCCGCGACCCCTGCCGCCACCCAGCCGGCCGAAACTGCTTCCAACCGTTCGACGGGCGACCCGGTGTCGTCACCAGGTGTCCGCACCGCCACGGCCGGGCCGACCCGTGAGGTCGTGGCCACCGCCAGGACCTCGTGGTGGAGCCTGGCCGAGCAGCACCTCGGCGACGGCGCCCGCTGGCACCAGATCCGCGGGCTCAACATCGGCCGGACCATGCCCGACGGCGACGTGGTCAGCGACACCACCGACGACGTCAAGCCGGACTGGACCATCCGCTTCCCCACGCCCGACAACCCACCAACAGCCGCCCCGGCAGCGCCGGCGGCCGCGCAACCGGCCAACACCAGCCAGGCCCGACCCGACGACCCGGCAACAGCCGAGGTCGAGGAGATGGGGGAGTGGACGGTGGAGCCGGGTGATCACATGTGGGAGATCGCGGAGGAGACCCTCGAGGACGAGCTGGGGCGTGAACCGACCGACGCCGAGGTCACCCCGTACTGGCGGTCGGTGATCGAGGCCAACCGGGACAACCTGTTGCCACCCGAGGACCCCGACCTGATCTACCCCGGCCAGGTCCTGGACGTCCCGCCTGTCAACGTCGGCCAAGACCTCGACATGGAACCCGCCAAACCCGCCGACACCACGTCCCGGTCAACTCCCGACCAGACCGACACCGACGCCGTCGACCACATCGAGGACGGCGGCAACGAAGCCGAACGCGAGACGGCGCCCTCCACCGGCGACGACGGCCAGTCCAGCGAGTTCGACGGTGACACCGTCG
>JAGXFT010000105.1 GCA_024637135.1 Nitriliruptorales bacterium | reverse complement strand
CTGCCGGCACGAGGATGGCCGAGTCATGCTGACCACCGACGACGAGACCCGCGAACTCGGACGACATGCCTGGGGGTGTTCTCGGTGGCCGCGCACGGCCGCCTGGTCGCGTCCGGGTCGGACGATCGCACGGTGCAGGTGCGCGATCTCGATGACGACGCGGGGCCCACGACGTTCAGCGGCTACCGGGACAAGGTCACGGCGTTGGCGTTCCTGGACGGCACGCGCCTGGCCGTGGGCACCGAGGTCGGCGAGCGCGTCGTCGTCGACCTCGAGGTCGACCGGACCCTGGTCACCCTGCCGGCGGCATCGTCGGGCGTGACCGCGATGGTGACCTGGCCGGGAGCCCAGCGGTTGGCGACCGTGGACGGCAACCGGATCGAGACGTGGGAGTTCGACGAGGCCACGTGGCCGGCCCTGGCGTGCCGGGTGGCGGGGCGGGGACTGGCGGACGACGAGATCGAGGACTTCCTCGGCGGTCTCGACCCGGCCTCCACGGCGTGCTGACCAACGTGCCCCGGATCGTGGCCCGCGCGGCGAGATCTGCCGCGGAAACGGGTCATGGAGTCGTGACTCGGGCGTCCGGGGTGGTAGTCTGCACCTCAACCTGAGGTTGGCGGTCGTGGCGAGCGACGACTTGCGTTGATGCTGGTGTTGCCCGTGTTGCTTCTGTAGTGTCAGAGGCCCGGCGGCACCCGTCCGCCACGCCCGGGCAGACAGCGGGTCCGACGATGCAGGGATGGAGCCCACGTGGCCACCAAGACCACGCGGCCGAAGACGGCTTCCTCACGATCGACCCGGAAATCACCGGCGCGGCCGACGAAGAAGGCGAGCGCGAAGAAGAAGACCACCAGGAAGAAGACGTCGTCGCGTCGGTCCGGCGGATCCGGCTCCGGTGGGTCCGGGCGACGGCTGTGGTCGGTCATGGGCGAACACGTCGGGGACCGTACCGCCGACATCTACGGGTTCCTGCTGCTGATCGTCGGGATCGTGTCGGGGCTGGCGATCTATGCCGACGCGGCCGGTCCGGTCGGCGACTTCTTCGAGGCGACCTGGCGTGGCCTGTTCGGGGGCGTCGCCCTGGTCATGCCGATCGGCCTGGTCGTGTGGGGTGGGCTGGTCGTGATGGACCGGCCCATGGACCGGTGGGCGCGGTGGCTGCTCGGGCTGACCCTGTCGACCGCGGCCCTGCTCGGATCCTGGAACCTGCTCGCCGGCCAGCCCCATCCGGCCGACGGGATGAAGGCGCTGTGGTCCGGTGGTGGCCTGCTCGGTTGGCTGGTGGCCACCCCGTTGGAGGCTGGCCTGTCCGCCGTGGGGGCGCACGCCGTGCTGGTGCCGCTCATGGTGCTCGGCATGCTGATCGCCACCGGGCTCAAGCTGGGTGACGTCATCGAACGGACCATGGAGTGGATGACGCGGCTGCCGGCAGCCATCACCCACGACGATCCGGAGACCTCCACCTCCACGACGACCTCCACGTCGAAGAAGAAGGCGACGACCGACGAGTCCGGCACCGGGACGTCCTCCGGGACGGGCGCGACCGCCCCGCTCGACGACGTCGACCCGGCCGGCGAGGCCGCCGAACGCATGCGCGCCACGCTGGCCCAGGCCGAGGCGGCCGTGGGCGGCCCCGTGCCCCCGCCCGACGAGCCCGACGCGGCCGGTCGCGATGGCCTGGTGGGTGGCCTGACCGCCGCCGACCGCGAGGCCGGCAAGACGCCGGCACCGCCGACGCCGGTGATGCCGACCAGGGCCACCACCAAGAAGGCCGCCAAGGTCAAGCCGGTCGACGACTGGGCGGACTACCAGTTGCCGCCGCTGGACCTGCTGGGCAGCGGACGCTCGATGGGACGCGAGTCCGAGCGCACCATCCAGGCCCAGACCCAGGCGCTGCAGGCCACCTTCGACCAGTTCTCCATCGACGCCACTGTCGCGCGCTGGTCCCGCGGCCCGACCGTCACCCGCTTCGAGATCGAGCTCGGTCCCGGCGTCAAGGTCAACAAGGTCGCCAACATGGGCGACGACATCGCCTACGCGCTGGCGGCGCCCGACGTGCGCATCGTCGCCCCGATCCCGGGCAAGTCGGCCATCGGCGTCGAGGTCCCCAACCGCGAACGCGACCTGATCACCCTGGGCGACATCCTCCGCTCGGACGCGGCCGCAGGCGAGCGCCACCCGTTGTGGGTCGCGCTGGGCCAGGACATCGCCGGCAACCCCGCCATGGTCAACCTCGCCACGATGCCGCACCTGTTGGTCGCCGGCGCGACCGGGTCCGGCAAGTCCGTGCTGCTCAACGCGATGGTCAGCTCGATCCTGATGCGCGCTCGCCCGGACCAGGTGCGCATGATCCTGGTCGACCCCAAGCGGGTCGAACTCGGGGTCTACAACGGCGCCCCGCACCTGCTGTCCCCGGTCGTGACCGATCCCAAGCGCGCCACGGACGCCGTCCAGTGGTGCGTCAAGGAGATGGAGATGCGCTACGAGACGCTGGCGCGGACCGGGCACCGCAACATCGACGGCTACAACGACGCGGTCGAGGCCGACGAGGTCGACGACGTCATCGACCCGACCACCGGCGAGGTCTCGCTGACCCACGAGCCGATGCCCTACATCCTGCTGGTCATCGACGAGTTGTCGGACCTGATGATGGTCGCCGCCCGTGACGTCGAGGACGCGATCTGCCGGATCGCCCAGATGGCCCGCGCGGTCGGCATCCACATGGTGATCGCGACCCAGCGGCCCTCGGTCGACGTCATCACCGGCCTGATCAAGGCCAACATCCCGTCCCGGCTGGCCCTGGCCGTGGCGTCCGGCACCGACTCGCGCACGATCCTGGACAGCCAGGGCGCCGAGAAGTTGGTCGGCAAGGGCGACATGCTGTTCATGCCCGCCAGCCAGGGCAAGCCGTCCCGCCTGCAGGGCTGTTTCCTGACCGAACGCGAGATCGAGCCGATCGTCGCCTACTGCAAGCAGCAGCGTTCGGTGGAGTACGTCGAGGAGGTCGTCAAGACCGGGGCCGACGCCGCCAAGGCGGACGTGTCCTACGGCGCGGACGACGACTCCGACGAGGCACTGCTGATCCGCGCGGCCGAGCAGGTCGTCAACTCCGGACTGGGGTCGACCTCGATGCTGCAGCGCAAGCTGCGGATCGGGTTCGCGCGCGCCGGCCGATTGATGGACGAACTCGAGGAACTGGGCGTCGTCGGGCCCAACGAGGGCTCCAAGGCCCGCGAGGTCATGTGGGACCCGGAGATGTACGACCAGGCCCTGGCCGAGGGCCTGTTCCCCGACAGCCTGTGACCCGGTCCGGCAGCACCCAGCGATGATCCCACGCCTGATGTTCGGGATCTGGATCCTGTTCGGCGACCGCGAGCGTCGTCGCGACCCCGTCCCGCCACCGCCAGCGGTCGCCACGCCGCAGGTCGAACCGCCCGCCGGAGGGTGGCCGCTGGGCCAGGACCACGCGAGCCTGGCCCGGTTCGCGACCCTGCAGGCGCCCCCGGCCCGGGGCCGAACGACCCGATCGCCGTCGAGCCCGCCTGGCCCGACGCCGACCTGGACACCGCGCCCCAGTGGCCCGTGCGCGATCCGGCCACCGAATCGCACACGAAGCGCTGACCGTGCGGCATGCTGGTGGGCGGACGGCGTCACGAGGCGTCACAGTCGTCCCGCCCGTCCGTCCAGCCCCACGCCAGCCCCCCGTCCAGCCCCCCGTCCAGCCCCCACTCGCCCCCGGAGCGCCCATGATCTTCAAGGCCCTGTTCGGTGGTGGTGAACGGATGGAGTCCGCCTACCGGGATGTCGCCGCGGCGAACGGGATGACGCCGACCGAGCAACCGCTGGGCCAGTCCGACGACTGGCTGCAGCAGTCGTTCGAGCTCCTGCCCGACGGGGACCGCGACCGGTCGGCCGTGTGGAGCATGGACACCGACGTCCAGCTCGTCCTGGGCGGGACACCGGTCAGCGCGAACGCAGCCGCGTTCGAGTGGTGGTGGGAGGACCGGCGGACGTCCCAGACGTCCAACGGCCACACCTCCACGACGTGGGACCGCCAGTCGTTGGTCGCCGCGCTGGTCCGCCTGCCCGTGCCCGCGGACCTGCCAGGTATCCGGGTCCAGCGTGAAGGCGCGTTCAGCCGGCTGGGCATCGGCGGACGCGGGGACTTCCAGGTCGAGTCGGAGGAGGTCAACCGGCGCTACGACATCCGCGTGCAGGATCGTGAGCGCGCCATCCGGCTGTTCGACGCGGAGTTCCAGTCGGCCCTGTTGGGGGCGTTCGCGGACGTCACCTTCGAACTCGGCGGATCGTGGGTCCTGGTCGTCGCGGGCACACCGTCGACCCGGGTCTTCGCGGGGGAGGCGCGTCGGGGCGGTGATCCCGGCATCGCTGGCTGGTTCACGCGGTCCGGCGACCTGGTCCGCAACGACGAGGGCATCGTGGCGGCCCTGCCGGACGTGGCCGGGCACGCGGCGGCGCTGCTCGAGGCGTTCCCGGCCGACTTCTGGCGGGCGGTCACGAGTGGTGGTACCTGATGTGGCCGGTGGTCGCCGTGGTGGTGTCGCCGGTGCTGCTGGTCGTTCTGTGGCTGGCGCTGTCCTACAACCGCTTCGCCAGCCAGCGCGCCAGCATCGCGTCCACCTGGGCCGGGATCGACGTCCAGTTGCAGCGACGCCACGACCTGGTCCCCAACCTGGTCGAGACGGTGCGCGGCTACGCGGCCCACGAGCGCGCGGTCTTCGAGCAGGTCACCCGGGCGCGTGCCGAGGCCGTCCGGGCCGAGGCCGACCCGACCGTGGACCCGGCCGGGATGGCGCGCGCCGAGTCCAGCCTGTCCGGGGCCACGCGAGCGCTGCTGGCCGTGGCCGAGGGCTACCCGGACCTTCAGGCCGCCCGCAACTTCCGTGACCTGCAGGCGCAACTGGTCGAGACCGAGGATCGGCTGTCGGCCGCGCGCCGGCTGTACAACATCGAGGTCCAGCACCTCAACCGGCGGGTCGAGGCCTTCCCGTCCAACCTCGTGGCGTCGATGTTCGGCTTCGACCCGGCCACCTACTTCGAGCTGACCGACCTGGCCGCCCGTCGACCCCCGTCGGTGGCGGACTGATGACGTTCCTGGTCCCGCTGCTGCTGGTCCTGGGGTTGGTCGCGGGTGTCACGTTGGTCGTCGTGGGCGTGCGCGGCCCACGTCGTCCGCCACCACCCGAGCCGTCACCCTGGGACCCGCCCGCGCCCCCCACCCCGGACGATCCGCCGACCGACGACACGGGGACCGACGACACGGGGGACGAGGAGACCGAGAACGAGGAGACCGAGGAGACCGGGGACGCCGGCCAGGACTGACCCGGCTGCAAACTGGCCGAGGAACGAGGCCAGACGGCGTCAGCGCCAGCGGATGCGACCGTCGGCGGCGGGGCGCTTGCCCTTCAACTGGTTCGCGGCGTTGGCCAGTGCCGCCAGGCCCGCAAGCCCGCCGAGCGCGAACAGGATCAGTCCGAACTGGTCGTGCGGGTTCGACGAGATGGTCAGCTTGCCACCGGTCTCGGCCTCGCCGTCGCCGCCCTCGCCCTCCACGGCCGGGGTGGTGGCGCCTTCGTCGGCGGGCGTGGTGGCCGCGTCGGTCGGTGCCGCGGACGGGTCCTCGCTGCCGGCGGGCTCGGCCTCGGTGGCGCCGGCCGGGGTGGCCAGGACCAGGGAGAGGGCGGCCGCCAGGGCCACCAGCAGCAACACGAGGCGCTGGAGGGTGCGGGCAGTGGCAGGCGTGGAGGTCATCATGGTGGGCGAGGCTAGCGCCCGGCCCGGTCGACCTGCACGTCGGCAGGGGTAGTCTGGGCCATCGAACGAGACGGACTCGGCGCCCATGGGGCGCACCAGGCGGAAAGCGGTCGGCGACGTGGTGAGCATCGGCATCGGGGACACCCTCCAGGCGGCGCGCCTGGCGCGGGGGGAGGACCTCGCCCAGGTCGCCGAGCAGCTCAAGATCCGGCGCTCGCACGTCATGGCGATGGAGTCGGAGAACTTCGCCGCGCTGGGGGCCACGCCGTACGCGCGCGGCCACCTCCGCAACTACGCGCGCTACCTCGGCCTCGACGACGTCGCGATCGTCAGCGCCTACGACAACCAGTTCCGACGCGAGGAACGCGGCGCGATCCAGGAAGTCGCGGGAACCAGCATGCGGTCGACCGCGACGCCACGCGAACCGTTGCCGCGATGGCTGGTGGTGGCTGGCGTGATCGTGACCCTGCTGGCCGGGATCGCCCTGATCGGCCGGTTCGGCAACGCGACACCCGAGACCGCGTCACCCAGCGACACCCTCGCCGTCCCGTCGGTCGCGCCCTCGACGGCCCCGACACCCACCGCCGCGCCGTCGGCCACGGCATCGGCCACGTCCGAGCCGGCCGCGGCCCCGACGCCCACGCCGACACCGAGCCCGACCCCCAGTCCCACGCCCACCTTCGACGGGGTCAACCTCTTCCTCGCCTTCGAACAGGACTGCTGGATCGCCATCACCGTCGACGGAGCCGCCCACCCCGAATCGTCCACGGTGCAGTTCGCCGGCGAGACCCTGACGCTGGAGGGTGAGGACGAGATCACCGTGCGCTACGGCAATGCCGGGGGCGCGACCGTGGAGTTCAACGGCGAACGACTGGGCAGCCCGGGCGACAGCGGTGAGGTGGTCGAGTTGACCTACACGCCCGAGGGCGTCGAGACCAGCGCATGACCACCGCCTCGACAACCATCCCGCGCGTGGCCATCGTGACGTTGGGCTGTGGCCGCAACGAGGTCGACAGCGACCAGCTCGCGGGCTTGCTGGGTGCCCAGTACCAGGTCACCGCCGACGCCACCGATGCCGACGTCGTGCTGGTCAACACCTGCACCTTCATCGAGCCCGCCAAGCGCGAGTCGGTCGACACGATCCTGGCCGCGGCCGACCTCAAGGAACCGGTCGACGCCGGCAGCGAGGACGACCGGGTCCCGGCGCGTGGCGTGGTCGTCATCGGCTGCATGGCCCAGCGCTACCCCCAGGAACTGTCCGACTCGCTGCCCGAGGCGGACGCCATCGTGGGCTTCGCGGGCTATCCCGCGCTGCCGGGGCTGGTGGGCGACATCCTGGCCGGTCGGGACCACGAACGCATCATCGGCGTCGAGGCCAGTTCGGCCCCGTCGGTCCTGCCCGGCCGCTCCCTGCCGGTCGTGTCGGTGAGCGCGTCGCCGGCCGCTGCGCCGGAGGCCCCCGCGACCGGCTTCGATCCGCCCGGTGCGGCCGCTGCGGCGAGCCCGACGAGCGTCGCACCCCAGGGGGCCGCGTGGATGGCCACCGTGCCCGAGGCAGCCGGACCGGCCGACGCCACCAGCGTCATCGACCCGCTGGCCGTCACGCGCACCGGCATCGACCCGCGTGCGGTCGACCCCAGCCTGGCCACGGCCGGGGAGTCACCCGCGTCCGGGCCGCTGTTCCCACCGCGGCGCGCGACCGACGGGACCTGGGCCTACCTCAAGATCGCGTCCGGTTGCGACCGACTGTGCACGTTCTGCGCCATCCCGTCCTTCCGCGGCCGGTTCCGGTCACGCGAGATCGACGAACTGGTCGCCGAGGCCGCCTGGCTGGCCGACCAGGGCACCCGGGAACTGGTGCTGGTGTCGGAGAACACCACCTCGTGGGGCAAGGACCTGGGCGCGTGGGGCGGGCATCCCGGCGGGCGTGACCTCGCCCCCCACCTGCTGGGCGCGCTGGCCGACGTCGACGGGATCGACCGGATCCGCCTGATGTACCTCCAGCCCGCCGAACTGCGCCCCGACCTGCTCGAGGCCATGGTCGGGATCGACGAGGTCGCGGACTACTTCGACCTGTCGCTGCAGCACGTGGCCGCCCCGGTGCTGCGCCGCATGGCCCGGTCCGGCAGCCCCGACCGCTTCGGTGCGCTGGTCGAGCGCATCCGCACGCTCAGCCCCGCCGCCGCCATCCGCAGCAACTTCATCCTCGGCTTCCCCGGCGAGGACGATGGACACGTCGATGAGCTGGCCGGCTTCCTGGACACCCACGAACTGGACTTCGTCGGGCTGTTCACCTACTCCGACGAGGACGGCACCCCGGCGGTGGACCTCGGCGACCACGTCCCGGAGACGGTTGCCAACGAGCGTCGCGACCGGATCGCCGACGTCGTCGAACGGGCCAGCGATCGTCGTGCCCGTGACCGCATCGGCGACCGCCTGGCCGTGCTGGTCGAGGAGGTCGGCCCGGACGAGGTGGTGGGTCGCTCGCACCGCGAGGCCCCCGAGGCCGACGGCGAGGTCACGGTCGTGGACGCCGACGGCAGGCCGGCGGACGTCGCCGTCGGTGACCTGGTGACGGTCGAGGTGATGGACCACCTGGGCGTGGACCTGGTCGGGCGCGTGGGATGAGCGACCGCCAGGCGGGGCAGGAACCGGTGGGCACGCCTGCCGACGCCACCCCGTCCGGTGATGGCGCCACCGACGGACTGCCGGGCGACGGACTGCCTGGCGACCGACCGGTGGACGAGCCGCACGACCAGCCGCACGATCGGGGCCTGGCCGGGGTGGTCGACGACGCACTCGCGGACCCCGAACCGTTGTCCGGGGGCGACCTGCGGCGCGCCGAGCCCCACCCGTTCAACGTCCCGAACGCGGTCACCTTCCTGCGGGCGCTGCTGGTGCCGGTGATCCTGTGGTTGCTCGCGTCCGGGGACACCTACTCGCGCTGGTGGGTGTTCTCGATCTTCTTGTTCGCGGCCCTGACCGACTCGATCGACGGGTGGGTCGCGCGGCGCTGGCACGGCGTGACCTCGTGGGGCCAGTTGGCCGACCCGATCGCCGACAAGTTGTTGATCATCGGGTCGCTGGCGTCGCTGGCCACGGTCGGGGAGCTGCCGTGGTGGGCGGTGTGGGTGATCGTGTTCCGCGAGGTCGCCGTCACCGTGATGCGGGTCGGACTGGTTCGCCGTCGGGACCTCGTGCTGCCGGCGTCGATCCTGGGCAAGGTCAAGACCGTGGTCCAGGTGTTGGCGGTGCTGGCGTTCCTGATGCCGGGCGTGGGGACGGCGATCCGGTTCGGTGCGCTGTGGGCGGCCGTGGTCGCCACGATCGTGTCCGGCCTGGACTACGCACGCCACGTCGCGAAACTGTCGTCGCCGTCCACGTCGTGACGTGGTGACGACCCCCGGCCCCCGGCTGCGCGGGGCGATCCTGTCGGTCGGGACCGAGGTGCTGGGCGGCGACCAGGTCGACACCAACGCGGCCTGGCTGGCCCGGCGCCTGAAGGAACTGGGCGTGGTACCACGGTTGACGCTGGCCGTGTCCGACGACCTCGACGAACTGGTGGACGGGCTCGAGACCGCGATGGCGCGCGCCGACGTCGTGGTGGTCGGCGGAGGGCTGGGCCCGACCTCCGACGACCGCACGCGCGCAGCCGTGGCCAGGGTGGCCGGGGTCGCGCTCGAACGACGTGGCGACCTGGTCGACGCCATCGAGGCTCACTGGGCCGGGTTCGGACGCGCGATGCCCCCCAGCAACCTGGTGCAGGCCGAGGTGCCGGTGGGGGCCCGTGCCATCGCCCCGGTCGGGACCGCGCCCGGGTTCTCGCTGGCGGTCGGCGAGGTCGACCTGCACGTCCTGCCCGGCGTGCCGTGGGAACTGCGGGAACTGTTCGACCGCGACGTCGCCGACGCGGTGCTGGCGCGGGCCGGTGGCCGGGTGCTGGTGAGCCGGACGGTGCACGTCGCGGGGCTGGGCGAATCCGACGTGGCCGAGCGCCTCCATGACGTCGAGGCCGCCGCCACCACCGCGGGCGTGGACGTCGCCTACCTCGCCACCCGGGGCGGGGTCCTGGTCAAGTTCGCGGTCGAGGGGGACGATCGCGGAACGGTCCGGGACGCCTCGGAGGACTGGGTCACCGCCACGACCGAGGTGCTGGGTGCGTCGGTGGTCGGTGTCGACGACCGGGGACTGGAGATGGCGGTGGTGCGGGCGCTGGCAGCGGCCGGTCGCACCGTCGCGGTCGCCGAGTCGGCCACCGGTGGGCTGGTGCTGGAACGGCTGACGACGGTGCCCGGTGCCTCCGCCGTGGTGCGCGGT
>JAGXFT010000104.1 GCA_024637135.1 Nitriliruptorales bacterium | reverse complement strand
GTCGTCGGCAGCGTCAGATGTGTATAAGAGACAGGGACGGCACCACCCACCACCTCCAGGTCCGTGACGCGTCCGGCATCTGGGAGGGGTTCGTCCCGGGGGTCGAACAGGGCAACACCTACAAGTACCGCATCTTCCACCCCGACGGCAGCGCCAAGGACAAGTTCGACCCCTACGCCGCACACACCGAGACGCCGCCGCTGACCGGCTCCAAGGTGTGGGACCTGGCCTACGACTGGGACGACGCCGACTGGATGGCGGTGCGCGGGGACCGCCAGGCCCAGGACCGCCCCATCACGATCTACGAGATGCACGTGGGGTCGTGGCAGCGGGGTGAGGGCAACCGGGTCCTGACCTATGCCGAGATCGCCGAGCGGCTGGTCGAACACGTCACCGCGATGGGCTTCACCCACGTCGAGCTGCTGCCGATCATGGAGTTCCCGTTCGAGGGCTCGTGGGGCTACCAGTGCACCGGGTACTTCGCGCCGTCGTCGCGCTACGGCACGCCCCAGGACTTCATGGCGCTCGTCGACACCCTCCACCAGGCCAACATCGGGGTGATCCTGGACTGGGTGCCGTCGCACTTCCCGACCGACGACTACGCGCTCCAGGAGTACGACGGCACCCACCTGTACGAGCACGCCGACGATCGCAAGGGGTTCCACCCGGACTGGACCTCCTCGATCTTCAACTACGGCCGCTACGAGGTGCGCTCGTTCCTGCTGAGCTCGGCGCTGTCCTGGTTGGACCGCTACCACGTCGATGGCCTCCGGGTCGACGGCGTGGCCTCCATGCTCTACCTGGACTATTCACGCGAGGACGGGGAGTGGATCCCCAACGAGTTCGGCGGCAACGAGAACATCGAGGCGGTCGAGTTCCTCAAGGCCCTCAACACCCACGTCTACGGTGAGTTCCCCGACGTGCAGACCTTCGCCGAGGAGTCGACCTCGTGGCCCGGGGTGTCCCGGCCGACCTACCTGGGTGGGCTGGGGTTCGGCTTCAAGTGGGACATGGGCTGGATGCACGACACGCTGGACTACTTCCAGCGTGAACCGATCCACCGCCGGTTCCACCACGACCGGCTGACCTTCCGCGGGATCTACGCGTGGAGTGAGAACTTCTGCCTGCCGCTGAGCCACGACGAGGTGGTGCACGGCAAGGGCTCGCTGCTGGGCAAGATGCCGGGCGACGAGTGGCAGCAGTTCGCCAACCTGCGCTGCCTGTTGGCGTGGCAGTTCGCCACCCCGGGCAAGAAGTTGCTGTTCCAGGGCCAGGAGTTCGGCCAGAGCCGGGAGTGGAACCACGACCAGAGCCTGGACTGGCACGAACTGGACGCGCCGATGCACGACGGGGTCCTGCAGTTGACGCGCGACGCCGCGCATGCCTACCGCGAGCACCCCGCCATGCACGCCGGTGACGTCGACCCCTCGGGGTTCGCCTGGGTCGACGCCTCCGACACCGACCAGTCGGTCGTGTCGCTGCTGCGCCGCGGTGGGGCCGGGCATCCGCCGGTCCTGGTCGTCGCCAACTTCACCCCGGTCCCGCGCCACGAGTACCGGGTCGGCGTGCCGATGACCGGGTCGTGGAGGGAGATCCTGAACTCCGACGCCCAGGCCTACGGCGGCTCCGGGGTCGGCAACCTCGGCGCGGTCGCGGCCGACGACGTCGCCACCCACGGGTTCAGCCAGTCCCTGTCGTTGAACCTCCCGCCCCTGTCGGTGCTGTACCTGCTGGCCCCAGACACGGAGTAGACCCGGAGTAGACCCAGGGTGGTCTCGGAGTAGTCGGAGTCACGGATGGTCGAGCGCGAAGTGGTCCGTGAGCACGGTCGCGTGACCATGGGGTGGTTCCGGTGTCGGCCCGGCCAGGACGGGTTCGACGGCGGTGCTGTGGACCGGCCGATCGTGGTGTTCCCGCGGACGGCCGTGGCGATCCGCCACGCCGACCGTGACGAGGTCGTGGCGGACCCGACCGTCGCCATGTTCTACAACCGCGGTGACACCTACCACCGTCGCTCGATCGACCCGGTCGGCGACCGCTGCGAGTGGCTGTCGGTCCCGGACGAGTGGTGGGCCGAGGTGTGCGAGGTGGTCGACCCGGCCCATCGCGCCAGCCGTGCGCACCCGGACCGCGGCCGCGTGTTCACCCGTGACCACGGACCCGCACCTGCGACCACCTACCTGCGCCAGCGCCATCTCACCGGATCGATGGCGGCCGGGACCGCCTGCACGTTGGCGGTGGAGGAGGCTGCCCTCGCGGTGATCCGGGACGTCGTCGCCGCCACGGCCGGCGTCGACGAGGCCGACCCGGCCCGCACCGCCACGACCCGCGGCCGGCACCGGCGACTGGTCCGCGACACCTGCGAGTACCTGGCGGCGACGTGGGCCGACGACGACTCGTTGGCCGACACCGCGGCCGCGGTCGGGGCGTCGCCGTTCCACCTCAGCCGGATCTTCCGGGCGCACACCGGCACCACCATCCACCAGCACCGCACCCAGTTGCGGTTGCGGGCCGGGCTGGGCCGACTGGGGAGCACCGACCCGCTGGACCTCGCCGGACTGGCGCTGGACCTTGGCTTCGCCAACCACAGCCACTTCACCGCCACGTTCCGGCGCGCCTTCGGGGTCGCGCCGTCGAAAGCGCGCACGATGCTGACAGCGTGACGCCCGTTCCGTGACCACGATCCTCGTCACGCCCGACGAGGAGATCGCCGCATGGCCCGACGCCTGCCGTTCACGACTGCCCTGACCGTCACCGCCCTGCTCGCCGTCACCACGACCGCGGGTGCCGCGACCGGGTTCCTGGAACCCGACGTCGTGCTGATCGACACACTGGTCGGCGAGGAGGCCTCGGGCCAGTACGGGTGGGTCGCGGCCAACATCGGCGATGTCGACGCTGATGGCGTGGACGACCTCGCCGTTCCGGAGATCAGCAACAGCACCGGCGGCCCCGAGGCCGGCACGGTCACCGTCTACTCCGGAGCGACCCGGGCGGTGCTGGCCGAGCACGTCGGTGATCCGGGTGACAACCTCGGCCACTCGACCGCCCCCGCCGGTGACGTCGACGGCGACGGCGTCCCCGACTACGTGGCGGGTGGGCCGGGCGCGTCGCCGGCGTCGCCCGGGCACGTCGTGGTGTGGTCCGGTGCCGACCACGCCGTGGTGTTGGACCTCGCGGGTCCGGGTGGGTTCTGGGGGTTCTCGGTGTCCGGTGCCGGTGACGTCGACGGGGACGGGCACGACGACATCCTGGTCGGGGCGCCGTTGGCCGCGGGCGGGGCCGGCACCCTGTCGGTCCTGTCGGGCACCGACGGTGCCCAGTTGTGGTCGATCACCGGTGCCACGACCGCCGACCGACTGGGCAGCGCGGTCGGGTTGGTCGGCGACGTGGACGGGGACGGCACCCCGGACTCGGTCGTGGGCGCGTTCCGCGCCAGCAAGGGCGGGACGGCCTACGTCGTGTCGGGCGTCGACGGACGCACGATCCATCGACTGAACCCGACCGGGCAGGCCACCCTGTTCGGCATCTACTTCGCCTCCGGCGCGGGCGACGTCGACGGGGACGGCGTCGGTGACGTGTTCGTCGCCGACTACGCCTCCGGTCGGCCGATGAAGCCGAACCAGCGCAACACCCCGAAGACGCCGATCGGCTCGGGTGCTGCCTACGTCTTCTCCGGCGCGACCGGCGAACGGATCCACCGCTTCGTCGCCGAGTCACCCGGGGACGGCTTCGGGCCCGGCCGGGGGGTCGGTGACGTCGACGGGGACGGGTACGCCGACCTGATCATCGCGGGTTACACGTCGTCGGCCGGCGCGCCGGGCGCCGGCCGGGCCACGGTGTTCTCCGGTCGGACCAGGGAGGTCCTGCAGGTCATCACGTCGACCACCGCCAACGAGAACTTCGGCGTGGACGCGCTCGGCCTGGGCGACGTCGACGGCGATGGCCGGACCGACTTCGTCGTGACCGCTGTCGGGCTGAGCTTCGCGGGCGTGGCGCCCGGGACGGCCTACGTCGTCGCCGGCACGACCCCCTGACCAGGGCCGCGCGGATGTGGCCCCCGGACATCTGTCGTCCGGGGGTCGCCTCGTCGAGGACGTCGCGGCGTGCGAGACTCGGACCCCGGCTCACCTCGGGGCTCACACATCGTCGGTCCCGTGCGTTGGCCGGGTGACCCGGTCCACAGGCGACGAGGACATGGACGTGACCGATCGTTCCACGACGACCAACACCGACCGTGCCGGTGCCACGCGACCGCGCCGGGCGCATCGCCGGATCGACTCGCCACTGGGCGAGGTGGTGCTGGTGGGTGAGGACGGATCGCTGGTCGCCCTGCACCTGCCTGGCTCGACGGCCCCGGACCCGTCGTCGATCGGTGACGAGGACCCCGCGCTGCTCCCGGAGGTGGTGGACCAACTCGCGGAGTACTTCGCGGGTGACCGGACCACCTTCGACGTCCCGGTGTCACCCCGGGGCACGGACTTCCAGAGGCGCGTTTGGGCTCGTTTGCAGGCGATCCCGTATGGCCGCACCTGCAGCTACGGCGAGATCGCACTGGACGTCGGCGGACCGCGCACCACCCGCGCCGTCGGGCTCGCGAACGGCGCGAACCCGGTGGCCATCATCATCCCGTGCCACCGGGTCATCGGTGCCAACGGGTGCCTGGTGGGTTACGCCGGAGGGCTGCCGGCCAAGCGCCTGCTGCTGGACCTCGAATCGGGTGCGTCGACGCTGTTCGACGTCGACGTGTCGACGAATGCACCGCCCACCTAGCCCCGATCTTGCAGTAGCCGGTGGGGGTGGTCGCATGGAAAGTGCCCTCCGGGGCGGTTGGATGCGTTCTGTCTAGGAATGTGTCCAACACCGGAGGGCACCTTGCAGGAGAACACTACAGGTCCGATTGCACGTGTTCGTGTCAGCGGTGACGGCGAGGGGGTGACTGGCCAGGCCGGGACGCATCTGTTGGGCCGGATCGCGAACCGGCTCGGCATCGTTGGCGGCTTGTCCGGCGTGATGGATGGGGTGACCGAGCGGTCCACGGCCCGCGATCGCGGGATCGTGTTGACACAGGTGTCGATGATGATCGCCGCCGGCGGGCGTTGCCTGTCGGACCTCGCCACGTTGCGGGATCAGCCGACGCTGTTCGGTGCCGTGGCCTCCGACGCGACGGTGTGGCGCACGGTCAACGTCGACTGTGGTCCGGACCGGCTCGACCTGTTGCCGGTGGTGCGCCAGGCTGCGGTGCGGCGGCTGTTGGACCAGGCCGGAAAAACTGGACCAATGCTTGGACGGGCCGCGGCCGGTCAGATCTGGATCTGGTTCATCACCGGCGCGTTCAGGTATGCGGGGGAGGTGAACGGTTGCAGGGCTGCGCTGAGGTAGCGATAGGCGACGCTGTTGGGCACAGGGGTCGTCGCGTCCGTCCAGGACTCGATCCGTTCCTTCTGGTTCGCCGAGATGGTCGTGTTGACCGAGTTGTGGCCGATCCAGATCGCTCTCCAGAAGTCGCTCACGGCCGCCGCCTGGGCTGAGCCTGCCTCGTAGTCGTAGGCCTCCAGCATCGCCGCCTGGCCATCGTCGGCCTCGTCGAACGCCAGCGTGTCGGGCGGGACGACGCCGGCCGTTCCCTGCATCACGAACGTGATCTGGCTGACGATCGCGTTCTTCAGCGCCAACGCATCCTGCGGGTTCGGCAGCGATGCGAGCACGGTCTCCTGTTGCACGTCGCCGGCGGCCGTCGGCGGGGCCGCCTGCATGGAGAACGGGCCGTTCGGCGTGAACGCCCAGCCGTCCAACATCGTGTCGTTGACGCCCGTGTGCTGGACCGAACACAAGTACAGGAGGTTGCTGAGCACGCCCTCGAGAACTGCGATCGAGGGGACCCAACTGAAGCGGGTCGTGCCGTCGTGGTTGAACGCGTCCTGCGCGGCCGTCATCCAGGCACTGAGACCCACGTCGCCCGCCACGTCGGCGTCGGTGGCGTAGGTCGCGGCCACGACGTCCTTGACGAAGGCCTGGATCGCGTCCCACCAGACCTGCCCGTCGTCGCGGTACGGGAACTGCACGTCGGCGATGGCACCGCTGACCAGTCCCCGACTGCTCATCTGCGTCGGGAACGCGTTGTCGTCGAAGGTGTAGTGCGCCCAGAGGTCTGAGATGACCTGGTACAGGCCGATCCGACCGGTCGGCAGCACGGCGTCGACGAAGCCGTCCTTCTGGTAGATGCCCGACCCGGCGTCCTTCCCCGTGCCGATCACCAGGTTGTTGATGTCGAAGACCTGGGACAGGAACGGCTTGGCGAGACGCACCATCGGGTGGGTCTTGTCGATCCCGCTCGTCTGGATCTGGTTGAGGACCGCGATCCCGAAGACCATGTCGATCGTGTGGGTGTTGAACAGGTGTGAGCCACTGAACCACCACTGCTGGTCGGCCGAGGCGGCCCAGAGCTTGGCGAGCAGCCAGGCATCACCGTCCGGGTCTTCGGCGTCGCCGGGCGTGAAGATGTAGCTCGTCGGGTCCGTCCCGACGATCTGGATCGCGGCGGGCACGAGGGCGCCCGAGTCCACGGTGAAGAAGCAGATGGGCGCGGCCAGGAACCGTCCCTTGACGACGAACTGGTTCGTGACCGCGTCGCCGAGCACGTCGGTGTAGTCGCAGACGTACAAGCCGTCGCCATCCTGGGCGGCAGTCAAGGTGCTCCGCAGCGTGTCGAGTTGCGCTGCGTTCGACGCGGCGCCGATCCAGGCGGCGATGTCGAAGTCGGCGGCCGTTGCCGCCCTGATCACGTTGGGATTCGCGCCACCGAGACGCTGGCGGGCGAACTCGGCGTCGTCGGCGATCCAGTTCTGGGTGAGCGTGTCGACCTGGTCCTGGGGGAACACGCTGGGATCCCACATCCCCTGCGTGTACCACTGCTGGATCAGGTCGGCGGTGGTGGGCCCGGCGTACTGCTGGCCCGGCACCTTCTCCTGGACGTACCCGGGTGTCTTGGTGTCACCCACCTCGGCCGTCACGTCGGCCATCCGCTTGTCGTGGAACTCGTCCCAGACCTTGCTCCAACTCCAGTCCGCCGGAACGTTCGAGGCATCGTTGAGCCATGGCGGAATGGGCCCGTCGAACGCCCCTGACACCGGGTACTCGTCCGTGTCGTACGCCAGGTCCTGCGGGCTTAGCGGGTCGTACGCGAAGTTGACCACGTCCGCAGGAGCAGCGGCCGCCGTCGCTGCCGGCGCCATATCCGACTCGACCGCTGGGGCGACAGGGGACGCGGTTGCGTACCGACTGGCAACGCGGCGTCCGAGCGCGTCGGAGTAGGCCTGCACCGCGGCAGGCATGGCCGGTGCCGCAGCACTGTCGGTCGCGTCGTTTATGGGGTGTCTCCTGGATGCGGGTGGTGGTCGCAGCGGCGCTCGACGACCTCGGAACTCGTGTCAGGCGCCGGTGGTCACGATCTTGGCCGCGAGGTCCTCGATGCGTTCGATGCCGAAGTGGGGGACCATGCTCGGCAGGATGAGGCCGCCGCCGAGGGCATCGCGGAGACGCGCCATCGACTCGGCATCCAGCAGCCCCTCGAGGATGAGGATCTCCCACACCACTCGGAAGGCGGAGTCGAACGACCCGGCGATCCAGTAGTGCACCATGTCCAGGTGCTCGCCGGCGAAGTGGAAGCGCCCCTCTGGCTCGCGTGCGTCCAGGAACTTCTCGAGGAACTGCCCCGGGGCGAAGAACTCGAAGCCTCCTCCGGACAGGGGTTCCTCGTTCCAGACGACCGAGGCGCCGTTCCCGAGGTACTCCTCGCGAGCAACGTCCCCGTGGAGCCTCACCACCTCGCGCAAGCAGGCCTCGAACACCTGCTCCTCGGTCAGGTGCGCGAACTTGTCGGCGTCGTCCTGCCAGCAGTAGCTGGCCAGGATGTAGGCCGGTCCGGGCTGACCGATGCCGAAGGAGGGGTACACGACGCTGCGCACCGGGAGGTCGGTGTTGCTCTGCCCACCCGCCATGCGCGTGCTGTGCGGGCCCGGCTGTTCCCAGAACCTGCTCCTGAAGCCGAGCGCGACCTTCACGGCGTTGATCATCTTGAGCGAGCGGATCGCCTCGTACTTCTGGGGGCTCCACGACCGTGGCGTGTCGATGAACCGCAGCACGCTGAAGGGAAGCGTGACGATGACACGGTCGAAGTCCCGCGCCTGGGTCAGCTCACCCTCCCCCGTCCGGTAGTGGACGATCGCACGGCCATCGGCCTCCTCGACGCGGAAGACCTGGGCCCCCATCGTGACCCTCGAACGCGGCACGCGATTGCCCATCTCCTGGGTGATGCGGGAGGTGCCACCGTCCATCGCCACCCAGTCGTGGGTCTCCTCGAAGGAGTAGTTGTCCAGCAGCAGCTCGATGAACGACAGGTCGTAGACGCCCGTGTAGCTCAGGACGGACTCCAGGTAGTCGACGATGCGCACCGGGTACGGCCGGACGCCATCGCCGACTTCCTGCAGGTAGCTGCGAGCGCTGAAGGAGTCGTACTCCAGCACCCGCGCCCAGGCCGCATCGACGTCGTCGTCCCCCAGCAAGTCCATGAAGGGCTGCAGCGCGTTGTCGAGCAACGTCTGCGCAGGCTTGAGCCGGCCCTCGTCGTCCTTGAAGTAGTCCCACTCGGAGCCGACGAAGAACGAGTCGAAGCCCAGCAACGAGTTGTCCAGGCGCACCGCATTCCGGGTCACCGGTGGCTCGCCGTTGTAGCACAGGAGGTTGCCGGCGTCGGGCTTGGTCGCCGGGTCGAACAAGACGTACGGGATGCGCGGGATCTCCCGCGCCCCGGGCGTGGAATCGACCGTGGCGTTGAGGTGGTCCCAAAAGTCGAAAAGCCGGCTCTGCATCCAGTTCTCAGGGAAGCGCATGGCGCCGAGCTCGGCGTACTGGTGGTCGGCGTCGCTGAAGTAGTGCGTCAGCACGCGGCCCCCGAGCCGCTCGCCGGAGGCCTCGAAGACGTGGTGGTCGATGCCCATCTCGTCCAGCAACATTGCGGCATAGAGCCCAGCAGCGCCACCTCCGACGATGCCGATGGACAGATCGCCGGCCGCTGACTGGGCCGCCTGCGGCGAACCGGCGACTGCCGGTCGCTCTCGTTCGCTCTCCTTGAGATGGCGTTCCATCGCCTCGACCAGGGCGCGCCGGTGCTCGGCGACGCGGGCGTTGCGCTCTTCGCGCTCGCGCTGCATGGCCTCGATCTGCGCCTGTGTCATGCGAACTCCCCCGACTGGTGGTCACCCGACTACGGTGTCGCGCGTTGACCTGCTGTGGTCGGCGCACTGACAGTGAGCCGACGACGGATCGACCCGCCCGCGCGAAGAAATCTGCTCGCATTGGACTGGCATCGAACTCCCGTACCCTAGGTCCGGCGGCCACATGGTGTCAAGGGTTTCTCGGTGATGTTCGTCGGCAATTGGCGACGTTGCGCGCCTTCATCTGCCCACGTGGTCGCGAAATTCTGCCGACAAGGGGGCCTGGGTGTGGCGCCGGCATCGTGCGCGCCCACCTGATCGCGGTCCGGGTGTTTACATCGGCAGAGTGACCGATTAGAGTCGCTTCGAGACGGTGTGTTGCTGGCCTGACGTCACGACTTCATCACAGGGGGATTCCACCGGCGACGTTGCACATTCGATGCGGCGACTCAACTGATCTCATGGCCATTGCGGTGGTGGCCTGCCAACAGAAGGCGTTTCACTGGCATCTTGCCGTGCCTCGCTTTGCCAAATTTGCTGAGCTCAGCCCCCTGTCATGTGGGCAGTTTTTCCTTGCTGCAAAGGGCTCATTCAATGCCCGACCGGAGGGACCGACGTGAACAACGTCTACCAGTTCACCGCCAAGCAGTACGAGCGCCACTTCACCACCCCCGACGAACACCGTGCTGACGGTGACGACCCGACGCTTGCCGCGTACCTGAACGCCCGCCTGAAGCAGATCTGCGTGACGCACGTGATGGCGATCCCGGGCGACTACATCGCCGAGTGGGTCACGACACTCGATGACCCGCAGCAGAACCCGGATCCCGCGTTGGTCCGCGTCCATCCCAACAACGAGATGTGCGCCACCTACGCTGCTGACGGCTATGGGCGGGCCACGGGCGGCAAGGGGGTGGGTTGTGTCGCGTTCACCTACGGCGTCGGCGCGCTGAACGCGGTGCAGGCGGTCGCGGGGGCGACGGTCGAGTCCGTGCCGGTGGTGGTGATCAACGGCAGCCCATCGCAGGCGCAGTTCAACTCCCAACGCGACCAGGGAGTGCTGTGGCACCACATGTTCGACGGTTCCCGCACCGATCTGCGCATCTTCGAGGAGATCACCGAGATGGCGGTCCGGATCGACAACCCGGCCTACGCCGCTGACCTCATCGACGCTGCACTGGTGGCCTGCGTGACCTCCAGCCGGCCGGTCTACATCGAGATCGCCACCACCCTCGAGGGATACCCGATCACCGGCGGTGCGCAGCGGCTGGCGACGCGGCTCGCACCGAAGCCCGTTCCCCGCAACAAGAAGGACCTCGACCTGGCCGTGGACCACGTGTGGGACAAGCTGCAGAGCGCGGAGCGCCTGGTGCTCCTGGGCGGCGTCGAGATTGCTCGCCGCGGGTTGCAGGAGGACTTCGCCCGGCTTGCGGAGGCGCTGCATGCCCCGTACCTGTCGACCCTCTTGGGCAAGGGCCTGCTCAGCGAGTACAGCGCACCGAACTTCGCCGGGACCTACAACGGCAGGAACTCCCAGCAGAACGTCCGGGACCTGGTCGAGCAGGCCGACGTCATCCTGTCGCTCGGCGTCCACGAGAACGACTTCAACTTCGCGGGTGTCGCCAGCGCGGACGCGGGCGATCACTCGACCCCGGGCGTGCTCCCGATCGAGTCGACGATCGAGGCTCGGATGGGGGCCGTTCGCATCAACAGTGCGCTGCGGCCGGCCGATGTCGGCGAGTTGTACTGGGGCAACATCCAGCTCGGGGACCTCGTCCGTGAACTGCTCGACAAGCTCGAGGGCGGATCGCTGCCGGGCGCACCCTTCCCCGGGTTGGCGGGGGATGTCTGGGCCATCCCGGAGCCCGCGACCTTCGACGGCGACGCCCAGGTCACCTGGGACAGCTTCAAGTCGTACCTGCACCACGCGTACCTGTCGGACTTCGACGAGGACGACGTGCCCGTCGTGCTCGCCGACACCGGCCTCACGTTCTACAACCTCAACAACATCCGCGTCGGGGCCAACGGCTACATCGCCCAGATCGCATGGGGCGCGATCGGCTACTCGCCGGCGGCCAGCTACGGGGTGAAGCTGGCGCTCGACGCCGCCGGGCAGGCGCACCGCCGGGTCGTGTCGGTGTCCGGCGATGGCGCGTTCGCCGAGAGCGCCAATGCGATCGGAACGATCGCCGAACTCGGACTCGACAACGTCGTGTTCGTGATGGTGAACGGGGTGTTCGCGATCGAACAGTTCTTGATAGAGGCGACTGCGTTCAAGCAGCCCCTGGGCAATCCACCGTTCACGGCGCTGACCCAGGTGCGCCAATCCTCGCTGTGGAACTGGACGGACCTCGCAAGAGGCTTCGGAGGCGTCGGGTACGAGGTGACGACCAACGCCGAGCTGGCCGAGGTCGTCGAGGTGCTCAAGGCCGGCTCGCCGCCCGCGCCCACACCATCAGGGCCATGCGCCGACCACAGCGACGGCTCGGGTTGCTGCGACTACTCGCCCGGTCTCGCCCCACCTCCCGGCGCTTCGACCTTCACCCTCGTCGCAGTCCACAACGTCTGCGCTGACCTCCCGTCCAACACCAGGTGGAAGATCCAGTAGCAGCAGTGACCCCAGAGCCCGAGCGCGAAGCAGTGCCCTGTCCAGTAGATCCGGGACTGCAGCGCCTGCGCGAGGACGGAGCCCTCGATGACGAGCCGCGCCAATGCGACTCGTCTGAACCCCACTGGGTCGGATGGAGGCTCTGGTGTGCCCCTAGTTCCGTGGAGTGCGGTTCACGTTACGCCTGACTGGAGGGTCGTCGTCGTCGAGTCGCCAGCCATCGAAGACGATCGGGTGATGGCAACTCAGTCGAAAGGGGTCGCCCACCCAACAACGGCACTTTGGCCTGCGTCTCGGCTAGCCCCGATCTTGCAGTAGTTGGCCGGGGTGGTTGCATGGAAAGTGCCCTCCGACGCGGTTGGATGCGTTCTGTCTAGAAACAGCATCTACGCCGGAGGGCACCTTGCAGGAGAACATTACAGGTCCGATCGCACGAGT
>JAGXFT010000103.1 GCA_024637135.1 Nitriliruptorales bacterium | reverse complement strand
CCTCTACCGCGAGACTGGCGACACCGACCTCGGCGTGCCCCCGTTCGTCGTTGAAGACCAACACGTCATCAGCCGTCTCAAGCGTCTCGGCTACGAACCCGTCGCCGGCAACCGATTCGCCCGCCCCCTCGACGACGTCCCAGCAGGCCTCGCGAACGACACCGGCGCACCGCCAGCCGCAACCAACGATGTGCTCATTCCCTCCTACACGAGCCGGTTCCGCCAGAACCGTCGAGTCGGCGACGACCTCGTCACCACCGAAGTACCAGGCCTCGCCATCGCACTCCAACGACCCGCCGTGCACCTCGACCTCGAGATGCATCGGCTGAACGACACGGTGGTCCGAGCGCCGATCTGCTTCCCAGACGAAGTCTCCGCCATCGTCCTCAAGGCGCTCGCAACGACGGTCCGCTCGAAGGCGACCGACGTCGTCGACCTCTGGCGCTGCCTCGAGGTCGGACTCGCCGCAGACCTCGAGCCCGAAGACCTCGCCTTCGACGATGGCCGAACAGCCATCGCAATCTTGCGACGGCTCTTCCACGCGTCGGATGGCACAGGAATGAGCGCCCTGGTCGAGGAACAACGTCTCAACGCCGGTGCCGCGACGAGACGGTTCACGCGCATCCAAGCCCTCCTCGACCGCGTCACTGGCAACATCTGACACCGGACCGCCTCACTCCCTGAAGGTGCCGTCACCTCCGACGGCGATTGGACGTCTGTGGACGTCCATGGACACGCGCCCGCGAACGACCGATTCGCAGCGCCGTCCACTGACGTCCGTCGAAGTCCACCGCCGTCCGTGGGCTACATCGCGCGCTCGCCTCGGTACACGTCGAGTGCGGTAACTCCCGCGGTAACTCCCACCGACCGGATTCCGCGACCCGAAAACGCTGTGACCAGGACTTTCGCGACCCCAACAAGCCCAGGGTTCGATTCCCCCCAGCTCCACTTTTCGAGGGGAATCGAACCCCTCGACCCAGCACTCCGCGTAGCGGAACCCTTGCTGACCTGCCCGAACGTCAGCGACGTCGACCACTCCGTGCGCGAATCGGCCAGCACAATCGGGAATCGAACCCCACCCGATTCGAGGCACTCGACCGCCGGGCGCCAACTCGCTGACCAGGACTTTCGCGGGAGTTTCTCGTCGCAAAGAATTGCGTTGCTCCCACGGTAACTCCCGCGCCGATTCCACCGACGTCCGCTGACGTCCACAGCATCAAGGCCAGGACTCGGCTCCGCCGGTCACTCCAGCAGGTGGCGGCGGCGCGGAACTGCGGCACGCGCAGCCGGGGTTCGGGGACAGCCACTCGTCCGTCGGCCATCCGCAAGCCGGCGTTCGGGGACTAACGCCGATCAGATCTCGTCGCGCGGTCTGGGGCAAGGTCAAGCCGACGCCGACGGCCGACAAGTTTGACCCGTTCTGGCGGATCACCTCTTCGCTCGTGCGAGTTGGACCAAGCCCACGTGTGCGGGGTTATTGATGCCAGTGGTGCCGACGCCCCGACGGGTGGCGCTGGGCTCCGAGAGCGAACGCGGTCAGCCTTTGGCGGCCCCCGGGAGTGCCTCGAGCTCTGACGGGGCGAGTGAGCCATCAATGACGGACTGAGCGACGTCGCTGAGCCGGAGGTTGTGGTGACGGGCGTGGTTGCGAAGCGTGGCGAAGGACTGCTGCATGTCGAGGTCGAGTCGTTCGGCGACCATGCCTTTGGCCTGTTCGAGGGTGACCCGGCTGTTTAGTGCGTGGGTTAGCTGCTGGTTGACGACTTGAGCCTCGAGCGCGGCGCGGTGCTGGAGGACGGCAATGGTGGCGACGTCGGCGAGAGCTTGGGCGACCTCGATGTCGGCGGGCCCCATTTCACCGGTGCCAGTGCGGAACAGGTTGAGCGCGCCGATCACCGAGCCGCGAAGGCGCATGGGAACCGCGTGAGCGGAGCGGAACCCGGCGGCGAGCGCTTCTGCGGCGAATCGTGGCCACCGGCCGTTGGTTGAGTCGAGGTCCTGGTTCACGATGGCCTGACCGGTGCGGTGGGCGTCGAGACAGGGCCCTTCTTGGGCTTGGATCTCGAACACCTCCAGGACGCGCATGGCCTCGCTGGAGGAGGCCATGACGCGGAGTTGGCCGTCGGGCCCGGCGAGCATGATTCCGGCTGCTTCCACTTCGAGCACTTCGACGCAGCGGTCGGCGAGCAGGGTGAGGATGTCGACGACGTCGAAGTCGTCGACCAGGGTGTCGGCCAGCTCGACGAGTGTTCGGGCGAGTAGTGATTCTCTGGTCATTGGGGTCTCCGTCGGGCGGATGGCGCCGATGTGTCTCGTCGCTCGGGTCCGAGCCCGCACACCCGATAGTAGGTCCTGTGCGGATACTCGGGGCCAGTGCGCTCATCGGTCATGACGCTTGGGCTTTCTCGCTGTCGCCATCGAAGCGCAGCCGCCGCTCGACGACGTCTCGGGCCACATCGGTAAGGGACCGGTTGTTCCCGAAGGCGTGGCCGCGTAGGCGGATCAGCGCTTGACTGACCGTGACCTCGAGCTGGGCGGCGACCATGCCTGTTGCCTGGTGGACCACGTACTGGAAGTTGGCGTTCGTCTCCAGCTCGACGGCCACGGCTTCGGGGGGAGCTTCGGCTTGGAGGAGGAGGATGGCTTGGGCGGCGACGTCGGCCATGACCAGCGCGTCGGTTTGTTGATCACCGGTGAGCGGCCCGGCCCGGTCGTTGTAAAGGTTGAGGGCGCCCAGGCGGACCGCGCCGACCTGGAGTGGGAAGCCGAACACGGCGCGGGCGCCGGCATCGACAGCTGGTCCGGTGAAGGCCAGCCATCGCGGCGTAGCGGGGTTGGCGAGGTCGGGCTCGAACACGGGACGGTCCTGGTTGTACGCGTCGACGCAGGGCCCTTCACCGAGGTCGTACTGCAACTGCTCGATAACGTCGCTGACCGTGTCGGTGGTACACACGGACCCACGGGGGATGTCGCCAGCCATGAGCATGATCCCGGCGCCGGTGGCACCGGTGACGTCTGCGCACACCTGACAGAGCCGCTCCGTCGTGAACCCCGCCTCCTGTCCGAGCAGGCGACCGAGGATCGCCAGCCGACGCTCCTGGCCGCCGGCGGTCACGACGGCACTCGACGGTGCTGGACCGACGCTGCCAGGTCTACGGCTCGTTGTGTCGTGGCGCGAGCGGACTTCTGAGAGGGAGCCTGTTCGGTGACGAGCGGCTGGGCGGGGTCCGAGGCGGGGTCCGAGGCGCGATCCGATGCGGGCACGGCGATCCACGAGTCCAGTGCCGTCGCCGCGCTTGGTTGTGCCGGCGCCGGGTGTTCATCGATCAGGAACGCCAGCCCACATATGTCGAGGAGCCGCCGCGCGAGAGGTGATGGGGCCCGAACGGACAGCGAACGCGAGCCAGCGCGAAGCCGGTTGTGGGCGTTGACGATGGCGCCGAGTGTCGACGCGTCCATGAACGTGATGCCGCTGAGGTCGACGACCATGTCGGCTTCGTCGAGATGGGCTGCCCTGGCGATGGTGCGCGACAGGTGCGTGCGGGTGGCGGGGTCGTGCTCGCCACTGACCCGGACCACGGTGCGAAGGGGATCGCTGCCTGGATGTGCGGACCCGCGGAGCGACACCGCCACTGACGGTGATCGGCTCGGAAGCATGGCTTCTCCTGGTTTCGATCGTTGCGAGCAACGTCGCGCTACCAGGGTCCAGAGCACCGCTCCCGAACCAGCGCCTGCGCCGGTCCGACACGTTCGGGCAATTCTCGTGTCACCCTCGACTGTACACCCCTGGCCTACCGGACCCTCAGTGCAGCCGGAATCGGGACGCGTCTCCGCGGCCTGTCAGCATGCCCGAACCGAACCTCTCCTAGCTTTGTTGGGGCCGGCGCACTCCCGTGACCTTTCGCTGCTCCAGACCTCGGTGGCGCTGACTATGAGCGAGCCGAGGTGATCGCATGCGCTCCAACCCGCACGGGGATGCATGCAGCCGCGACCGGATGCCGGCAACCACGTGCCGCCGGTCGTTCGGCTCGCCGCCGACACATCCTCGTCGCGGTCGCCCTCTGCCGGCGCCGCCGCGTGGCCCATGCTGGCGCGTCGTCGCCCTGCTCCGGAGAGCTTCCACTGACTGTCCGCCCGCCAGTGGTAGGAGTGTCGAGGCATAGGGCCGCCCCGCCCGGTGCGGCTCCACTCCCACTGCTATTCCACCGAGGTGGCTCAGCCTCTCTCCGAAGCTGGCTGTCTCGCGATGAGGAACCACCGCCTCAGCGCGTAGCGTCACACCCATGGTGGACGACAGTGGAGCGGCCACGTGAGTTGGTGGGGCTGGCTGGCCATCAGCTTCGGAGCGCTGATCTGTTCATGGGCCGCGCTCGTCGTGCTGGCCGCCGGGCTACCCGAGGGCACCCTCAAGGAACTGGCAGGATTCCTGCCCGCGTGCGTCACCACCGTCCGCGTGCTCCGCAAAGACCCGCGGGTTCCAACACGAGCCAAGCTGGCCATCGGCATCGCTGGTCTCTGGGTCCTCTCGCCCATCGACCTCATCCCCGAATTCCTCCCCATCATCGGGCCGCTCGACGATGTCATCGTCGTCGCCCTCGCATTCCGATACGCCGCCAAACAGGTCCCCAGGTTGGTACTGCTCGACGCCTGGCCGGCGAACCCGGCCACCATCGAACGACTCCTCGGACCGGCACGACCCTGACCACCCACCGAGGTGTGTGCGGCTGAACGCGGCGAAGGCCCAGGTCCGCGGACCTGGGCCTTCGGTCATGTCAGAACGGGAACCTCAGTCTTCGTGATCCTCGTCGGTGTCGGCTGCGAGGACCGTCCCGTTGCCGGCGTCGACCTTGACGTCGACGGTGGTGCCGTCTGCCTGGGTGATGTCGAACTCCCAGGCGAGGCTTCCGTTCTCGTTGCCGAGCTCAGTTTCGGTGATCTCGCCGGGGTGAGTGGCGAGTGCGGCCGCGGCAGCTGTGGCTTCGTCGATGGTGGCCGACTCGGCCAGGCGGGCACTCTCGTCTGCTTCGGACTCGCCTTCGACCTCGTCGACCTGGGGACTGCCGATGGCATCGGCTCCTTTAGGCTCTAGGCCGACAGTCATCCAAGAAATCAAACGCAACATGGGAGCAACTCATGAGTGGCAACGACAAGGATCAAAGCTCGACGAGCGGCGCACGCCAGAAACGGCCACTGAAAGACGACGAAGACGTCGAGTTCAAACCTGGAGGGTCCGCCGAGCCGAACCCTGATCCAGAGAACCCCGGAGGGTCCGCCGCCACCCACCACCCCCCTGCCGAATGACCGTCCGCAGCGTATGCCCACCGTCTAGAGCGGGTACTGCGGCCAGGAACATCATCAAACGACTCATCGGCCCAGGCTGCTCGTCAGCGTCGCGTCCAGCGATGGCGCAACCGCAAGACTCTTCGGGCCCCGTTCGCGTCACCGGCACGCACGTTCACTCATGAGCGCATCGACACGCCCGGCGCTGATCACACGGCTCGAACGGCAACCACCGCTTCTGAGCGAACCGGCCCAGCCCGCCGCCGTTTCCGGGTTCGTTGCAATGGCACCACCGAAGGGTGAGACAGCATGAAGATCTTGATCGCACTCGATGAATCACCGGTGTCGGCACGAGCCGCCCGTGAGGCCGTCCGGCTCTTCTCGGGACCGGACGCGGAGTTCTTGGTGATCAACGTGACCCGGTTCCCGCGCATGTGGGCAGGCGCAGGCGCAGGCGCGTACGGGATGGTCGCACCGTTGGCAATGGATCCCGCATGGCCCGACGACGACGGGGCGGCCCAGGACAATCTGGTCGACCGGGCCGAAGCAGCCGAGCTGCCAGACGCCGAAGCGCTCACCGCCACAGGCGACCCCGTACGGCTTGTGTGCATCGCTGCGGAGGACAACGAAGTTGACGTGATCGTTGTTGGTTCTCACGACAAGTCGGTGCTCCGGCGACTTGTGGACCCGTCTGTGGCTGCCGGGATCGTTCGCGAAACATACCGCCCCGTGCTCGTCGTCAGCGGAGAGCCCCCATCGTGACGAATCCAACCAGTGGCGTGGGATCTGGCGGAGTCACGGGAGCGCAGCAATCTGGATGATCGGTCAAGGAGTTCGCGTCGATCCGCACTGCAGAGTGGTGCCTGGCGACCGAGGGCTTGGTGTTGTTCGGAACCCAATCAGCAACTCTCCACGATCTCAGGGGAAGCCCAGGTGGAGCCTCCCCGAGGATGGACGAGGATGACCGAGGCGCCGCCGTCGTGGGGCCGCGCCGCCACTACGGCGTCGAGTTCGGCCAACTCTTCTACGTCCCAGTCTGGGGCCATCTCGCTCCGGGCGTTGGCCCACTCGGACGCGAAGCGGTGTGCGGAGTCCGGATGGTGGCTCGGGGCCGGCAGCGCCATCGTGCAGAACCACGTGCCGGCATCGACCAGCGCCTTCAGATCGCCATTCTTGCCGGGGTCGGCGCTCGTCGGGCGCGGTTGATCCTGCGTGTGATGCTGGCTTGTTTCGGTCATCGCTCGTCCACTCGTTCGTCGCCTGGTTGCACTGCTGTTGTCGCGGGCGACGTCTGGTCGACTGGGGCCGAGGTCCAGGGCAAAAGCAATCCCGAACTCCGCTCGTGGGACCACCGGGTGTAGACCCCCGAGCCCACGACCCGGCCGCAGGACGGACCAACGTGCGACGGATCCACCGACGGCCACCGTCGTTGCTCGGCCCTGCGCGACTTGCGGGCTTCTCTCGGGGCCGAGGGCCGGCCTGGGGACCAGCCGGACCGGCTGCTCGCGAGCTGACCGTGCGCGCGGGTCCACGCGGTGGCGTTCGGGCGTGAGGCCTTCGCTTCTGAGTGGCGGCCGACGGTGGCCGTGTGGTGGATGGTGCTGGAGGGGTTAGTCCCGGGCTTCGGCGTCGCCCACCTCGTCGGCCTTGACGGCGTCACGCTGGCCGATGGGCTGCGGTGCGCCGACGGTGCTGTCTCGGGTGGTCTGGGCCTCGAGCTCGCTGTTGACCTCGGCGCCGAGGATGATGGCGAAGGCCGTGATGGACAGCCACAGCATCAGCACGATGATCGCACCGATG
>JAGXFT010000102.1 GCA_024637135.1 Nitriliruptorales bacterium | reverse complement strand
CGACGCTTGCAAGCGTCCCACACCACACGCCGGCGCTGGCGGACGACCTCGCCCCGCTCGTCGAGACCTACCTGTCGGCCTGGGCGGACGTCGCCCCGCGTGAGCGGTTGTGGCAGGACCTCCGTGTCGCCCGCCACGTCGGCGCGGTGTCTCGGGCGCGGGTGTGGGCAGGAGTCCTCGCCGACCTGCCGCCGGACCACGAGCACCGCGATGCCCGACGTGGTGGCTGCGCCGCCTCCTCCTCGACCCGTCCGACATCCGTGGCGTCGCGTGACCGCGTTCCGGTGAGCCCCTGGCGGTCGTGTCCCCGCGCTGGGGGCGTCGCCCGCGCAGGCGCGCCCGCCACGACCGGCGTGGCTCGGGCGGGGGTGCCGCGTCGTCGACCTCGTCCTCGGTGACGGGGTGGTCGCGGTGGCATGCCGCCATGACCCGACCCTCGTCCAGCGGCCACACCGACGACGGCGGGCCGCTCACGATGGTCGCATTGGCGTGGCGGATGCGGGTGTTGACGGCGTCGAGGATCGCGCGCGCCTCCACCTCGGGGGCGGCCGCCGCGATCCGTTCCGGGCACGATCAACGTCGCGCCGAAGTTCCAGCGCCGGGGGCACGCGGACGAACTCCTCGTCCCGCAGCTTGCGGCGGATCCACCAGTCCGGGTCCCGCGGGCGCCCCAGGTCGGGCAGTGGCCTGCCCGCCCCCGGCAGGTCGTCGAAGTCACCGCTTCCTGGGCCTCGCGGACCTGCCGGTCGGCGTAGGCCTCCCAGGTCTCGCCCGGGGCCTTGCGGGGCATGGCCACCTCCGTCAGGTCGTGGCCGACCAGTGAAACCGAGCGCACGGGCGTTGTTCGCCGCCGCACCCCGTCACGCGGTCACCGGACGATGACGTCGACCCACACCAGCCGGTGGTCGGAGGCGGGGAACGGGAACACGCCGACCTCGGCGAAGTCCGGGTCGTCGCTCAGCGGCCAGTCGACCCCGGCGTCGGCGATCCCGAGCGGACGCGCCGGCAGCACGTAGTCGACACGGAGGTTGCCCGGCCCGCCGAACTGGGCCTCCCCGAAGTCCGCGGTGTCGTACTGCGCCGTCGCGACCACGTTGTTGGCGTCCTGCAGGATCGCCTGCTCGACCGCGCCCGCGCTGGTGGGCGTGACCGACGTGTTCACGCGAGGCATCTCGAGCACCTGTTGCGCCGCGCCGGGCAGCGAGTCGCCGTCGGCAGGGTCGGAGTTGAGGTCACCTGCGATGACGAACCGGGCGCCGGGCTCGAGCCCGCCACGCGTCCCGTCGTCGTCGACGATCCACCTGCTCGACCCCGGCAGGGTGTAGTCGGCCCAGAATCGGATTTCGTCGGCGTTGCGGAGACCGTTGCGGTCCTCCTCGCCGTCGAACACGGGCGGGGTCGGGTGGGAGGCGAGCAGGTGGACGTCGTGGCGGCCGGGGACGTCGACGGTCACGTCCCAGTGGCTCTTGGACGACAGGCGCAGGACCTGGAGTTCCTCGGCGGAGTACCACGGCTCCCCGTCCAGTTCGGGCAGGCGCGCCCCGGGCATGTCGGCCCACAGCACCTCCTGGAAGGTCCGTGCATCCGGCAGGGGGTAGTGCGACAGGACGAGCATCCCGTACTGGCCCGGGAAGAACCCGAACCCGAACGCGTCGTCGGGGCCGCCGACAACCCCGTCGTTGTTGAGGTCGTAGCCCGACGGGACACCGGTGTTGGACGGCGCGGTGAAGTGGTGGTCGTAGCCGGTCAGGTCGGCCATGAGCTCGGCCGCCGCCGGGTCGTAGTCGAACTCGTTGACGAGCAGCACGTCGGCGTCGTTGCGGGCGATGATCTCCAGCACGGCCTCCACCTGTGCCACGGAGCCGCCGGCAGCCACCGTCTGGAGGTCGGCCAGCAGGTCACCCGCGTTGAAGCGGTTCAGGCTGGCGTTGTAGGTCGCGAACCGGACCTCCGACGGCGGTCCGGCTGACACCGGCGCGGCCAGTGCCAGTCCGAGGAGCATGGCGAGCAGGAGGGTGAGGCGACGCATGGGTGGTCCTTCGAAGGTCGGCGACACGACGCGGGACTCCCGGACGCCGAGTCAGGACGTCACTCGAGCCACATCCGCCAGACAAGCAGGTCCGCCCGTCCCGCGGGTCCACCCCGCGTCGCCGTGCGATGGCCGCACCCCCGGCTACGGCGGCGGCCTCCCGGACCCTGAGTGACGGCCACCTCGACCAGCGTCTCGACGAGGTCCTCGGTGGCGTCGGGCAGCGGGCGGCAGTCGATCGGCCGGAAGGGGTGGTGCGAGATCCCCCGCGTGGGCATGATGGGGTCCGCCGCCGGACCGGCAGGGACGCCATAGCAGACAGGGCACTGGTCGAACTGGACGAGCACGAGTGCTGGCGCCTGCTGCGCGGCGCCGAGCCACGCGTGGGACGGCTCGCGTTCAACGTCAACCAGCACCCGATGCTCCTGCCGGTCAACTACACCGTCGACGACCGGACGATCGTGGTGCGCTTCTCCGGTGACACCATCGTCGACGAGGCCGTCGGCACGCGGGTCGCCTTCGAGGTCGACCACGTCGAGCCCGAGTGGGAACGCGGCTGGAGCGTCGTCGTCCAGGGGCTGGCCAAGGAGGCCATGGGACGGGACGAACTCGCGCGCATGGAGGAGTTGGACCTGCGTGCCTGGGCCGCGTCGGACCGCGTGCTGTTCTTGCGCATCCTCCCCCGCCACGGCATCTCCGGTCGCACCATCCGCTGAGGCTCGACGCGGGATCGGGTCGGGCGTGCGCACATCGCACCATGTCAGGGTCACCGTCCATGGGCCACAGTCCCGAGACGCGTGACCTGTCTGGTCACCAAGGATCCACGGAGGAGGGCTCGATGCTGACGACGACGGACATTCGTACGGCAATCGCGCCCAACCCGTCGGTTCGCCTGCGCGCATTTCAATAAATCCTGACCGATTCTGCTCGCGGGCCGCGCCTCGGGCGGCCCGATCTCGTTCCCCCAAGATCCTTCGGGAACGTCTCGCGCACGGCACACCGCCGCATCACTTCCCCCGCATCCCACTCTTCATCTCCGCCCACACCGTGGCGACCACGACCAGGCACGCTGGACTTCCCGTTCGACGACACCTTCGTGGAGGACTTTGGGGTGGTCTTCGGCAGCACGGGTCGCAACGACCTTGAGGACCCCGAGGGTTTCTGCCCCGCGATGCTGGCCGTCATCGGCTGACGCACCGCTGATACCAGCCGCGACCTGGAATCTGCGCAGCTGTCCGGTGCGAGCTCGCTCCGACCGGGACCACTCGGGCCCCGGGTCCCGCCGGAGACGTCCGGTGGCCTGTCGGAAGGGAGGAGCAGTTCGAGGTAGTGCGGCAGTGCACGACCCGGTCGACGCTGACTTCGGCACGGGCGTAGGCCTCGGACAGTACGAGCGCATCCATGACCACGACGTGAACTGGTCGACGGGTGAGTCGAGCACTCCCTCGGTGGGCGGTGGATGCCGCGCTCCCGTGGAGTGGCGCTATCCACGGGATCCCGACACCCTGCCCGGTCGCTCCGTGCCCTCGGATGGCCAGGGATCTCGACACTCTCGCGCCGGCCAGGAACTTCGGATAGCCACGGTATATCGACATTTCTTGATCTGTCGGCCGAGGCGTTGCTCGGCGCGACGAGTGGGCAGGGCGCTGAGCACGGTTCTGTGGTCGTGATCCGCCATGGCATGACCACCCGGGATCGGCCCGGGCCACGAGTGATTGCCGCCACCGGGACCAGTTGCGTGCGTCGGAGACGCACGACGGGCGATCTCAGCGCGTGGTCGAGTCCCAGTCCGCGTTGCGTCGCGGATCCGCCGCACCCGTGACGGTGCCGGTCTCGTGGTCGATCTCCAGTGCCTGGACGGACCCGAAGTAGTAGGCGCGATCGGGCTCCTGCAGGTCGGCGTACCCGCGGCTGCGCAGGTCGGCGGCGACGTCGTCGTCCGGCAGGGTCTCGAATACCAGCTCGTCATCGTTGATGAGGTGGACGCGCGGGGCCTGCACGGCATCGGCCAGACTCATGCCGTTCAGGCCCCATCGCACGAGCACGTTTGCCTCGATCGTGGCGATCCGCGACCCGCCGGGCGATCCCAGGCCGAGCACCGGTCGCGCGGTGTCGTCGAGCACGATCAGGGGCAGGTCCCAGCTGACCGGCCGCCGACCCGGCGCGGGCGTGTTCGCCTCGCCGCCGAGCGAGAACCGCAGCAGCAGGTCGTTGACGAAGAACCCCCCGACCTCCTGCCCGGATCCCCAGAAGTTCATGATCGAGTTGGTCATCGACACCACCGTGCCTTCGGCGTCCACCACCGTGATGTGGGTGGTGTTGCCGTCCTGAGAGGGCCCGAGCCGACCGGCCGCGGTCGCCACGTTGTCCGGCGAAGGTTCACCGTGCGGGTCTCGCCCGACGGCGAGCACCGTCTCGTCGCTGATCGTCGCGGCGATGTCCGCGTTGGCCGCAGGGTCGGTCAGCTCGCTCACGGGGACGTCGACGAAGCGTGGGTCGCCGAACACGGTCATCGTTGACCGGAACCCGACCCGCCACGACATCATCAGCCGATGGATGAAGTCGGCGCTGCCCGGCTCGACCGCGCCGACGTCGAGCGCCTCGGCGACCTGCAACGACTGGATGACCGCCGCACCCGGCAGCGCCGGGGCGGGCGCAACGACCTCGTGGCCCGCGAACGGTCCACGCGCCGGCTCCACACGCTGGACGACGTAGGCCGCCAGCGACGCGGTGTCAATGCCCTCCACCTCGGCGAGCTGCTGTCCGATCTCGCCCTCCCGCACCGCGGCAGCCCCTTCGTCGGCGACCGTGCGAAGCGTCTCGGCCAGCTCGGGTTGCCGCAGTGGATCGCCCGCCTCCAGTGGATCGCCGTCCGGGTACAGGGCCGGCAGCTGGTCGGTGGCCAGCTTCCAGGAGGACTCGCGCAGCTGGTCCGCCAGGATGTCCGACGTGGTGGCCTCCTCGGCGAGCTCGATCGCGGGCGCCAGCAGATCGTCCCAGGCCAGCTCGCCGTGGCCCTCGTGCAGGGCCTCCATGCCCATGACGTAACCCGGGATCCCCACGTCCGACGGGGGGATGACGCCGTCCTGGGCCACCACCTCGCGGTAGTCGTAGGAGTCGAGCGCGCCGTCGATCGTGGCGACGAGGGCGACCCCGCCACCACCGATGCCCGAGGCGAACGGCTCCACCACCGACACCGCGAAGGCAGTGGCCACGGCCGCGTCGACGGCGTTACCACCGGCCTCGAGGATCGACATCCCGACGGCAACGGCGGCCGGGTCACCCGCACTCACGCCTTGGGCACCACGAGCCGGCCCGGGCGTCGGTGTGGGCGTGGGTGTGGGCGTCGGTGTGGGTGTGGGTGCGGGCTCAGGCGTGGGCGT
>JAGXFT010000101.1 GCA_024637135.1 Nitriliruptorales bacterium | reverse complement strand
TGCTGGTCCAGGCTGCCCCCGACCACGTCGACGTCGCCGCGATCACGCTCGACCTCCAGGCCATCGAGTCGGTCAACGGCGTGCACGACCTGCACGTGTGGACCCTGACGTCGGGTATGGACGTCGCGTCGGTCCACCTCACCCTCGACCACGTCGGCGCGTCGCACGGCGTGCTGGACCGGGCGCAGGAGATCCTGCGGGACAACCACTCGATCGGGCACGCGACGGTCCAGCTCGACCCGCCCGACCACACCAGCCACGCCTGCGACGACTGCCTCACCCCGGCCTGACGCGCGGACGCGTGCCGGACCCGCCGAACCCGCGCCGACGCACGCGGACCCGCCGACGCACGCCGACGCACCGCCGGCAACAAGGGTGGCGATCAGGTGCCGATCACGCCGCCATCGTCCTTGGTCACGATCACCGTCGCCGGGCGTGGCAACCCACCGACCTTGTCGGGCCAGTCGCTGCCGCCGCTGTCCCCGGGGTGCTGGATGTTGACGAACATCGTGCGCTGGTCAGGTGTCGTGATGACCCCGGTCACCTCGCACTGGGGCACGCCGACCAGGAACCGTCGCAGCTCGCCGGTGGACGGGTCGGCGGCCAGCATCTGGTCGTTGGAGTCGATCGGCTGGCTCCCGTCGGTCTGGATCCACAGCCGACCGTCGGGGTCGGACCACAACCCGTCGGGCGAGCCGAAGCCCACGTCGGACACGTCCTGTTCACCGTCGGGGTCGTAGGGGTGCGCCCCGGCGATGACGAAGATGTCCCACGTGAAGCTCGCGGCGGCGTGGTCATGCCGGTCCTCAGCCCACCGGATGATGTGGCCGTTGGGGTTGCCCACGATCGGGTTGGCCGCGTCGACCGGGTAGTCGATGCCCCGGTTGCGGTTGTTGGTGAGGCTGACGTAGACGTCCTTGGTGCGCGTGTCGACGGACACCCACTCGGGCCGGTCCATCCGGGTCGCGCCGACCAGGTCGGCGGCCAGTCGGGTCTTGACCAGCAACTCGCCCATGTCGGCGAACTGGCCCGCCAGCGCCGGGTTGTCCAGGGTCAGCGGCTCCCAGTGGCCGGTGCCGTCCTCGGCGAACACCGCGACGTGCAGGACGCCGTCGTCCAGCGGGCTGCCACCACGACCGCGGTAGGACCGCCACGGGCGGTTGCCGACGAACTTGTAGATGTAGTCACCGCGCTCGTCGTCACCCGAGTAGACCACCACGCGACCCCTGGTCCCGGTCGTGATCGCGGCCGACTCGTGCTTGAACCGGCCCAACGCGGTGCGCTTGGTCGGGGTGCTGTCGGGGTCCATCGGGTCGATCTCGGTGAGCCAGTGGAACCGGTTGGGCTCCTGGGGCTCCTGGCTGGTGTCGAAGCGGGCGTCGGTGGTGGCCCACAGGTAGCCGAAGCCGAACTCGGAGTAGCCGTACCGGTCGAGCAACTCGGCCTGCTCTGCCGTCTCGTCACCAGCGCGGCGGAAGTAGCCGTTGGAGTTCTCCTCGGCGGTCAGGTAGGTGCCCCAAGGGGTCGGCCCCATCGAGCAGTTGTTGAGCGTCCCCAGCAGCGCGGTCCCGGACGGGTCGTATCCGGTCTGCAGGAGGTCGTGGCCGGCGGCCGGCCCCGACACGGTCATCGGGGTGTTGGCGGTGATGCGGCGGTTGAAGCGCGAGTCCCGCACGACCTCCCAGTTGCCGGGCTCGACTTCGCGGACCTCGACCACCGTGACGCCGTGGGCGGCCTGGGACTTCGCGGTCTTCTCGGCGTCCCAGTCGGCGGTGCCGTCGGGGAACAGTTGGTCGTCGATCGTGTACTCGTGGTTCATGACCAGCAGGCCGTTCGTCGACGACCGCCCCAGCGGGAAGTAGTGCATCCCGTCATGGCCCATGCCCATCTGGCGTTGTTGGTCGGCCGCCGAGTTGGAGGCATCCGGCGCCCACTCGGGGAACGGCGCGAGGATGGGCGTGCCCCAGGCGAGGAACGGCGTTGCCGAGTACCCCGGCGGGACCGAGATCATGTCGGTCGTGTCACCCGGGATGCCGTCGAACCCCAGCGTCGGTGCGTTCCCGCGTCCGCGTCCGCGTCCGCGTCCGCGGCCGTTCCCGCCCGGTGCGGCCGTGGCGGGCTGACTGCCCATCAGGAAGGTCGCGGCTGCCGCCAGGCCACCACCGAGCACGGTTCGTCGTGACAGCCGGGCATTGGCGATGTCGGCGAAGCGGGGGTTGCGGTCCGGGGACGACGGTGTGTCGTCCGGGTCGGGGCCGCCGTGTTGCATCTGCGAGTTGTGCTCGGGCACGTCGAGGGTGGTCACGTTGGTCCTTGCGCTCGGGGGATGGCGCGGTCCCGGTCACGACCGCGTCGGTCGCGTCCCCGGTCGAGGTCCGGGTCCTTGGCCCCGGGTCCCGGTCTGGGTCCGAGGGTCCGCGATCGATCGTCGGAGACGCTGGGACCAGCATGGCAATTCCGCAACGCCGACGCAACCGCTCCGTTCGAACAGGTCGGTCCGATCGCGGCGAACTCGACGGGCTGGTCCATGCGAGCGGGGCCCGGCCATGTCGCCCGGGCCCCGCTGGATCATGGGTGCGTCGTGGTCACTCGGCGGCGGGGTCGGCGCTGGACTGTTCGGTGCTGCCCTCGACCGTGGACCCGTCGACGGAGCCGGTCGCGACGTCCAGCAGTGCCTGGATCTGGTCTCGTCCGAGTTCCCCGGAGGTACGGGCGGCGACGTTGCCGTCGGCGTCCACCACCACGAAGTACGGGTAGCTGGAGAGGCCGTAGGCACCGGCGATCGAGTTGCTCTCGTCGTCCAGGATCACGGGGAAGTCCCAGCCATCGCGTGCCAACCACGAGGACGGCGGGTAGTTGTTCTGGTTCGGGTCCTGCGAGGTCACGACCGCGGTCGCGTTGACGCCGTCGGGCAGCCCGTCGGACCACTCGTCGACCAGCAGCGGCAGTTCGGCCTGGCAGTGCGGGCACCAGTGCGCGAGGAAGACCAGGATGTTGGCCTCGCCCTCGACCAGCAGGTCCACGTCGTCACCGGCGAAGTCCTGGCCGCTGACGTTGGGCGCGGCCAGCCCCTGCGCGGCGTCGGCAGCGGGGTTGGCGGCCGAGTCGAACCCGGGCAGGGCGGCGCCGTCGACGGTGGCGTCGGCGGTCTCCTGCACCGCGTTGGCGGCGGAGGTGTTGGAGTCGAACAGGCCCATGGCGAGCGAGATCCCGATCGCGGCCACGATCACGACCACGCCGATGCCCACCAGGGTCGTCATGTCGAGCCCGGCCGATTCCTTCTTCGTGGCCGTGCGGGCCTGACGCTTCTGGCCGGAGCGGCCCTTGACGTCGCGGTTGCTGTCACTCATGGTGTGGTTCCTCGTGGGAAGCGGCTCAGTGGTCGAGCGGCGCGGGATCGGGGGCGACGGCCAGGATGGTGATGATGGCGACGAACCCGATGCACGCCATGGTAGGGATCGTCGCGAACCCCAGTCCCTCCACCCAGATCAGCGAGCAGGGGTTGTCGGGGTCGCATGCGGTCGAGCCGGTGATGGTGGGAATTCGCTGGGTGACGACCTGCCACACGCCGATCATGGCGCCGGGCACGGCCAGGGCGATGACCGACGGCCGCACCGAGAAGTCCCTGCGCACGGCCGCCAGTGTCAGGATGATCGCCGAGGGGTACATCAGGATCCGCTGCCACCAGCACAGCAGGCACGGTTCGAAGTGGAACACGTCGCTCATCACGAGTGATCCGGCCGTGGCACCCACCGCGATGGCCGCGGCCACCACCAGCGACGTGTGTCGGTCCAGCAAGACACGTCCCTGCACCCGGTACACGACCGCCGTGATCGCCATCGCCGCTGCCGCCAGGGCCAGCACGGCAAACAGGTTGGCAGCATCAGGCGCAGTCATGGCTGGCTCACGGGTCGGGTGGGTGACGCCCAGGTCCTGGTTCCGCCAGGACGTGCACGGATTACCGGGAGGGCGGTCGCTGGGGCCCCGGATGGTACGGGGCCGGACAGGTGATACGACGCCGGGCTGCGGACGGATGTGTCCACAGCCGGGCGTCTGTCCTGATGGTGCGTCGACATGACAACGCGCGTCAGCGAGTTCTCACGGACCTTCTATCGCAGCTTGCGACCGACGGTGTGCAGGACGCCGGTGGTGACCTTCAGGCCCACGCCGACGACGGCCTCGGTGGTGTCGAGGGCGAAGTTGACCGGCCAGGGGAGGTCCGCCGGGAGGGTGAAGGGGCCGAAGGTGCGGCGCTCGATCGAGTCGGCAAAGTCCTTGCCGGCCCTGGTCGTGGTCGCGGCGGCGGTGTCGGCCACGTCGGCGGCGGTGTCGGTGGCGTCGTCGACACGCTCGCCGGCCCTGGTCTTGGCACGGCTGGCGGCGGCCTTTGCGGCGGTCGCGGACTTGTCGGCGCGGGCCGAGACGGTCGAGCCGGCCTTCTTGGTCGCGGACTTGGTGCTCTTGGCGGCCGTCTTGGTGGTCTTCGCGGCCTTCTTGGTCGTCGCGGTCGTCGTGGTGCGGGCGGTCGCGGCGGCCTTGGAGGTGCGGGCCTTGGTGGCGGCCTTGGGGCTGGCTTCGATGGCGGCGGCCTGGATGCGGGTCGCCAGGACCGGTCCGACGCCGTCGACGGCGCGGAGGTCGTCGACGGATGCGGCGGCCAGGTCCTCGTAGGAGGAGAAGCGGTCGGCGATGTCTGATGCCAGGGACTCGGACACGCCGTCGACGGTCTGGAGGTGGTCGGTGATGGTGCGCATGGGTGACCTCACGGAGGCTGGTGGAGGATGATGATGTGGACGCGGAAGGCGCCGGTTCCCGACCACCGATGGTACGGACCGGGGCCGGGTCCCGAATCGCCCGCATGTGGTCGAACGGTCCCCGTTCCCTGCCGTCTCGGTCAGCTGCGCACGAGCCGGGTGATTGCGGTCATGGCCTCGTCGACCTTGTCGGTCGAGCCGGCCAGGACGTCGTCGGTCACGCAGTGGCGGACGTGGTCGTCCAGCAACAGCAACGCCACGTTCTGCAGCGCCTTGGTCGCCGCGGACACCTGGGTCAGGACGTCGATGCAGTAGGTGTCCTCGTCGACCATGCGTTGGATGCCGCGGACCTGGCCCTCGACCCGCCGGAGCCGCGCCAGCACCTTCTGCTTGTCACCGAGGTACCCGGGCGGGTGGTCGTGGGCGACAGGTTCGGATTCGTCGGTCATCGGGAACGGCTCCGGTCGGACGGTCGATCGTGGTTCGCATGATACCCATGGGGGGTATATGTTGACAACGACACCGCCCACGATCACAGGAGCCCCCCATGGAGACCACGACCATCCGTGTCCCCGAGGTCCACTGCGACCACTGCGTGACGTCCATCGAGGGCGCGCTGCGACCCATGGACGGCGTGCAGGGCGCCGCGGTCGACCTCGACACGACCAGTGTCACCGTGACCTGGGACCCGTCGACCGCCTCGCTCGACCAGTTCGTGGCCGCGATCGAGGACCAGGGCTACCTCGTCGAGTCCGCCTGACCCCTCCCGCCTGACCACCCCGCGCTGACCATTCCGTGCCGAAGGCGACGTCCATGGCCACCACCTCCGCTCCGCCCGCCAAACGCGATCCCGTCGCCACGGGACCGCGCGACGCCACCGACCTGGTCGACCTCGACTTCGACGTCGAGGGGATGACCTGTGGGTCCTGTGCGGCGCGCGTCCAGCGGATCCTGGATCGCCAGGACGGCGTCGAGCAGGCCGAGGTGAACTACGCCACGGGCCGCGCCCACGTCTCGATGGGGTCGTCGGTCGACGTCACGGAGCTGCAGGCCGCGGTCGACCGGATCGGGTACGGCCTCAACGAACACGTCCCGATGCCCGAGCCCGACCAGGCGGCAGACCACGAGGTCGCGGCATGGCAACGGCGCCTGAGGCTCGCGGCACCGCTGGGTGCGCTCGTGCTCCTGCTGGCGATGACCCCGCTCGGGGACCTGCTGGCCATGGAGACCCGCTCGTGGGTCGTCGCCGTGTTGGCCACCATCGTGCAGTTCGGGGCCGGACGGCCGTTCCTGGTCGAAGCGGCTCGTCGGGCGCGCCGACGCACCGTGAACATGGACACGCTGATCGCCTTGGGGACCCTGTCCGCATGGGGCTACTCGGTGGTCCTGCTGGCCCAGGGCCGCCACGAGCACTACTTCGAGTCCGCCGCGCTGATCATCACCTTCCTGGTCCTGGGGCGCTGGTTCGAGGCCCGAGCCAAGCGCCGAGCGGGATCGGCACTGCGGGCGCTGCTGCAACTCGGTGCGCGCCACGCCGTCGTCGTGCGCGACGGCACCGAGGTCGAGATCCCGATCGAGGACGTCCGGCGTGGCGACCACGTCCGGATCCGTCCGGGGGACAAGGTCCCGGTCGACGGCACTGTCGTCGAGGGCCGTTCGGCGGTGGACGAGTCCATGCTGACTGGCGAGTCGGTGCCGGTCGACAAGGCGATCGGCGACGACGTGGCCGGTGCGACCCTGAACACCACCGGCACGCTGCTGGTCGAGGCCACGGCCGTGGGTGGCGACACCGTGCTGGCACAGGTCGTGGCGATGGTCGAGCGCGCCCAGGCCGGCAAGGCCGACCTCCAACGCCTCGCCGACCGGGTCTCCCTGGTGTTCGTGCCGACCGTGATCGGGATCGCCCTGGCGACGCTGGCCGGCTGGCTGGTCGTGACCGGTGACGCGCCGGCCGCGTTCGAGGCGGCCGTGGCCGTGCTGGTGATCGCCTGCCCCTGCGCCTTGGGCCTGGCGACCCCGCCCGCGATCATGGTGGGGACCGGCCGCGGTGCCGACCTGGGCATCGTCATCAAGTCGATCGAGTCGCTCGAACGCGTGCGCGAGGTCACCACGGTCGTGTTCGACAAGACCGGGACCCTCACCCGCGGCGACATGCGCGTCGTGGAGGTGGCCGTGGACGACGTCGACCGCGACCGGGCCCTGGCCCTGGTTGCCGCGGTCGAGTCGTCCTCCGAGCACCCCGTCGCCCGCGCCATCGTCGCCGCAGCCGACGCCGAGGCAGATGATGACGCCGACCCCGAGGGCCACGCCGCAGGTCAGGCAGACCGTGGTGAGGTGGGAGCGCGCCGCCCACCCACGGCGACCGACTTCGAGGCCGTCCCCGGTCGCGGGGTCGTGGCCACGGTCGACGACCGCCGGGTGGTCGTGGGCCGCCGCGCCCTGCTGGCCGAGCACGACCTCGACGTCCCCGCGACGTTGGCCGACGCCATGGCCGCCGCCGAGGGTCGCGGCGAGACCGCCGTGCTGGCCGGCTGGGACGGCCGGGCACGCGCCATGGTCGCCGTCGCCGACACCGTCAAGGACCAGGCCGCCGCCACCGTCACCGCCCTGCGTGATCGTGGCATGGACGTCGTGCTGCTGACCGGTGACAACGCCGCCACCGCCCGCGGCATCGCCGACGCCGTCGGCATCGATCGGGTCCGTGCCGAGGTGCTGCCCGGCGACAAGCAGGACGAGGTCGCCGCCCTGCAGGCGGCCGGCGAGGTCGTGGCGATGGTCGGCGACGGCGTCAACGACGCCCCCGCGCTGGTCCAGGCCGACCTCGGCATCGCGATGGGGACCGGCACCGACGTCGCGATCGAGTCCGGCGACCTGACCCTGCTCCGCGGCGACATCGCCACGGTCGTCACCGCGATCGACCTCTCCACCGCCACCTACCGCATCATCCTGCAGAACCTCGGCTGGGCCTTCGGCTACAACATCCTGGCCATCCCGGTCGCCGCCCTGGGGTTCCTGTCACCCACGATCGCCGGGGCCGCGATGGCCTTCTCGTCGGTCTCCGTCGTGCTCAACTCCCTGCGCCTGCGCCGCTTCGCCCGCTGACCCCTCGCTGACCTCACCCCCTGGACCTCGCTGCACCCGAGCAACCGCCCACTCACACCCAGGATGGGTGGTCGGTTCGAGGTGAGTTCGGGCGGGTGGTCAGGGGCCGTAGGGGGTGATCAGGGTGTCGACGGGGGCGTGGTCGTCGGTCAGGACGTCGGCGCCGTCGAGGAAGTCCGCCAGGGTGACGTCGTCCAGCGTCGAGCCACCGTCCCACAGGGCGTCCTCGTCGTCGCCACGGGCGGCGTTGCGCGCCACCATCTCCTCGACCGGGAGGGCGGCGTTGGACGCGACCATGATGAAGTTGCCACCAGCCTCGCCCCGCAGGCGCTCGGCGGGGGCCAGCACGGCCACGTTGTCGAACACGGCCGCCAGCGTCGCCAGTTCGGCCCGCGCGAACCCCAGGTCCGGGTAGTCGATCATGTTCAGCGCGTACACGCCGTCGGGGCCCAGGCGTGACTCGATGTCCTCGACGAACTCGACGGTGGTCAGGTGCCACGGCACCGAGACGCCACCGAAGGCGTCCCCGATCACCAGGTCCTGTGAGCCCGCCGCGACGTCGTCCAGGCGCAACCGGGCGTCCCCGAACGCCATCGTCACGTCGGGTCCGGGCTCCCAGCCCATGTCGCGGGTCGCGATCTCGGTCATCAACGGGTCGAGTTCGAGCACGGTGGACTGGGTGCCGGGCCGGGTCGCGCGCAGGTACCGGGGGAGGCTCATCCCGGCCCCGCCGACGTGGGTGACGTCCAGCGCCTCGCCCTCGGGGGCGATCGTGGCCAGCACGTCCGACATCGTCTGGGCGTAGCTGAACTCGAGGTGGGTCGGGTCCTCGACGTCGGCATAGGAGTGACGCAGCGTGTCCAGCCACAGGACCCGTCCGGTCGGACGATCCGGGTCGACCTCGACGCGGGCACAGAAGTAGGCCGATTCCTCCTCGCACGGGTGGGCCGCCGCGAACGACAGCGCGCCCGCGGCGACCACGACGACCAGCATCCCGGCGGTCGGTCGGGCCAGCCCGTCGTCGTCGTCGGCATCGCGTCGCAGCCAGGCCCACAACGCCAGCCCGCCGGCGATCAACAGCCCGCCGACGACCCGGATGATCGGTCGCGTCGGCCATGCCGCCACCAGCACGAAGCCGGTCGCGAAGGTCCCGACCAGGGCCCCGACCGTGCCGATGGCCGACAGTCGTCCGACGACCGCCCCGGTGTCGGCGAGGTCACCCAGCTGGAGCTTGACGACCATCGGGGTCACGGCCGACAGCACCGCGGTCGGGACGAAGAAGGCCATGACGGTGAGGAACACGATCGCGGGCGGCGTCGCGCCCCGCATCGACGAACCCAGGAAGTCGATCACCGGGATCGACACCATGCTCAGCGCCCCGCCCAGGACCAGCGTCGGTCCCAGCAGGGCACGCGGGTCGCGCTGGTCCGCCAGCCGGCCGCCGACCCACGAGCCCAGCGCGATCCCGGCCAGGATCGTCCCGATGATGCCGGTGAACGACTCGAGCGTGACCCCGACGTAGGGGGCCATCAGGCGTCCGGCCAGCGTCTCGAGCACCAGGACGGCACCGGACGCGACGAACACCAGGACGGCGGCGAGGAAGGCAGGCATGGCCCCGGACGGTATCCGCGCCTGCCCTCGCGCTGGGGCGCTCGGTCGGCTCAGGCGGCCAGGAGTTCGTCGAGCTGCTCGTAGCCCTGTGCGACGCCGTCCTCCATCCCACTGGAGAGGAAGGCGTTGCGGGCCTCGAAGCTGTCGACCAGGGAGGTCGCCTCGAGCCGGCTGCGCCCGTCCCCGAGGTCGGTCACCTCCACGCGCTCGAGCGCGACCCCGTCGGGCATCCCCTCGAAGGTGAAGGTCTGCACGATCACGAGGTCGTCGGGGCGGACGTCGTGGAAGCACCCGTGGAACCCGTACTCCTCGTCGCCACGGGTGTGGAGGTAGCGGTAGGAGCCCCCGGTGCGGCAGTCCCAGGTGTCGATGGTCATGACGAGGTCGCGCGGGCCCAGCCAGCGCGCGACCAGGTCAGGGTCGACGTGGGCGCGGAAGACCTGCTCGGCGGGGGCGTCGAACTCGCGCACGATCCGCACCAGCGGGACGTCGGGATCGGCGGTGATGCGGGTCTGGCGGTCGGTGGTCGTGGTGGTCATGGTCGTGCTCCGTCGTCGGGGTCGGGATGGTGCGCGGCAGGTGAGGTCTCGGTCGGGAGTGGGTCCTCGGGGAGCGTTGCCAACACCTCGTCGAGGCGTCGGTAGCGCTCCTCGAGGCGCTGGCGATGGCGTTCGAGCCAGACGGTCAGCAGGTCGAACACCTCGGCCTCCAGGTGGGCGGGACGGGTCTGGGCGTCCCGGCTGCGGCTGACCACGCCGGCGTCCTCGAGCACCTTGAGGTGCTTGGAGATCGCCTGCACGGTCAGGTCGTGCGGTCGGGCCAGTTCGGTCACGGTCGCGTCACCGTCGGCGAGCATCGCCACCATGTCGCGACGCGTGGGATCCGCGAGGGCGCGGAACACGCTGGACAGGGCGTCGGCGGACATCTGGTCTCCGGTGGCGGACGTGGCATCCGGTTGTGTTCAACTGGATGGTTGAGGACGGTACGCCAGTGCGTGAACGTTGTCAACCACATGGTTGAACACGACTCGCGATGACCGGCCGGTGCACATGGCGGGGCGACGTGATGCACTGGGGACGACCCCACCACGAGGACCTCAAGTGACCCCCACCGACCTGCTTCGTGACCAGTTCGAACGCATCCGGGACCTCGCGGTCCGGATCGCCGACGACCTGCCCGACCAGGACCTGGGCTGGCGACCGGACGAACAGTCGAACTCCGTGGCCTGGCTGCTGTGGCATGTCGCCCGGATCCAGGACGACCACCTCGCCGCCCTGTCCACGGTCGACCAGCAGTGGGTCAGCGGCGGCTGGGCTCGCCGGTTCGGGCTCGACGACGGCATGGACGACACCGGCTACGGCCACACCCCGGAACAGGTCGCGGCCATCCAGCCCGGCAGTTCGACCCTGCTCGTCGACTACCTCACCGCGGTCACCGACCAGACGCTCGCGCTGCTGGACACGATCGAGCCCGACGACCTCGACCGGGTCGTGGACGACTCGTGGGATCCGCCCGTGACGATGGGCGTCCGCCTCAACAGCGTCGTCGGCGACAACTTCCAGCACCTCGGCCAGGCCGGGATGGTGCGCGGCCTCCACGACCACGGCTGACCCTCACGGACGACAGTGTGGTCCGGTTACCGTCGGGAACCACGGACGGAGGTGGCGTGGGCGACGGGCGTTGGCAGTTCTGGATCGACCGGGGTGGGACCTTCACCGACGTGGTCGCGCGGCGGCCCGACGGCTCGCTGGCGACCCACAAGCTGTTGTCCGAGGATCCTGACCGGTACCCCGACGCGGCCGTCGCCGGCATGCGCCACCTGCTGGACCTCCGCCCCGACGACCCGATCCCGACCGATCGGATCGACGAGGTCCGGATGGGCACCACGGTGGCCACCAACGCCCTGCTGGAACGCACCGGCGAACCGACCGTGCTGGTCGTCACGGCGGGGTTCGGGGATGCCCTGCGGATCGGCTACCAGGACCGGCCCGACATCTTCGCGCGCCACATCGTCCTGCCCGACCTGGTGCACGACCACGTGGTCGAGGTGGCCGAGCGGGTGGCGGCCGACGGCACGGTGGTGACCGCGCTGGACGACGACGCGGTCCGTGACGACCTCCGGGCCGCCCACGACGACGGCCATCGCGCCGTGGCGATCGCGTGCCTCCACGGCGACCGCCACCCCGACCACGAGCGCCGCATCGCGGCCATCGCGGCCGAGTTGGGCTTCACCCAGGTGTCGACCTCGCACGACGTCAGCCCACTGATGCGGCTGGTGCCGCGCGCCGACACCACGGTCGTGGACGCCTACCTCTCCCCGATCCTGCGTCGTCACGTCGACCGGGTCGCCGACGAACTGGGCGGGACCCGGCTGCTGTTCATGCAGTCCAACGGCGGCCTGGCCGAGGCCCACCACTTCCGCGGCAAGGACGCGATCCTGTCCGGCCCCGCCGGTGGGGTGGTGGCGATGGCCCGGACCACGGCCGCCGCCGGCCACGACCGGGTCATCGGGTTCGACATGGGCGGCACGTCCACGGACGTGTCGCACTGGGCCGGGGAGTTCGAGCGCGAACTCCAGACCCGGATCGCCGGGGTCCGGATGCGGGCCCCGATGATGGCGATCCACACCGTCGCCGCCGGGGGTGGGTCGGTGCTGGCCTTCGACGGCAGCCGCTACCGGGTCGGCCCGGCCTCGGCCGGGGCCCAGCCCGGTCCCGCCGCCTACCGCCGCGGGGGACCGCTGACCGTGACCGACGCCAACGTGATGCTCGGCCGCATCCACCCCGAGGTGTTCCCGCACGTGTTCGGGCCGGACGGCGACCAACCGCTGGACGTGGAGGTGGTCCGCGCGGGCTTCGCCGACCTCGCCGACCAGGTCATGGCCGCCACCGGCGACGACCGCACGCCCGAGCAGGTCGCGGCCGGCTTCCTCGACATCGCGGTCGCCAACATGGCCACCGCGATCCGCACGATCTCGGTCCAGCGGGGCCACGACGTCACCGACTACGCACTGGCGACGTTCGGCGGGGCCGGGGGCCAGCACGCGTGTGCGGTCGCCGAGCACCTCGGCATGGCGACCGTCGTCGTGCATCCGCTGGCCGGGGTGCTTTCGGCCTACGGCATGGGCCTGGCGGACGTCACCGCGATGCGCGACCAGGGGATCGAGGTACCGGTCGACGACCAGGTGGAGGCACGACTGGCCACCGTCGTCGACGACCTGGTCGACGGGGCCCGCCGCGACCTGCACGACCAGGGCGTGGACGGCGACGCGGCCGAGGTGACCCGCCGGGTGTCCCTGCGCTATGCCGGCACCGACACCACCCTGGAAGTCCCCGCCGGCCCGGCGGCCGAGATGCGCGCCGCCTTCGAGACCGCCTACCGCCGCCAGTTCGCGTTCCTGATGCCCGACACCGACATCGTGGTCGAGGCCGTCCAGGTCGAACTGGTCGTGCGCACCGGCGCCGACGAACACGACGTCGCCACCGCCGCCCAGCCCGAGCGGGTGGACGACGCACCGGATCCGGTGGCCGGCGCACCCGCGCGACGCGCGCCGCGTGACGTCGAGGACGCGAGCGTGCGGATGGTGGTCGACGGCGACTGGGCCGACGTCCCGCTGGTGCGGCGCGAGGACCTCGCCCGCGGGACGACGCTGGACGGCCCCACGATCGTCGCCGAGGCGACCGGCACCACGGTCGTGGACGCCGGGTGGCGGGCCACCGTCAACGACCTCGGCCACCTGGTCCTGGAACGGGTCCACGACACCACTCCCGCGACGGCCGGCGACACCACGGTCGATCCGGTCCGCCTCGAACTGTTCAACAACCTGTTCATGTCGATCGCCGAGCAGATGGGCGTGGCGCTCCAACGCACGGCGCACTCGGTCAACATCAAGGAACGACTCGACTTCTCGTGCGCGGTGTTCGACGCGGACGGGAACCTGGTGGCGAACGCGCCCCACATCCCGGTCCACCTGGGGTCGATGGGCGAGTCCATCCGGGTCGTGCTGGAGGCCACCGCCGACACCCTGGCCCCCGGGCAGGTGTATGCGCTCAACAACCCGTATCGGGGTGGCACCCACCTGCCGGACGTGACGGTGGTGACCCCGGTGTTCGGCCCGGGCGGCGACCTGCAGTTCGTCGTCGCGTCACGCGGTCACCACGCCGAGATCGGCGGGATCACCCCCGGGTCGATGCCGGCCGCCAGCACCCGGATCGAGCACGAGGGCGTGGTGTTCGACACCTGGCTGCTGGTCGACGACGGCGAACTGCGTGAGGCCGCGACCCGTGACCTGCTGGCCGCGGCCGACCACCCGTCCCGCGATCCCGACGCCAACATCGCCGACCTGCGTGCCAAGGTCGCCGCCAACGCCACCGGGGCGGCCGCCCTGCGGGACCTGGTGGACATGGTCGGGTTGGACGTCGTGCACGCCTACATGGGCCACGTCCGCGACAACGCCGCCGAGGCCGTCGCGCGCGTCATCCCGACCCTGTCGGACGGCACGTGGACGACCGACCTCGACGACGGCGACCGGATCGAGGTGGCGATCACGGTCGATCCCGACGCACGCCGGGCCACCATCGACTTCACCGGCACCTCGCCCCAGTCCGCGGGCAACGCCAACGCGCCGTCGTCGGTGGCACTGGCGGCCGTCCTCTACGTCTTCCGGACCCTGGTCGACGACGACATCCCGCTCAACGCCGGCTGCCTCGAACCGCTGGACGTCGTGATCCCGCCCGCCAGCCTGCTGTCGCCCGAATCCCCGGCCGCGGTGGTCGCGGGCAACGTCGAGACCTCCCAGGCCGTCACCGGCACGTTGTACGGCGCCCTGGGGGTCCAGGCCGAGGGCTCGGGCACGATGAACAACCTCACCTTCGGAAACGACGACCACCAGTACTACGAGACGGTGGCGAGCGGGTCCGGTGCGGGCCGCGACGCCGACGGCGGCTTCGACGGCGTCGACGTCGTCCAGACCCACATGACGAACTCGCGCCTGACCGACCCCGAGGTCCTGGAGTGGCGCCATCCGGTCCGGGTCGAGTCCTTCGCGATCCGCCACGGCAGTGGTGGGGCGGGGGAGTGGACCGGCGGGGACGGCGCCGTCCGCCGCCTGCGCTTCCTCGAACCGATGACCGTCAGCCTGCTGTCGAGCCACCGCCGGGTCGCGCCCTACGGGATGGCCGGTGGCAGCCCTGGTGCGCTGGGGGACCAGTGGATCGAACATCCCGACGGCACCCGCACGGAGGTTGGTGGTCGGGACACCGTCGAGGTGGCCGTGGACGACGTGCTGGTGCTGCAGACCCCCGGCGGTGGCGGCTACGGCCCCCCTCCCTGAATCGGGGTCGGTGGAACGGGGTCGGGATACCGTGACAGGACGACGTTGGAGTCAGAGTGGACCTCGGGCCGTCTGCGGCACTGTGGCCATCGCTGTGGCTGGTGGTGGCCGTGCTGGTCGCGCTCGTCGTTCGACGTCGTCTCCTCGATGCCCGCGTCCCGGCGGCCGTGCTCGTGGGTGCGCTGGTGGCGGCCGGCGTCGGGGCGCTGGACGGCTCCGTGACCGTGCAGGCGGTCGTGTTCGCGGTCGTGGTGGCGGCGTGGGTCGGCGTGACCTGGCGCTGGCGGACGCTGTTGGCCGATGACCGGTTGCCGGTGGGCGTGGGTGGCAACCGCCTGGTCGGGATGACCGCCGAGGTGGTGGAACCGATCGCCCCGCGCCGGGATGACCGCGGCGGCCAGGTCCGGGTCGAGGGCGAGACCTGGACCGCGTTCACCACCGATGACATCGTCGTCCCGGCCGGCTCGGTGGTGGTCGTCCTGGCCGTGGAGGGAACTCGCCTGCGGGTCGGCACGCCGCGACCCCCGACCGCACCCCCCACGGCAACGACACCCCTGGCCCGCCCGACCGATACGTCCCCGACCCCCGGAGCCCACTGATGTGGCCCTACGTCCTCGCTGTCATCGCCGTCATCGCCGTCGTCATCCTGGTGCTGGCCGTCAAGATCGTCCGTCCCTACCAGCGCGGACTGGTCGAACGGCTGGGTCGGTACAAGGACACCCGCGACCCCGGGTTCAACCTCATCCTCACCTTCGTCGACTCGATCCAGTTGATCGACATGCGCGAACAGGTCGTCGACGTGCCACCCCAGGAGGTCATCACCGAGGACAACGTGGTCGTGTCGGTCGACGCGGTCGTCTACTACGAGGCGACCGACCCCAAGCGGCTGGTCTACAACGTCGCCGACTTCTACACCGCCATCATCAAGCTGGCCCAGACCAACCTGCGCAACCTGATCGGTGACCTCGAACTCGACCGCGCCCTGACGTCCCGCGACACCATCAACACCCGGCTGCGCGAGGTGCTGGACGAGGCCACCGACAAGTGGGGCGTGCGGGTCGTGCGGGTCGAGATCCAGCGGATCGACCCACCCCCGGAGGTCGTCTCCGCCATGCACGCCCAGATGCGCGCCGAACGTGACCGCCGCGCCACCGTGACCGAGGCCAACGGCTACCGCGAGGCCGCGATCGCACGCGCCAACGGCGAGAAGGAGGCCTCGATCCTGGCCGCCGAAGGTCGCAAGCAGGCCGCCGTGCTGGACGCCGAGGGCGAGGCGAAGGCGATCGAGTTGCGCGCCGGAGCCGACAAGCTGCGCCTGACCAAGCTTGGCGAGGGCGAGGGTGCGGCCGCGCTGGCCCGGTTGACCGGGATCAAGGAGGCACAGGCCGACCAGTCGGTGCTGACCGTCGAGTACCTGTCGGCGCTGGAGGAGATCGGTGACGGCCGCGCCACGAAGCTGGTCATCCCGGCCGACTTCTCCGGCTTGCTGGGCACCGTGTCGGCACTGGCCGAGACCATGCGGGCCGACGACGGCGAGGACGAGGTGCGTCCCCGCAAGGGCCTGTCCATCCCGCGACCGGACGACCGCGTGGACCTCCCGCCGCCGGCGTCCCGGCCATGAGGCGCGAGGACGCCCCGCCGGCCGGGTGGTATCCGGATCCCACCGGCGGCCAACGGCTGTGGTGGTGGGACGGCGCCGACTGGACCGACCACAAGCGGGTCGCCCCACGGGCCGGGCGGATCGCGATGGCCGAGGAGGCTGCGGCCGCCGCCAAGGCAGCCGGGCAGGCCGCCGCCGCCAAGGACGCCTCGTCGGGCTACGGCGCCGCGCCACGGGTCCGGGCCGCGGCGTCGTCGCGTGCCCGGTTGGGTTCGACCATGACGCGCGACGACACGACGGCGCTGGTCGAGGAGGTCCGCCGCGCCACCCGCACCGAGATCGAGCGGGCCACCCAGGGGCTGACCGACCGGGCCGGCGATGCCCGCCGGCAACTGGAACCGCTGATCAGCGAGTACGGCACCAAGGCCGTCCGGTGGGCGCGGCGGGCGGCCGTCGTCGGCGTGCTTCTGTGGGTCCTCTACCTGGCCATGACCGCGGCGATCCAGACCGGGCTGATGGGCTGGTTGGGCGATCGGGTCGACAACGCCGTCAACGGCACCGCCGTCGACGTCCCCGCGCTGGTGCTGGGCAGCGGGTGACGATGGATCACTGGGCGACGGGACGCGACGCCGGGACCTGGCGGTGCCCGCCCGTGCCGGCAGCGGTCGCGGCCTTCCACGCCGGCATTCCCGGGCATGCCGCCACCCCACTGCACGAGGTCCCGGACCTGGCCGACGAGCTCGGGGTCGGCCGCCTGTTCGTCAAGGAGGAGTCGGCGCGGCTCGGCCTCCCGGCCTTCAAGGTGCTCGGGGTGTCGTGGGCGGTCGCGCGCGTCCTGCTGGCCCGGACCGGCGACCCGGATGCCCCGGACGGGGGCCCGGTCTCCTGGGCATGTGTCACCGAGGCCGCCGCCGCGACCCCGGCGCTGACGCTGGCCACGGCCACCGACGGCAACCACGGTCGGGCGCTGGCCAGGTTGGCGTCCCGGCTCGGGTTGCGGGCACGAATCCACGTCCCCGACGTGATGGCCGACGACATCGTCACCGCCATCGCGGCCGAGGGTGCCGAGATCGTCCGGGTCGACGGGTCCTACGACCAGGCGGTGGCGACGGCGGCCCGCACGGCGGCCGACGACCCGGACGTGGCGCTGGTCCAGGACACCGCCTGGTCCGGATACGAGGTCGTCCCGAGCTGGGTCGTGGAGGGCTACAGCACGCTGTTCCGGGAGGTCGATGACGACCTCGCGACCCGCGGGGTCGATCCACCCACCGTGACGGTGGTGCCGGTCGGGGTCGGGTCGTTCGCCCAGGCGGCCGTGACCCACGCGGGCTCGGCCACCGGGCCGGGGCGGCGCGCCGTCCTGGGTGTGGAACCGGCCACCGCGGCCTGCGTGGTCGCCAGCCTGGCCGCCGACGCCCCGACGACGGTGCCGACGGCCGACACGGTGATGGCCGGCCTGAACTGTGGGACGCCGTCGTCGTTGGCATGGCCGGTGCTCCGGGCCGGGCTGGACGCGGCGATCGCCGTCGACGACGACGAGGCGCACGCGGCCGTGGCGGACCTGGGGGACCGGGGGATCGACAGCGGCCCCTCGGGCGCCGCGGCGCTGGCCGGGGCGCGCAGGGCACTGACCGGTCCCCACGCGTCCGAGCGTCGCCGCCACCTCGGCGTCGACGGCGACGCGGTCGTGGTGCTGGTCTCCACCGAGGGTCGTGCCGGAGGTGCCCCGTGACCGCGAACGCAACCATGACCGACGTCGCCGACGTCGTCGACCTGCTCGAGGCGCTCGTCGCCATCGACTCGGTGAATCCGTCGCTGGTGGCTGGTGGCGCCGGGGAGGCGGCGATGGTGCGGGCGGTCGCGACGTGGGCGAACGCCGCCGGCCTGCACGTCGAGGTGCTGGAGGCGACACCTGGCCGTCCCAGCGTGTTGGTCAGGTCGACCGCGCCGGACCGGGTGCCACCCGCGGGGCCGACCCTGCTGCTGTGCGGCCACCTCGACACGGTCGGGACCGACGGCATGGTCGCGCCGTTCGGACCGCGACGTGACGGCGATCGCCTGTACGGGCGGGGTGCCTACGACATGAAGGGCGGGTTGGCGGCCGCGCTGGTGGCCTGTCGCGAGGTGGGCCGTCGGGGCCTGCCGGGGCAGGTCGTCGTGGCCGCGGTGGCGGACGAGGAGCACGCCAGCCTGGGCATCCGAGAGGTGCTCGACCGCCTGGACCCGGGGACCGTGGACGCCGCGATCGTCACCGAGCCGACCGAGCGGGCGGTGGGCGTGGCGCACAAGGGCTTCGTGTGGCAGCGCATCGAGGTCACCGGTCGTGCCGCCCACGGGTCACGCCCCCACCTCGGTACCGACGCCATCCTCGCACTGGGCCCGGTGCTGGCCGGACTGCGCGACCTCGACGACCGGCTGGCGGCCGACCCGCACCCGCTGTTGGGTCCCGGGTCGGTCCATGCCTCGCGCGTGGTCGGCGGCCGCGAGTGGTCGACCATCCCCGGCAGCGCACGCCTGGACGTGGAACGTCGGACCCTGCCGGGGGAGCGGGTGGAGGACGTCGAGGCGGACCTGGCTGCGGTGGTGCGCGCCGCACGGGTCGACGACAACGTGTCGTTCGAGGCCACCACGGTCCTGGTCCGCGAGCCGTTGGCGACGGCGCCGGACCAGCCGATCGCCCGTGCGCTGACGGCCGCCGCGACGACCGTCGAGGGGTCCCCACCCCCGGTCGCCGGGATGAGTTACTGGGCGGACTCGGCGTTCCTGGCCGCAGCCGGGATCCCCACGGTCCTGTTCGGTCCGGACGGCGACGGTGCCCACGCCGACGTCGAGTGGGTCAGCATCACCGGCACGATCGCCGTTGCCGAGGCGCTCACGTTGGTGACCAGCCAGCTCGACGACGGACGACCCCGTCGGACCGCGACGGACTAGTTGCCGTTGGTGGACCAGTGCCAGGCCTCGTCGGGCAGGTTGTACAGCCCGTAGCGGCTGGCGTTGGCGCGCAGCCAGTCGAAGGCACGGTTGCCGCCGCACGACGATGCCGAGCGTGGGTAGCACAGCGTCTGGCCCTGGTAGCTGAAGTCGATCGCCAGGCCCTTCTCGTGCATCGAGGTCCCGGGCCGGGCCGTCGGGATGCGACACGACGAGGCCGGCGAGTTGTAGATGTCCGGGCACCCGTTGGCGATCCGCAGCGCCAGGGTGGTGTCGGGCGAGCGGTAGCCGGAGCCACCCAGGTTGATGCCGGCCGAACTGGCGGCGCTCAACAGCGCGGCCAACTCGTCGGCGATCGACGACGACACGGTGATGCCACCGACGCTGGTCAGCCCACCGCCGACCGATCGGGACGAGACCGACGACGACGAAGAAGAGGACGACGAGGAGGATGAAGACGACGAGGAGGATGACGACGAGGATTCTTCACGTGCCTGCGCCTCGCGCTCCTCCTGTTCGCGTTCGGCGGCGCGGCGCTCGGCCTCGCGGGCCTCGGCGGCGCGCTCCTCGGCGGCCTGGGCCTCGGCTTCTGCGGCGGCGGCCTCGGCAGCGGCGGCAGCCCGGGCCTCCTCGGCCTTGCGACGGGCTTCCTCCTCGGCCTTGCGACGGGCCTCCTCTGCGCGGCGACGCTCTTCCTCGGCCTTGCGGACCCGCTCGGCTGCGGCGGCACGGGCCGAGGCGACGGTGGCCTCGACCTCCTGCTCGGCACCGGCGCGCTCGTTGCCCAGCTCACCGAGCAGCGACTGCTGGCGCAGCAGGGTGGCGTCTGCTTCCTCGACCAGGTCCATGACCTCCGCGTGGCGCTGGGCGGCATCGGCACGGGCCGCGTCGACCTCGTCGAAGCGGGCGGCGCGAGCCTCCTCGAGCAGGGCGGCCTCCTCGGACAGTGCGTCGGTCTGGGCGACCAGTCGACTGGAGTCCTCCATCACCGACGTGCGCTCGCGCAGGGCGAGGTCGATGGTGCTGCCGGCCTTGGCGAGGTTGCTGGCGCCGTCCTCGGCGTTGAGCCCGTCGACGATCATCATGACGGGGTCGGTCGAGCCGGGTCCGTACATGAAGGCGTCGCGGGCCAGCGAGGTGACCCGGTCCTGGCTGTCGTCGCGGGCGACGAGGGCGACGGCGAGGTCCGACTGCACGCGTTGGACCTGGGCCTGGGCCTCGTCCGCGGCCGCCTCGGCGGCGGCGGCGACCTGCTGGGCGCGGCTGAGTGCCTCGCTCGCCGTCGCCAGTTTCCCGTCCAGTTCGTCGAGTTGCGCCTCGGTGCCGTCGATCTCGTCCTGGAGGCCGTCGATGCGACCCTCGATGGCGTCGACCTCGCTCCGGGCACGCTCGATCGCGGCCTGCTCGTCGGCGGTCAGGTCACCAGGGTTCTGTTGTGCGGCCGCGGGCAGGGGGATCAGCAGGGCCAACACCAGGGCAGCCACGAACGGACGGTGGGACAAGGACATTCGGCGCTCTCGTGGGTCGGGTTGCACCTCCGGTCCACGAGTTCCTCGCCGTGCGCCAGCGTGCGTGGCGTGGAGGATGTGGCGGAGCCGGTGCAGTGAGGTCACGCTACATCCGGGTGGCGCTGGCTCCGTCGGGTGACCCTGTCCCTTCGAACGGGGTGGACGGGGTTGCGCGCGGGCGGATCGTTGCCCGGTGGCGTCGGCATCGTTGCCCGGCCATCTCGGCGCCGGTGGACGCGGAGGCGACGCGGATAGGCTGGCCGGTCGACGGTGCGACCCCGTGTCGCCACCGTCGACTGACTCCCTCCCCAGCGCCTCTCCCCACCGCAAGGACCGACCCCGCCATGGCCGAGTACTGCTACGTGATGAAGGGGATGACCAAGCTCATCCCGGGCGGCCGCGAGGTCCTGTCCAACGTCTGGCTGTCGTTCCTGCCGGGCGCCAAGATCGGCGTGATCGGTCCCAACGGCACCGGCAAGTCGACCCTGTTGAAGATCATGGCCGGGGTCGACACCGACATCGAGGGCGAGGCCTGGTCGGCCAAGGGCTACTCGATCGGCTACCTGTCCCAGGAGCCCGAACTGGACGAGGACAAGACCGTCCGCGAGAACATCCTCGCCGGCATGGGCGAGACCGCGGGCCTGGTCGGCACCTACAACGAGTTGACAGCCAGGCTGTCCGAGCCGCTCGACGATGACGAGATGACCCGCATCCTCGAACAGATGTCGGCCGTCCAGGACAAGATCGACGCCGCCGACGCGTGGGACCTCGACCGCACCATCGAGATCGCCATGGACGCCCTGCGCGTCCCCGACGGGGATGCCGACGTGTCGGTCCTGTCCGGTGGCGAGCGACGCCGCGTGGCGTTGTGCCAGTTGCTGTTGTCCAAGCCCGACATCCTGCTGCTGGACGAGCCCACCAACCACCTCGACGCCGAGACCGTGGCGTGGTTGCAGCGGCACCTGTCGGAGTACGCCGGGATGGTCGTGGCCGTGACCCACGACCGGTACTTCCTCGACGAGGTGGCCGAGTGGATCCTCGAACTCGACCGCGGCAACTACTACCCCTTCCAGGGCAACTACTCGGGCTGGTTGGAACAGAAGCGCGACCGGCTGGCGCAGGAGGAGCGCGAGGAGTCGGCACGCCAGCGCCAGTTGGCCGAGGAGGCGGACTGGGTCAAGCAGTCGCCGCAGGGCCGGCGGGTCAAGGCCAAGGCGCGCGTCCAGGCCTACGAGACGCTGCTCAACAAGGACCGTCCCAAGCAGGTGACCAAGCCGATCATCATGATCCCGGACGGGCCGCGGCTGGGCGACATCGTCGTGGACGTCGACGACGTGGCCAAGGGCTACGGCGACCGGTTGCTGTACGAGGACCTGACGTTCAAGCTGCCCCCGGGCGGCATCGTGGGCATCATCGGGCCCAACGGTGCCGGCAAGACCACGCTGATGCGCATGATCGTGACCGCAGCCGGCGAAGCCCGTGACGACGAGGCGACCACCCCCGACGAGGGCGACGTCACCGTCGGCGACACCGTCCAACTGTCCTACGTCGACCAGTCCCGCGCCGACCTCGACCCGACCAAGTCGGTGTTCGAGGAGATCACCGGTGGCACCGACTGGGTCCAGATCGGCGCCACCGAGATGTCGTCGCGCGCCTACGTGGCCGCGTTCGGGTTCAAGGGTGGCGAGCAGCAGAAGAAGGTCGGGTCGAGCTCGGGTGGGGAACGCAACCGGATCCACCTCGCCAAGCTGTTGCAGAACGAGGCCAACCTGTTGCTGCTGGACGAGCCGACCAACGACCTCGACGTCGACACGCTGCGCGGGTTGGAGGAAGCGCTGCTGGAGTTCGCCGGGTGTGCGGTGATCACCAGCCACGATCGCTGGTTCCTCGACAAGGTCGCGACCCACATCCTGGCCTTCGAAGGTGATTCCCAGGCCGTGTGGTTCTCGGGTTCCTACTCGGAGTACGAGGCCGACCTGCTCAAGCGCAAGGGCGAGGACGCCGTCAACCCCACCCGCATCAAGTACCGGCCGCTGACCCGTCGGACCGGCTGAGGTCGGGGGCCGGCGGCACGACGACCTTGCGGGGGACCGGCCACGACCCGTCCTGCACGCCCATCACCACCAGGCCCACGGTCGTGGCGGCGATCGCCACCGCGTTGATGGCCACGGCCAGCGACATGTGGGCGATCCAGCCCGTCACCCACACCCACCCGACGAACTCGGTCACCACCAGCAGGGCGACCATCGCCCCCAGCACCCGTCGGGTGGCGGCCCATGGGATCCGGCAGACGCTGATGGCCACCACCACCAGCGCCAGCACCGTGACCACGGGCACGCCGAACAGACCGGCGAAGGCCAGCAGTTCGTCGCCCGGCAGGATGAACAGGACCGTGGCGACGCCGACCACGATGGCCCCCAGCGACCCTGCCGCGTTCCAGATAGAGCGCGGCCACAGCGCCACCAGCAGGCCTGTCAGGACGGCCGCGAGGATCCCGGTCACCACCTTGGCGTTGGGCGTCGAGGACGAGAACTCGGTGGAGTCGTCCAGTGCGTACCGGGTCCAGGTCCCGTCCACGGTGCGCACGCTGACACCGTGGCTGCCGTGGGCGACCACCGCCGCCCCGAGGTCGTTGGTGGCGACGTCCTGCGCCGGCTCGATGCCCCCACACCCGCCACCGGTGGTGCCCGTCCACGTCGCGAAGGCGATCCGGTCCGCGGGGATGTCGACCGCGACGCGCGTGGCGTCGTCCGGACCGACCTCCACCACGTCGTCGCCGTCCAGGAGGATGCAGGTGCCGTCGTCGAGGCAGACACGGTCGGTGTCGTCGCGGTCCTCGTCCTCGGAGGGCTCCCCGTCCATCCGGCTGAACACCTGTCCCTGGGCGTCCACCACGGCGGTGTGGCGGTAGTCGGTCGAGACGACGAAGCTGCCGTCCGCCTCGACGGCGACGTCCTGCGCACCGGTTTCCTGGGCACAGGAGGTGGCGAGGCTCCAGGTGGCGGCGAGCACCACGACGGGGATCGCCCAGGCGTGGGGTCCGAGCCGGTGGCGCCACGTCCACCAGGCGATCGCGAGGGCCGGCAGGACGAGCAGGTCGGTGGGGTCGGTGACGATGTGGGCGCGGGGGGCCACCAGGGTGGCGAGGGCCTCCGTCGCGGCGGTCACGGCCGGGATGGTCTTCATCAGGGTGAACCACGTCCCGACCAGGATGGTCGTGGTGGCCAGGACCCGGTCGTCGTCGGGGTCGACGACGGCCAGCCCGGCGGCGACCACCAGCGCGAACACGACCAGTCCGGCGACGTCGGAGAGCTTGCCCGTCACGACGCCGGGAACGACGCGCTTGAGGGCGACGTCGTTGGCGACCAACAGGACCAGCGCGGCGATCGCGAACGGGTGGCCGACGGCACCGAGGCCACGCCAGCGGCCACCGGGCCGGGCCCGGGCGGTCATGGTGGACGGCGCCACGTGCCGGGACTGCCTCACGGTGACCTCCTGATCGGTCGGACGAACAATCCACCGCGACGGTTGCGAGGTTGCCCCGCGCGACGGGGTCGGACAGGCCGCGTGCGCTGGCAGCACCCGGCGACGCGGGTGGATTGCCGCCCCGGGAGGTGTCGGCGAGATCGTGGCAGATCGGCGACACTCGACTCCCGCCACCCCGGAGCCGCGCCATGCACCCGACCGACGACCCCGGCCGGCAACCGTCGGGCGACGACGCCGGGCCGGTGGCGTTCGTGCTGGGTGGCGGTGGTCGACTGGGTGCGGCCGAGGTGGGGATGCTGGAGGCGCTGGTGGCCGCCGGGGTCCACCCCGACCTGATCGTCGGGACGTCGATCGGGGCCATCAACGGGGCGGTGTTCGCGGCGTCGCCGGACGCCCAGGGCGTGGCGCGACTGCGTGGGCTGTGGTCGGGACTGGACCAGTCGGGGCTCCTGACCGAGGGCCTGGTCGGGCGACTGCGGACGTTCGTGTCGACCGGCATCGCGCTCCACCGGACCGCCGAACTGGCCACGTTGTTCGACCACGTGGTCGACCCCAGCGCCCGCATCGAGGACCTGGTGGTCGACTTCGCCTGCGTCGCGGCCTGCATCGAGACGGCCGCGGCGACGTGGTTCACATGCGGACCGCTGGTGCCGGCCCTGCTGGCGTCGTCGGCGGTCCCGGGCCTGTTCGAGCCCGTCGAGGTCGACGGCCGCCACTACCTCGACGGCGGCCTGGTCGACTCGATCCCGGTCCGCCGGGCGGTGGCCGCCGGTGCCCGCACGATCCACGTGCTGCAGGTGGGTCGCATCGAAGAGCCGTTGACCGTGCCGACCAACCCCCTGCGGGTGGCCCAGGTCAGCTTCGAGATCGCCCGGCGCCACGGCTTCAGCACCTTCATGGAGGACGTGCCGACGGACGTCACGGTGCACGTGCTGCCCAGTGGTGGGAACGCGCCGGCACCCACGGACCTGCGGGCCAACCTGTCCTACCGGGACTCGTCTGGCCTGGTGGAGTCGATCGAGTCGGCCCGCATCGCGACCGCCGCCTACCTCGCCGAGACCGGAACGGGGAACTGATGGGGCTGCCGCGGCGCTGGATCCGCCGGGTCGTGCTGGCCCCGATCATCCCGCTCCTGGCCGTGCTCGGCGTGGTGACGCTGCCGATCGCGATCCCGGTGGTCGCGTTCACGACCCGCTACCTCCCGGGTCGGCTGAAGGTGTTCGGGCTGGTGTGGGTCGCCCTGGTGTGGCTCTACCGCGAGACCGTCGGGGTGTTCGTCCTGTTCGGGCTGTGGCTCATCAGCGGGTTCGGGACGCGACTGGACCGGCCGTGGTTCCGCGACGCCCACGTCCGGCTGCTGGGGTGGTACGTCTGGGGCCTGGTCGGTGCCTGCCAGCGCAACCTTGGTGTGCGGATCGTGACCGAGTCCGCGCCGGGCGCGCTGGTGGTCGAGCCACGGATCCCGTCCACGCCCATGCTGGTGCTCAGTCGCCATGCCGGAGCCGGGGACTCGTTCCTGTTGGGACACCTGCTGGTCAACACCTTCGACCGGGTCCCGGCGGTGGTGCTCAAGGACACGATGCAGTGGGTGCCCAGCATCGACATCGCGTTGAACCGGTTCCCGAACGCCTTCATCTCGCCGAACCCGCCTCCAGGGGCCGGGGTGGTCGACCAGATCGGCCGGCTGGCGGCCGGCCTCGCCGACGACGGGGCGCTGGTGATCTTCCCCGAGGGCGGCAACTTCACGTCCAGCCGTCGCACGCGCGCAATCGCGCGCCTGCACGAACTGGGGTTGGATGCCTACGTCGGTCGGGCCGAGGAACTCACGACCGTGCTGGCGCCGCGGCCGGGCGGCGTCCTGACCGCGCTCGATGCCAACCCGGTCGCCGACGTGGTGATCGTGGCCCACACGGGCCTGGAGGGCCT
>JAGXFT010000100.1 GCA_024637135.1 Nitriliruptorales bacterium | reverse complement strand
GATGTGGCGTGAGAAACGAGCCCTTGGGCGAGTTTCTCAAACCTGACGAGCGCAGCGAGTCAGGCGGTGTCGGCCTGGGATGTGGCGTGAGAAACGAGCCCTTGGGCGAGTTTCTCAAACCTGACGAGCGCAGCGAGTCAGGCGAGGTCAGCGTCGTCCTGGAGGATGAAGGTGACTTCGATGTTGACCTGGTAGACCAGGGAGTCGCCGTCGACGCGGACGCGTTGGTCCTTGACCCAGCCGGCGGTGACGTTGCGGAGGGTGCTGCGGGCGCGGGTCATGCCGGCGTGGATGGCGTCGTCGAAGCCGGTGTCGGACGTGGCGGAGATCTCGACGACGCGTGCGATGCTGGCGGCCATTTCAGGTTCCTCTGTGTCGGTTTGCGGAGAGGCCTTCAACCATAGGTCGGGCCCATTCGACCCGGGTGGCCGGTCGACCGCTGGTGCCGGGGTGGGGGCGCCACCGACCCGCGCCCCTCACGCTCCGGGGTCGACTCAGGGGGGCGCGGGGGTCGACCCTGAGCCGGTGGGGCGGCAGGAACGGCACCATGGAGCCAACGACACGAACGAGAGGCGCGACCATGACGACCTGCCCATCCTGTGGCTCCGAGACCGCCGACGGCGTGACCTGCGTGGTCTGTGGCGCCGAGCCGGCCGTCGCCGGTGAGCACCACGACTCCCACGGCCAGTTCGACCCCGAGGGGGCCGCACCCGTCGACTCGCGGGACCTGGTCGGGGCGACCGCGGCCGATGCGAGCACCGGTGCGTCGGCCGGCCCGACCGCAGCGGGCACCTCCGACCCCCATGCGTCCGAGCCCGGTGCCATGCCGCCCGGGTCAGCGGCACCGCCGCCCCCGAACCCGAACCCGAACCCTGGCGCCGCAATGGTGTGGCCGGCCGTCCCGCCACCCGATCCCGAGGCGATCGTCATCACCGAGGAGTCGCGGAACTGGGGCATGATCGCGCACCTGTCGGCGCTGGTCGCGGCTGGCCTGGGTGGGCTGGGGTTCCTGGGCCCGTTGGTGGTGTGGCTGGTTCGCAAGGACCGGGATCGCTACGTCGCCCACCACGCGGTGGAGGCCCTGAACTTCAACCTGTCGATCATGCTCTACGCCGTCCTGGCCGTCCTGCTGGCCTTCACGATCGTGCTGATCCCGGTGTCGATCCTGATGGGGCTCGTCGGGGTGCCGTTGTGGTTCATCGCGTCGATCGTCGCGGCCGTCAAGGCCCAGCGCGGCGAGGGTTTCCGCTATCCCCTGACCATCCGGCTCGTCAAGGAGTGACCGGGTCCCACCGGTCCACGCCGGCGCCCGTCGTCCCCCTCCTGGCGGGGCGGCGGGCGCCGTCGTGTCGTCCGTCTGCTGGTCGTCGGTCGCGGGTGGGCTCGACACCCACAGCCCGGTCCGGGCACCCCCGGCGGGTCCCAGCCCGGCGATAGCCTCGACGACATCTGCCGCGGCGCGCCGACACGGGTCCAGCCGGCCGGTCGCCGCCCGGCCGCCGACCGGTCCGCCCGGCCCCATCGCGCCACCCGAGCCGCCGTCGCGGACCTCCCGTCCCCCGTCCCCGTCCCGATCGTCGCCACCATGACCGACCTCGACGCCGCCATCGCCCGTGCCCAGGCACGGGCCAATGGTGATGGCCTGGACGCGGACACGCCCGTCCCGCCCGACGAGCGCCGGGAGGCGCCCACGTCGGCGACGCGGGCCGGCCGTCCCGACCCGTTGGCGGGGCTCAACCCCGAGCAGCGCGAGGCCGTGGCGACCACGGAGGGTCCCGTGCTGGTCATCGCGGGCGCCGGGTCCGGCAAGACCCGGGTCCTGACCCACCGGATCGCGCACCTGATCAACGAAGGCGTCAGCCCGTTCGCCATCCTGGCCATCACCTTCACCAACAAGGCGGCCGGCGAGATGGCCGAGCGGGTGTCGGGCCAGGTCGGGTCCCGGCTGGGCGACCGGATGTGGGTCACGACCTTCCACAAGTCCGCCGTTCGGATCCTGCGACGAGAACTGCCCCGGCTGGGCTACCAGTCGTCGTTCACGATCTACGACGCCCAGGACTCGCGCCGGTTGATCAAGCGCATCCTCAAGGACCAGGGCGTCGACGATCGCAAGTTGTCACCCCGCACCGTGCAGTACGCGATCAGCGCGGCCAAGGACGAACTGGTCGACTTCGAGTCCTACCGCGACGCCGCCGGACCGTGGCCCCAACCGATCATCGCCGACGTCTACCGCGACTACCAACAGCAACTGCTGGCCAACAACGCGCTGGACTTCGACGACCTCATCATGAAGACCGTCGAGGTGTTCCAGATCTTTCCCGAGGTGCTGGCGCACTGGCAGCAACGATTCCCGTACCTGATGGTCGACGAGTACCAGGACACCAACCGGGCCCAGTACCACCTGGTGAACCTGCTGGCCGCGGGGGAGCGCAACCTGATGGTGGTCGGCGACCCGGACCAGAGCGTCTACCGCTTCCGGGGTGCCACGATCCGCAACATCCTGGACTTCGCCGACGACTATCCCGACGCGGCCGTCATCCCGCTGACCCGCAACTACCGCTCGACGCAGACGATCCTGGACGCGGCCAACGCGGTGATCCGCAACAACTCGGACCGCAGCGACAAGGACCTGTGGACCGACCGCGGGGACGGTGCCGCGATCGTGGTCTACCACGCCACCGACGAGCACGACGAGGCGGCCTGGATCGCCGAACGCATCGAACACCTGCGCGCCGAGACCGAGCTCGGCTTCGACGACGTGGCGGTGTTCTATCGCACCAACGCCCAGTCACGCGTGCTCGAGGACGTGTTCATGCGGGTGGGCACCCCGCACCAGGTCATCGGCGGCGTGCGCTTCTACGAACGGCGCGAGATCAAGGACGTGCTGGGCTACGCGCGACTGCTGGTCAACCCGGCCGACGACGAGGCCGCACGCCGAGTCGTCAACGTCCCCAAGCGCGGCATCGGCGACAAGACCGAGCAGGCCATCGGTGACCACGCCAGCGTGACCGGGACCTCCTTCCTGGACGCCCTCCGGGCCGTGGCCGACATCACGACGCTGGGACCCCGGGCGGTCTCGGCGGTGTCGGAGTTCGTGGGCCTGCTGGACGACCTCGCGGACCTCGCCGACGACCCCGAGGTCTCGGTCTCGGACCTGGTCGAGGCCCTGTGGGACCAGACGGGCTACATGGAGGAACTGCTCGAGGGCAACACCATCGAAGGCCTCACCCGCGAGGAGAACCTGCGTGAACTGCAGGGCGTCGCGCGTGAGTTCGAGGCCCGCGGGGGCACCGGGCTCGGCCCCTTCCTCGAGTCCATCTCGCTGGTGTCGGAACAGGACGCACTCGACGCTGAGTTGGAGGCCGAGGACCTGGGCCGGGTCACCATGATGACGCTGCACAACGCCAAGGGGTTGGAGTACCCGGTCGTGTTCCTGGTCGGGATGGAGGACGGGGTGTTCCCGCACGTCCGCTCGATGAACGACCCGGAGGAACTGGCCGAGGAACGGCGACTGGCCTACGTCGGGATCACCCGGGCCGAGCAGCACCTCCACCTCACCCACGCGGACCGGCGGATGCTGTGGGGCGGGTCGTCGTACAACCCGCCATCGCGCTTCCTCGGCGAGATCCCGACCACCCTGACGACCCTCGAGGCCGCCACCGGCACCGACTCCGCCGCCAAGCGCGTGCGCGACCGCGAGGTGCTGGAACTGGACGGGGTCGAGTTCTCGGTCGGCGACATGGTCGTGCACACGTCCTACGGCGACGGCGTGATCCAGTCGCTGTCCGGGTCGGGCGACGACGCCGAGGCCACGGTCGACTTCGACGATGTCGGTCGCAAGCAGTTGCTGCTCGCCTACGCCCCGCTCGTCCGGCTGTAGGCGGGCCGTCGGTCGGGCGGTCCGATTTCCTGCCGGGCACGCCCGGTGGCGGTCAGCGGCACTGCGGCGGTTCGGTGGCGTCCGACGGGCGTGGGCCGGCCGCTGTGCGGGTGGGGTCGACGTAGGCGATGCCGTCGTGCACGACCACGGGGTGGGTCGCCAGCGAGTCGACGCCGAACCCGCGGCCGGTGGCGGCGTGCCAGGTCGCGACGGACGCCCCGTCGACGCCCTCGATCCGGCGCGAGGCCGGACACCACTGCAGTTCGTGAACGCCACGATCGGCGAACACCACCGCCGGTCCACCGCCGATGACCAACAACGCGTCCAGGTCGTCCAGGGGCGCCGCGCCGTCGACGTCGGCGATCGCGACCGTGGCCACGAACGGGGCCGTCGGCGGTCCCGACGAGGTCAGGAACAACCCCCCGGCGACCAGGACGGCCACCCCGGCCACCAGTGCGCCCACGACCCACTGCAGGCCCAGGGGTGCGCGCAGGACGATCTTGCGGGCCCGCGCCGATGCTCGTGCCGGCAGGTACCCGGACGGCCCGAACGCCGGATCCGGATCTGCGGGGGGAGATTCCGGCGATGGGGCCGTGGCGGCCGGACCGGGCGCGTCGTCCGACGCGGCGGCCGTCGAATCGTCGTCGGTCGGCGTCGAGGCGTGGTGGTCGGGCATGGCGGCGACGTTACCCCCGGTCCGGTCCGGCCCCGGATCCCGCGCGCACCCTCGTCGCGGGCGCGCTGCGCCGGACCGGCGATCCGGGCGTGACATGGCCGCCGGCGGGGTCGTCGGACGCCGACCAGGTCGAGCGGGGTACTAGCATGGACAGTGCGTCGGCGTCGTCCGGCGTTCTGTCGTCGACCGAGGATCCGATCGTGGCCCTTCGTGTGATCGTGGCCAAGCCCGGGCTTGACGGCCATGACCGTGGCGCCAAGGTCGTCGCCCGGGCCCTGCGTGACTCCGGGTGCGAGGTCATCTACACCGGCCTGCACCAGACCCCGTCGCAGATCGTGGCCGCGGCGATCCAGGAGGACGCCGCCGCGATCGGGCTGTCGATCCATTCGGGTGCCCACATGACGCTGTTCCCCAAGGTCGTCGAACTGCTGGCCCAGGAGGGCGCCGACGACATCGTGGTGTTCGGCGGCGGCATCATCCCCGACGCCGACATCGCCGAACTCAAGACCCTCGGCGTCGCGGAGATCTTCACCCCGGGCACGCCGATGAAGACCATCACCGACTGGGTCCACGAGACCATCCCGGACCCGTCAGCCGCCACGGCCCCCGCCTGAACCGCCCGCGCCGGTCGTCCCCGCGGGCGACCATGCATGCCTCCATCCAGCCCGCACGTCAGCCCACCCGCACGTCAGCAAGGACACCTGCATGGACCTCGTCGAATACCAGGGCAAGCAACTCTTCGGTCGCAACGACGTGCCGGTCCCGCCACCGGGCGCGGTGTGTCGCACGGTCGAGGAGGTGGCAGCCGCAGCCCAGGAGTTGGGCCCCGTCACGGTGGTCAAGGCCCAGGTCAAGACCGGCGGTCGCGGCAAGGCCGGTGGCGTCAAGGTCGCCCCGACGCCCGAGGAGGCCGTTGCCGCGGCAGAGGACATCTTCGGCCTCGACATCAAGGGCCACACCGTCAACGTGATCTACGTCGAGCCGGCCAGTGACATCGCCGAGGAGTACTACCTGTCCATCATGCACGACCGGGTCGCCAAGGGCTACCTCGTGATCGCGTCCAAGGAGGGCGGGGTCGACATCGAGGAGGTCAACCGCACGAATCCGGACGCGGTCGTCAAGCAGACCCTGCTGCCGTCCGAGACCGTCGACGGCCTGCCGACCGAGACCGCCCGTGACATCCTCGCCCGGGCCGCGTTCCCCGACGAGGTACTCGACCAGGCGGCCGACCTGCTGGTCGCGCTGTTCGGCGCGATGGTGGCCGAGGACGCGACGCTGGTGGAGATCAACCCGCTGATCCGCAGCGCCGACGATCGCGTGCTGGCCCTGGACTCGAAGGTGACGCTGGACGACAACGCCGCGTTCCGTCACGACGGGTACGAGGAATGGGAGGTCGAGGGCCTGGAGGTCGCCGACCCGCTGGAGCGCCAGGCGAAGGAACAGGGGATCCAGTACGTCAAGCTCGACGGCGAGGTCGGCGTGCTCGGCAACGGGGCGGGCCTGGTCATGGCCACGCTGGACGTCGTCGCCCAGGCTGGTGGCAGTGCTGCGGACTTCCTCGACATCGGCGGTGGCGCGTCAGCCGACGTCATGGCCGAGTCGTTGTCGCTGGTGCTGTCCGACCCACGGGTCACGAGCGTGTTCATCAACGTCTTCGGCGGCATCACCCGGGGCGAGCAGGTCGCGGCCGGGATCCTCGAGGCCTGCGACCGGTTGGGCGACTTCCCGCAGAAGCTGGTCGTGCGACTCGACGGCACCAACGCCGAGCAGGGCAGGGCTCTGCTCACGGAGGCCGACCACCCAAGCGTGGTCCCCGCCGCGACAATGTCCGAAGCCGCTCAGCGTGCCGTCGAGCTGGCCCGTTCCGCATGACCGCGATCATGTCCGAAGCCGCCGACAAGGCCGTCGAACTGGCGCAACAGGCCTGATCGACCACCTCGCACCAGATCAACACAGGAGTCCCACACATGTCGATCTTCATCGATGAGAACACTCGCGTGGTCGTGCAGGGCATCGGGTCCCAGGGCACGTTCCACGCCAAGCGGAACCTCGACTACGGCACGAAGGTCGTCGCGGGCACGCATCCGAAGAAGGGTGGCACGACGTGGGAGGAACTCGACCTCCCCGTGTACACCACGGTTGCGGAGGCGGTCGAGCAGGAGGGCGCCAACACGTCGCTGGTGATGGTCCCGGCCCCGTTCACCAAGGGTGCGATCCTGGAGGCCCACGAGGCCGGGATCTCCACCATCGTGGCGATCACCGAGGGCGTGCCCGTCCACGACATGACCGAGGTCTACGACACGGTCGTGCGGCGCGGCGGCACGCGACTGCTGGGGCCGAACTGCCCGGGCCTGATCTCGCCGGGCAAGGCCAACGTCGGGATCATCCCGGCCGACATCCCCACACCGGGACGCGTGGGGTTGGTGTCCCGCTCGGGCACGTTGACCTACCAGATCATGCACGAACTGGCCCAGGCCGGCATCGGCATCTCCACCTGCGTCGGCATCGGTGGCGACCCGGTCATCGGCACGCAGTTCCTGGACGTGATCCAGGCCTTCGCCGACGACCCCGACACCGACGCGATCGCCTTCGTCGGCGAGATCGGTGGGTCGGAGGAGCAGAAGGCGGGGGAATGGATCCGAGACAACATCCCGGACACGCCGGTGGTGGGCTACATCGCCGGCTACGAAGCGCCGGCCGGCAAGCAGATGGGCCACGCCGGTGCGATCGTGAAGGAGGGTGGCCCCGGGGGCGAGTCCGCGGCCGAGAAGAAGGAGATCCTCGAGGGCATGGGCATCGCGGTGGCCATGAACCCGTCCGAGGCCGCCCAGTTGATGATCGAACGTCTCGAAGCCTGACCGAGCGCTGGCGCGCTCGGTCAGGCTTCGAGAACTCGCCTGGCGGCTCGTTCTCGGCCGCGGTGACGGGCGGCTGGACGTTGCGAGCGCAGCGAGTGACGCGCGCTCGGTCGGAAATTCGGGGAACGAGGGAAAGGAAGAAAGAACCCCCGGCTGGGGAGCCGGGGGTTCTGAAACCGGGACGCGCGGGGAAGGGCGTCAACCGGCGGACGGAGTCCGCTTGGGGAAGCGGATGATCTCCGTCGTGCACCACGCCGAGGGGGGAGCCCGGCATGTGTGGTGCTGGATGATCAGGGGCAGATCATCACTCGACGAATGTAGCAGACACCACGACCGCCCGTCCCTCGTGCTAGCACGGTGGGGGGTGGTCGAACGGCCAGCCTCTGCCATCCTTCGAGTGGTGCCCAGCGCATTCCGCTGATTCTTGTGTTCTCCTCTCATTTCTGGTCCCGATCGGGCCATGTGGTCACTGATCACCAGGGTTCGGGATGGGGTGAGCAGCGAGCGGGGGGCGCGCAAGTCCGCGCAGTCCCACGGTCGCAGCCGTGGTGCCCCGATGCAACAGCGCATGCTGGCACCCGGCACACTGCCTGCCACGGCCACCGCGCCCCCACCGCCCGGATCCTCCCATGACCGCCTCCTCATGACCTCCGCCTCGACCTCGGACCGCCTCGAGGCCATCCGACGTGCGGCGGGCGACATCCCGCTGGACGATGCCGAGGTCGTGGCGCACCTGGGACGCTTCGAGGCCTCCTACGTGGGCGACGTGGTCCCGCGGTCGGTCGTTCGCCACCTGCTGATGCTGCGGCGGCCGCCCCGGACGGGCGAGATCGCCTCGCGCGTCACGCCGCGTTCCGGTGAGGAGGAGTCACGGCGAGAACTCGACGTGGTCACCATCGACACGCCAGGCCTCTTCTCGCGCATCTGTGGCGTGGTCTCGTTGGCCGGCGGACAGGTGGTGGGCGCGCACGCGCACACGACGACCGACGGGGTGGCCGTGGACACCGTCGAGGTGCAGGCCCCGGACGGGGTGCTGACGAGCTGGTGGGCGCGCTTCGAGGGCGACCTGGTGGATGCCATGGCGGGTCGCGTCGCGCTGCGTGCGCGGGTCGACGAGATGGCGCGGGACGTCGGCGGCCCACCGGAGCGCTCGGTCGACGTGACGGTGGGACAGGGCGAGGCCGGTGACGAGGTGCGGATCCGCACGCCGGACCGTCTCGGACTGTTGTTCGCGGTCACCGATGCCCTTGCCGACCTGCGCCTGGACATCCGGTCGGCCCGCATCCGCACCCACAAGGGCACGGCCGACGACACCTTCGTGGTGCGCAGTGCCAGCGGCGGACCACTGGACCTCGACCAGGTCAGCCAGGTCGACCTGGCCGTGCGCTGGGCCGTGCGGCGCCTGGGCACGTGACTGGGGCTCGTCCCGTCGGCGTCGTCGCGCTGGGCCGCTCCGTCTACAGGATGCCGCCCTCGGCCATGCGTTGGTAGTCCAGGACGCGGTCGAGCGTGGCGCCGTCGACGCCGTCCTCGACCGCCACCTCGCGCAGGGTCTTGCCCTCCTTGTGGGCCTTCTTGGCCAGCGCGGCCGAGCGTTCGTAGCCGATCTCGGGCACCAGGGCGGTCACCTGCATCAACGACTGCTCGACCAGCCGTGGGCCGGCGTCGGTGGCGGTGGCGTCGGCCAGGCACTTGTCGACGAACAGGGCGCTGACCGCGCCGACCAGTTCCAGCGACTCGATGACGTTGCGAGCCATCAACGGGATCATCACGTTCAGTTCGAGTTCCCCGGACAGGCCGCCCACCGTCACGGCCACGTCGTTGCCGATGACCTGCGCGCCGACCTGGCGCACGGACTCGGGGATGACCGGGTTGACCTTGCCGGGCATGATCGACGAACCGGGTTGGATCTCCGGCAACAGGAGCTCGCCCAGACCCGTCCGGGGCCCCGACGACAGCCACCGGACGTCGTTGGCGATCTTGATCAGGCTGGTCGCGACCACCTTCAGGGCGCCCGACAGTTCCACCAGCGCGTCACGCGCTCCCTGGGCCTCGAAGTGGTCCTCGGCCTCGCGGAAGTCGATCCCGGTGCGCTCGCTGATCAGTTCGATGACGCGCGGGGGGAACTCGGGTGGGCAGTTCAGGCCGGTGCCGACGGCCGTGCCGCCCAGCGCCAGTTCGGTGATGGACTCCAGGGCCGTGGCGACCCGGCGACGCCCAAGTTCGACCTGACGCGCATATCCGCCGAACTCCTGGCCCAGGGTGACCGGCGTGGCGTCCATCAGGTGGGTGCGGCCGGACTTGACGATGTCGGCGAACTCGTCAGCCTTGTCGCGCAGGCAGGCCGCGAGGTGGTCCAGTCCGGGCAGGGTCACGTCGGTCGCCGTGCGGGCACAGGCGATGTGCACGGCCGACGGGAACGAGTCGTTGGACGACTGGGACGCGTTGACGTGGTCGTTGGGGTGCACCACGTCGCTGTCCAGGCCCGCGCCCAGCAGTTGCTTGGCACGGTTGGCCAGGACCTCGTTCGCGTTCATGTTGGTCGACGTGCCCGAGCCCGTCTGGAAGGTGTCGACCGGGAAGTGCTCGTCGAGGTCACCGGCGATGACCTCGTCCGCGGCGCGGCGGATCGCGTCCGCGACGTCGGGTTCGACGACGCCCATCTCCTCGTTGGCGGTGGCGGCAGCCCACTTGATCATGGCCTGCGCGTGCACGACTGCGGCCGGGACGGGGGTGCCGGACACGGGGAAGTTCTCCACGGCGCGCTGGGTGGAGGCGCCCCACAGCGCGTCGGCCGGGATCTGCATCTCCCCCATGGTGTCGTGGGCGGTCCGGAAGTCGGTCATGGGTGCCTCGGCATCGGAGGGTCAGCGGGCCTGGACACCTCCGAGAGTAGTGTTGTGGCGGTCCCGGCATCGTTCGGGCGGACCGGCGGCGGCGCGGTCCACCAGCGTGTGCCGACCCCCCATCCGACCGCACCTGACCCGGAGGCAGACTCGTGGAACTGGTCACCGCGGCCGACGTCGAGGCGGCGGCCGTCGTCCTCGACGGCATCATCGAAACGACCCCGTTGGAGCGCTCCCGCGCCCTGGCGGAACTGGTCGGCCAACCGGTCCTGCTCAAGTGCGAGAACCTCCAACGCACGGGCTCGTTCAAGCTCCGTGGGGCCTACAACCGGATCCACCACCTCGACGACGAGCAGCGCGCCCGGGGGGTGGTGTGTGCGTCCGCCGGCAACCACGCGCAGGGAGTGGCGTTGGGCGCGAGCATGCAGGGCGTCGAGTCCACCGTCTTCATGCCCGAGCAGGCCCCGTTGCCCAAGGTCCAGGCGACCCTGGGGTACGGGGCGGAGGTCATCGCCGAAGCGGCCTCGTTCGACGACGCCCTCCGCGACGCCCTGGCCTACGCGGCCGAGCACGACCGCGTGTTCGTGCACCCGTTCAACCACCCCGACATCATCGCCGGGCAGGGGACCCTGGGTCGTGAACTGCTGGCCCAGGACGACACGTTCACCACGGTCGTGGTGCCGGTCGGGGGTGGCGGGTTCATCTCCGGGGTCGCCGTGGCCATCAAGGCCGCCCGGCCCGACGTGCGGATCGTGGGCGTGCAGGCCGAGGGCTGCGCGACAGTGACCACGTCGCTGGCGGCCGGGCGACCGGTCGCGGCCGACCACGTCGACACCATCGCCGACGGCATCGCGGTCAAACAGCCCGGCGACCTGACCCTGGCACACATGGAGGAACTGGTCGACGAGGTCGTCACGGTCGACGACCAGGCCATCGCCCGTGCCCTCACGATGTTGTTGGAACGCAGCAAACAGGTGTGCGAACCGTCGGGTGCGGTCGGGGTGGCGGCCCTGTTGGAAGGCCGCATCGAGGTCGACGGTCCCGTGGTCGCGGTGCTGTCGGGCGGCAACATCGACCCGCTGATGCTGGACCACCTCGTCCGCGTCGGCCTGGCCGAGGAGGGCCGCCATCTCACCCTCCACACCCGCATCGCCGACCGTCCGGGCGCGCTGGCGTCGTTCCTCGACGTGCTGGCGGGGCTGCGTGCCAACGTCGTGGGGGTCGAGCACCAGCGCTTCGGTCGTCGGCTCCGGCTCGGCCAGGTGGATGTCGTGGTGGAACTGGAGGTGCGCGGCGACGAGCACAGTCGCGAGATCCTCGAGGAACTGCGACGCCAGGGCCAGTGGGTGGCGCGCCGCTGACGACCGCCCCGCACGCGCTCGCCGCCCGGATGGGGTCCTGGCTGGGGCCGGCACGACCTCGTGGGCAATATCCTCGGCCCCGACGCCCGCTGCTGGCGTCGCCCGCAACCGACCCGAGGTGGACCATGCCGGACCAGCACCTGCCACCACCGTCGTGGCCGACCGGGTCGTCGCCGGGCGACGGCAACGGGGCCCGGCCGGACGCCGGGTCGGACGGGTCTGCGTCCGCGTCGCCGCCTCCGCTCGCGCCGCCGCCCCCGCCGATCTCCTCGGCGGATCCGTGGTCGGTGCCGGGAGCAGAACCTCCCCCTCCCCGTGCACCGGGGGGTTGGGCCCCACCCCCGACGCCGCAGCGGTCTGGGCGCCGCGCCTGGGTGGCGGTGCTGGCGATCGTGCTCGTGATCGGGGTGGCTGGCGCAGCCGTCGGGTTGCTGGCGGCCGGCGACGACGAAGTGACGGCCGGGTCGTCCGAGGCCGCCTCGGCACCCGCCACGACCGACGGCGACGGCGCCACCACGGCCCCGTCGACACCGCGGTCAACCGAGACCGGTGGCCTGTCGGGGGACGAGGCCGACGCGCACCGCGAGCTGTTCGAGACCATCGACGAGTCCGAGCGCACCATGCTCGCCCTCAATGACGACATCGCCGCGTTGACCGCCGAGGCGACCGACGAGGAACTGGGGGCGTTCCGGGACCAGGCCGGCGAGCGCGCCGACCAACTCCAGGACATCCACGACCACTTGCTGGCCATCGACGACGCCGACAGCACGGCGGTCGCCGCCATCCGCGACGACTACGCGGACCACCTGCAGGCCTGGATCGACTGGTCCGAGGCGCTCGCCGGCGACCCGAGCCTGCTCGATCGTCCGGACGCCGCGGCGCCCTACTTCCAGGCCATCAACTTCACGGCCGAGGGCTTCACGTCGGCGGTGGCGAACAACCTCGATCGGTCCCGCGTGCCCGACGACGTGCTGGACCTGGCGGATCGCATCATCGACCGTGGGTTCGGGTCCGAGGACAGCGGGACGGAGATCTGAGTGGCGACCAGCCCTCGGCCACTCCTGGTCACCAACGACTTCCTGCCCGCCGTCGGGGGGATCCAGCAGTACACCGACAACATCCTGTCGCGCCTGCCGGACGCCGCCGCCTTCGCGCCGCACCATCCGGATGCCGCGGCCCACGACGACGTCGCCTCCTACCCCGTCCACCGCAGCACCGATCCGCCGGGTGCCGTTCGCGGGCCCGACGGCTGGATGTTGCCGACCCCGGGGGTGGTGGCCCAGGTGCGTGCGGCGGTGGCCGCCCATCGTGCCGACGTGCTGCTGTTCGCCGCGCCGTGGCCCCTGGTCGGGATCGCGCGCCGGGTCGGGCTGCCGGCAGTCGTGATGACCCATGGCGCCGAATTGGTGATGCCGTCCCACGTCCCGGGTGCGGCCGCGCTGCTGCGTCGCCACCTGCGATCGGCGGCGCTGCTCACGACGGTCTCGGCCTGGACCGGGCGTCACCTGCGGACGCTGGTGGGGGTCGACGGGCCCCCGATCCGGTTCCTGCGCACCGGGGTGCCCCTGGACACCTTCACGCCGGCCGCCGATGGACGCGCCATCCGCGAGCGCCACGGGTTGGGCGACGACCCGACGGCCGTCTTCGTGGGGCGACACGTGGCGCGCAAGGGGGTCGACGTGCTGGTGCGACACTGGTCGGAGGTGCGACGCCAGGTCCCGTCGGCCCGGTTGCTGGTCACGGGGTCGGGTGACCTGACTGCGGACCTGGAGGAGGCAGTGGCGGCCCGCGGGGACGATGCGGTGGTGCTGGCCGGGCGGGTGCCATGGGAGGAACTGCCCGCCCACCACGCGGCCGGCGACGTGTTCGTGCATCCCAACCGCACCCGCTGGGGCGGGCTCGAACAGGAGGGGTTCGGGGTCATCTTCCTGGAGGCACAGGCGTGTGGGCGCGCGGTCGTCGCCGGCAATTCCGGAGGGGCGCCCGAGGCACTGGTGCCCGGCGAGACCGGGCTGTTGGTCGACGGCTCGGATCCCACGGAGGTCGTGGCCGCCGTCACGTCGTTGTTGGCGGACCGGGAGGCGGCCGCCGCGATGGGTCGCGCGGGGCGAACGTTCGTCGAGGAGCACTTCGACTGGGACCGGATCGTGGCCGGCTTCCGCGACGACCTGGTCGCCGTCGTCGACGGGTCCCCGTTGTCGTCGGACGAGGGCCTGGGCTGACCGGCGCTCCCTGGTTCGCGAACGGCCGCGCCGTCGACGGGCCGGCCGTGGGGGCACCCCGGTCGCGGCCGGTGCCGGCGGTAGGGTCGCGCCCATGCCTGACCTCGACATCGTCCACGCTCGCGCGCCCCTGCGGATCTCGTTCGCGGGCGGTGGGACCGACGTGCCGCCGTACCCGGAGCAGTCCGGTGGGGCGGTGCTGTCCGCGACCATCGACTGGGCCGCGTACGCCTCGGTCCACCGTGGCAGCGACGGCTCGGTCCACCTGTCCTCGCCCGACCTGTCGACCGCGGCCGCGATCTCCGGCCGTCGGGAACTCGCCCGGGTCGTGCTCGACGATGTCCTTGGCTCGGCCCAGGGCGGGGCCGACGTCACGCTGTCGTGCGACGCCCCGCCGGGGTCCGGGCTGGGCTCGTCGTCGTCCCTGATCGTGGCCATGGCCGCGGCGCTGGCCGACCTCGACGGGGCCCCGCTGGGTCCCTATGAACTGGCGGAACGGGCGGTGCGCCTGGAACGCCGCGACCTGGGCGTGCCGGGTGGCCTGCAGGACCAGTACGCGGCCACCTTCGGCGGCTTCAACTTCATCGAGTTCACCGGCGACGGGGTCCTGGTCCACCCGCTGCGGCTGCGCTCGGACGTGCTGGCCGAACTGCACGGATCGCTGGTGCTGGTCCCGGCGCCCGTCACGTCGCGCCGATCGTCGGGGATCCTCACGCGCCAGATCGCCGCCACCACGGCCCGCGACGCCGACACCATCGCACGCCTGGACCGACTGAAGGCGCTCGCGCTCGCACTGCGGACGTCGTTGCTGCGGGGGGACCTCGGCGGGTTCGCGGACCTCCTGCACGAGGGCTGGACCGCGAAGCGCAAACTCGCCGACGGGATCACGACGGACGGGATCGACGACCTCTACCGCCACGCTCGTGACCTCGGGGCGCTCGGCGGCAAACTGTTGGGGGCCGGCGGCGGGGGCTACCTGTTGCTGATGGTGCCGTTCGAGCGTCGCGGCGGGATCATCCGGGCGCTCCGGGACGCCGGCGCCGCCCCGGTGAACTTCGCCTTCACCGACAGCGGCGTGCGGACCTGGCGCGCGCGGTCGTGATCCGCTGGACTCCGGACGGGCAGCCGCCACGCGCCAGTGACCCGCCGGTGCCGGGCCTGGTGCTGGACCGCGATGGCTGCCTGACCGTGGAGGGCCACCACCTCACCGATCCGGACGACCTGGTCCCCGAGGTCGACGCGCAGGACGCGGTCGCGCGGGCGGCGGCAGCCGGGTGGCGGATCGCCGTGGTCACCAACCAGTCGGTGGTCGCCCGTGGCCTGGTCGCCCCCGAGACCATGCTGGCCATGCACGTCCGGCTGGCCGCGCTGTTCCCCACGATCGACGTGGTCTACCACTGCCCGCACCTCCCGGACGCGGGCTGCACCTGCCGCAAGCCCGCACCCCGGATGCCGGCCGCTGCCGTGACGGACCTCGGACTGGACCCGGGGCGGACGCTGATGGTGGGGGACAAGGTGACCGACGCCGGTGCTGGGCGCGCCGCGAACCTGGACGTGGTCATGGTCCGAACCGGCCACGGCGCCGACGAGGTCGACGAGGCCATCGCCGCCGGCATCCCCGTCGTCGACTCGCTCGCCACCGCGATCGACCGCCTGCTGGACGCCTGACCCACCCCCCCAGGCGCCCGATCCCGCGACGTCGTTGGCGCGGCCTACCCCAACCCCCCTACTCCCTCGGCCATGCCGTTCGGCCCGAGTTGGGTCCGGGGGGAAAGAACCCTGGGTTGGTGGTGTCCCGTGTGCGGTGTGCGGTGCCGTTCAGCCCGAGCTGGGTTCGGGTCGAAGGGCAGTGGTGATGGTGCCTGGTGGCCGGGTCGAGCGGTCGTGGTCGTCGGTCGCTGGGGTCGTCGCGGCAGGCGGGCGTGGGGGAGGACACACTGGGAGCCAACTGTTTGTCGCCGACGTCCGGGATCACCGTGCAGTACGTGTTCGAGACTCACGTGGGCGAACTCCGGGAGGCCCTGGCCGGACTGGCCGACCTGGTGCCGGCCATCGACGAGGCGGCTGGTGCCATCGCACGATCACTCGAACAGGGCGGCACCGTCTTCGCCGCCGGAAACGGCGGGTCGGCTGCGGAGGCACAGCACTTCACGGCCGAACTGCTCGGCCGGTTACGCCCTGATCGTGATCGCGACGCCCTGCGTGCCATGGCGCTGCATGCCGAGACGTCGACCCTCACGGCCGTGGCCAACGACTACGGCTACGACGACGTCTTCGCCCGCCAGGTTCGTGGCCTGGGACGCGCCGGTGACGTGTTCGTCGGCCTCTCGACGTCCGGATCGTCGCCGAACGTCGTGCGCGCGGCCGAGGCCGCCGACGCACTGGACATGGTCACGATTGCGTTGGTCGGCGGCTCCGTCGCGGGCCTGCACGACGTCTGCGAGCACGTCCTGGCCGTCCCGAGCACGGCCATCGGCGCGATCCAGGAGTGCCACCTGGTTCTGGTCCACCTGCTGGTCGAGCGCGCCGAGGACATCCTGTTCGGCGCTCGTTGGGCCGACGCCTGACCGTCAGGATGCGTCGCGTCGTTGTCGGGACGTCAGCGTTCGGATTCGCCGATCGTCGTTGTCGTCGCGTCGCGCACCCAACTTCCGGGCGATGCGAGCCACGACCCCGTCGAGGTCATCGTCCACGTCGGCCACCGGTATCCGGAGGACGTCGATCCCGACGTCGGCCAGGTCCCGGTCGCGCTGGCGATCCCGTTGCCGCTGTCCGGGTTCGAGGTGGTGGAGGCCGTCCACTTCGACGTCCAGACCTGCCCACCGCCAGAGGAGGTCGAGCTCGTCGGACCGGCCACCCGCGGTCGGGACCACGACGTTGACCTCGGGCGTCGGCAGACCGGCCGCCCCACAGGCGTCGACGACACGTCGTTCGGTCCTCGAACGGAAGTGCGGGCCGAGCGACCCGAGATCGGCCAGGACGCGCGGCCGCCGGGGGATCCCGACGCCACGGTCGGCGACGGCAACGAGTTCCGCCACCGACAACCGCCCCGTGGCGACCACTGCCGCCAACAGGTCCCGGCGGCGGATCTCGTCGAGCCTGCCGGCAACCTCCACCGTGGTCCAGGCCAGGGAGGTCACCGGGATCCGGTCGACCTCGACGACGTCGGCGGGGTCAGCGCGCTCCGGCGCTCGACCGGCACGGTCCGGGAGCGGCATCGACGGGCCGTGACGACCGTGATCGGTCCCGGGCGGTCATGGCCGGGCAGTCCGTGGAGGTGCGCCGCAGCGGCCCCGGACAGGGCCGCGAGTGGCGGCGGTCGGCCGGGCCGTTCGCGGCGACGATGCTGGCGTTGCACGCGGCGGACCGCTGCCAGGGCCTGCCCGCGCCAGCTGTCGGGAGCACCCCGAACGGTGTAGGTGCCCGGGAACGCGCGCTCGAGCACGCCGGTGGCCAGGGCGTGGTCGACGGTGTCGTCCGTCAGGCCGATGGCCAGCAGTTCCTCCCGGGTGACGACACCGTGGTGGCCTCGTGCCCGGTCGGTCATGGCCCGTCGTCGTTGCGGGGTCATCATCGGTCGATGATGGCTCGGCGCCGCGCCGCCGGGGAACCCGATCTCGTCGCCCTGTGGAGAGTCCGGCGTCCCCCACAGGTGGCGGCCGACCCGTGACCGGGGGCCGTTCGGGCTGGGTCGAGGCCGGGTTGAAGGGCCTCAGTGGTGGTGCTGGGGTGGTTCAGGTCGTTCGCCCCGGGTCACGGCCGGGTGGAAGGGCCTTGGGTGGCCTGCGGTGGTGGCGGAGGCGCCGTGATCGGCCGGCCGTCGGGGCACGAGGGGGCTAGCCCCGATCTTGCAGTAGGGGCCGGTCGTGGTTGCAAGGAAAGTGCCCTCCGGGGCGGTTGGATGCGTTCTGTCGAGGAATCGCTGCCAACGCCGGAGGGCACCTTGCAGGAGAACACTACAGGTCCGATTGCACGAG
>JAGXFT010000099.1 GCA_024637135.1 Nitriliruptorales bacterium | reverse complement strand
CAAGCCGGAGTTCCTCAACCGGATCGACGACATCGTGATCTTCGACCGGTTGTCGCGCGACGACCTGACCTCGATCGTCGACATCCAGTTGGGACGACTCGTCCGTCGACTGGCCGACCGCGACCTGGGGTTGGAGGTCACTGACAAGGTCCGCGCACTGCTGGCCGACCTCGGGTACGACCCGGTCTACGGCGCGCGGCCGCTCAAGCGCGTGATCCGCAGCGAGGTGGAGGACCGCCTGGCTCGCCTGATCCTGTCGGGCGACGCCCCCGACGGCACGACGATCGCGGTGGACGTCGACGACGACGGCCACATCGCCATGACCACCACCTGACCCCACCCCCGCCGCCACACGTCGAGTGTGCGCATTGCCCCGGAATACCGGGGCGAAGCGCACACTCGACGTGATTGGTAGGTGGTGTGAGCGGGGCGTCGGGAGTCAGCGGGGGGCGTCGCGAGTCAGCGGCTGTGGGCGGGGCGTCGGGAGTCAGCGGGTGTCGGCGGGACGGAAGGGCTGGCCGGACTCGGCCAGGGCGACCAGCGAGTCGGGGGCCAGGAAACGGTCGCCGTGGCGGTCGGCCAGTTCCTTGCAGCGGGCCACGAAGCCGGTCGTGCCGCCCGGGTACTGGTCGACGTACTGGGCCACGCCACCGGTCCAGGCCGGGAAGCCGATGCCCATGATCGAACCGATGTTGGCGTCGGGGAACGACGTCAGCACGCCCTCGTCGACGCAGCGCACGGTCTCGATCGCCTCCGCGAACAGCATCCGCTCCTGCAGGTCGACCAGCAACTGGTCGTCGCCCTCGTGGCGGTGGGTGTCGGTGTCGGCACCGAAGTGCTCCCACAGTCCGGACCACAGCCCGGTGCGGTTGCCCTCATCGTCGTAGTCGTAGAACCCGGCGCCGTCCTTGCGGCCACCACGGGCGAAGTCGTCCACCATGCGGTCGATGACGTCGTGGGCGGCGTGACGCGGGTGGTCGACGCCGGCGGCCTGGTCGGCGGCGGCCGCGGCGGCCTCGATCTTCTGCGGCAGTGTCAGGGTCAGTTCGTCCATCAACTGCAGCGGTGGCGCCGGGTAGCCGGCGGCCGAGCCCGCCCGCTCGACCAGCACCGGGCTCACGCCCTCGCCGACGGCGGCCACGGCTTCGTTGAGGAAGGTGCCGATCACGCGGCTGGTGAAGAACCCGCGCGAGTCGTTGACCACGATCGGCGTCTTGCGCAGCGCCATGACCACGTCGAACGCCCGGGCCAGGGCGGCGTCGGAGGTGGCCTCGCCGACGATGATCTCGACCAGCGGCATCTTGTCCACCGGCGAGAAGAAGTGCAGGCCGATGAAGTCCTCGGGCCGGCTGACCCCCGTGGCCAACTGGGTGATCGGGAGCGTGGAGGTGTTGGAGCACAGCAACGCGTCGTCGGCCAGGTGCGGCTCCACCTCGGCGTACACCGCGTGCTTGAGGTCCGGAGACTCGAACACGGCCTCGATCAACAGGTCGCACCCGGCCGCGTCTTCGGCGTCACCGGTCGGCGTGATCCGGGCGAGCAGGGCGTCGCCGTCGTCCTGGGTCACCTTCCCGCGGGAGACGCCCTTGGCGACCAACCGGCGCGAGTAGTCCTTGCCCCGGTCGGCGGCGTCGACGTCGACGTCCTTGAGCACGACGTCAAGGCCCACCTTGGCGCACTGGTAGGCGATCCCGGCGCCCATCATCCCGGCGCCCAGCACGGCGACCCGGGTGGGACGCCACGCGTCGAACCCGTCGGGACGGGACCCGCCCTTGGTGATGGCCTGGAGGTCGAAGAAGAACGCCTGGATCATGTTCGTGGCCTGCTGGGAGTTGCAGGCCAGGTCGACGAACCAGCGGGTCTCGATCTCGATCGCGCGGTCGAAGGGCACCTGGGCGCCCTCGACCGCGGCCGCGACGATGTGGTGGGGCGCGTCGTAGTGGGCGCCCTTGAGCTGGGCCTTCAACGTCGCCGGCACGGCCGGGAGGTTGGCGGCGAGCGTCGGGTGCGACGGGGTCCCGCCGGGCATGCGGTAGCCGGGGGCGTCCCACGGCTGGACCGACTCGGGGTGGGCGACGATCCAGGCCCGGGCGTCGGCCAGCATCGTGTCGAGGTCGGGAACGACCGCGTCGACCAGGCCCCGCGCCAGCGCGTCGATGACCCGGTACTGCTGGCCCTGGGTCAGCACGTCGGTCAGCGCGGGCACGACGCCCAGCATGCGGACCGTGCGGACCACGCCACCGCCACCCGGGAGCAGCCCCAGCGTGACCTCGGGGCACCCGATGCGACTGCGGGGATCGTCCAGGGCGATGCGGTGGTGGCACATCAGTGCCAGTTCGTAGCCGCCGCCCAGCGCGGCCCCGTTGATCGCGGCGACCACCGGTACGCCCAGGGTCTCGATGGTGCGCATGGCGCCCTTCATGCGGGTCGCGGTCGCCGCCACCTCGGCGGCGTCGTCGGGCCCGGCCGCGATCAGTTCACGCAGGTCCCCACCGGCGAAGAAGGTCGACTTGGCGGAGGTGAGGATGATCCCGGTGACGTCGTCGACCTCGCGTTCGAGGCGCGCCGCCGTGGCCAGCAGGTCGTCCTGGAAGCGGGCGTTCATGGTGTTGGCCGACTGCTGGGGGTCGTCCAGCGTCAGGGTGACGACGCCGTCGTCATCGCGGTCGAAGCGGATCGTGTCAGTCATGGTGGGGTGGTCCTTGGCAGGTTGCGGGGCCCGGTGGCGCCGGGCGGTGGGGCCGGGTGCGGCCGGGAGGGTGCGAGCGGCCGGGTCAGACCCGTTCGATGACGGTGGCGATGCCCATGCCGCCGCCGATGCACAGCGTCACCAGTGCGGTCGACAGGTCGCGCCGTTCCAACTCGTCGACCATCGTCCCCAGCAGCATGGCGCCGGTGGCCCCCAGCGGGTGGCCCATGGCGATGGCGCCCCCGTTGACGTTGGTGATGTCGCGCTCGACGCCCAGGTCGCGCATCAGCTTCAGCGCGACCGCGGCGAAGGCCTCGTTGATCTCGACCAGGTCGATGTCGTCGATGGTCATGCCGGCCCGGTCCAGCGCCTTGTTGCAGGCCGGACCCGGTCCGACCAGCATGATGGTGGGCTCGGTCCCGATGACGGCGGTGGAGCGGATGACGGCGCGCGGGGTGAGGTCGTGGCGCGCACCGGCCTCCTGGCTGCCGACCAGCACCAGTGCGGCGCCGTCGACGATGCCCGACGAGTTGCCGGCGTGGTGGACGTGGTCGATGCGTTCGACCCGGGTGTACTTCTGGAGTGCAACCGCGTCGAAGCCCCCCAGTTCGCCGATCCCGGCGAACGACGGACGCAACTGCGCGAGGTCGTTCACGGTGGTGCCCGGACGCATGTGCTCGTCGCGGTCCAGCACGACCTGGCCCGCGACGTCGACCACCGGCACGATCGAGCGGTCGAAGCGATCGTCGGCCCACGCCTTGGCGGCCCGCTCCTGCGACTCCACCGCGAACTCGTCGACGTCACGCCGGGAGAAGCCCTCGGTGGTGGCGATCAGGTCGGCGCTGATTCCCTGCGGCACGAACCCGGTGGCGTCGTTGGTCTCGGGGTCCATGGCCCACGGGTCCCCGCCGGAGGCCATGGGCACGCGCGACATCGACTCGACCCCACCCGCGAGGATGAGGTCCTCACAGCCCGACCGGACCCGCGCGGCGGCCTGGTTGACGGCCTCCAGCCCCGACCCGCAGTAGCGGTTGGACTGGGTCCCCGCGACCTCCTCGGGATAGCCGGCGGCCAGCACGGCGGTCCGGGGCAGCACGCCTCCCTGGTCCCCGTGGGGTTCGACGATGCCCATCACGACGTCGTCGATGCCGCCCGGGTCGAGCCCCGGGTTGCGATCGACGATGGCCTGCAGGAGCGTGGTTGCCAGCGACACCGGCTTGACCGTGTGGAGGGCACCGGTGGGCTTGCCGCGCCCGCGTGGGGTGCGGATGGCGTCGTAGACGTAGGCCTCGGTCATGATGGCTCCTGCGATCGGGTGCTGGTGGTGGATGTCGGTGCGGTGGTGGGTGTCGGGACGGTGGTGGTGGCGGACGACGGGTCGGGGTCTGGGTGGTCAGGGTCGACGGTCGCCAGTGCGCGCAACGGGGCACGCGCGATCCGGTCGGCCTCGTCAGCGGTGATGCCGAGGGCTCGGAGCACCAGACTCGCCCCGGAACTGCCGACGCGTCGCCAGGTCTCGTGGGCCTCAAGCACCTGCCACATGGCGGTGATGGTGGTGCCGTTGACCAGCGCCATCGCGCCCGGTTCGTCGTCGACACCGATGGTGAACCGACCCTTCCGGCGTCCGGCACGGACGTCGTCCATCGGGGGGCCCGCCCACAGTTGGCGAACGGTGGGGTCGATCGGTCCGAAGCGGGCCACGAAGCGGCCCCACCCCGGTTGCTCATGGGCCCGGCGGACGAAGAAGCGCAACCCGTCCGACAATCGCACGGCCGGGTCGCGGACGTCGACGAACGCCGCCTGCATGCGGTCCCGCATCTCGATCGCGAGGTCGCGTGACACCTGGTCGAAGAAGTCGTCCAGCGAGTCGATGTTGTTGTAGACCGTGCCACGGGCGATGCCGGCGGCGGTGGCCAGTTCGCTGACCGTGACCTCGCTGCTGCCTCGTGCGGCGAACAGGTCCAGGGCCGCGTCGTGCAGGCGCTGGCGCGCGGCAGTCATCGTCGCACTCACGGCAGCGGCCCTCGCACGGCTGGTCGGACCATCGACTGTACACAAGTGTTCAAAGTCGAGCAAGACCGTCTTCCGGCGGGCCCCTGGGGCGCGACGCCATGACGTGGCGGTCGCCGTAGGCTGTGCGGACCGACGAGGGGTGCGTCATGTGGAACCAGGTGCGATGGGGCCGGTTGGTGCCGATCGTGGCCGTCGGCCTGCTGGTGGGCAACCTGTCCGGTGGGCTGGCACTGGCGCTGTCGACCGGACTGGGGTTCCTGATCGGTGGGTTGCTGTTCGAACTGTGGTGGCGGCCACGCATGCAGGCACGCATCGATCGGCGCCTCGGCGACCCGGACGACCCGCCTGACCCCGTCTGACGAGGTCTGGTGGTGGGGGTCAGTTCAGCCAGCGTCGGACGGTGGCGTCCTGGCCGCGGATGGACGTGGCCCGCATGACGTCCACGACGTGGTCGACCGAGGCCTTGGGGACGCCGACCTTGCTGTGGTGCTGGGCGATCTTGATGGGGCCGATGTCGGCCCCGGTCAGGCCGCCCTCGTTCGCGATGGCGCCGACCAGGTCGGCCGGGCGGATGCCCTCGACCCGACCGAGGTTGACGAACAACCAGCCGGTGTCGGACTGGTCGCGGTGGGGCCGGTCGCCGCCCTTCTTGCCCCCACCCGTCTTCTTCGACCGCTTCTGTTCCTTGGCGTGCGCGAAGGCGTCCGGGATCTCGCGTTCGTCGGCGGCTGATCCACGGGCGGTGTGGACCAGCGAGATGGCGGCCAACACGACGTCGTGGGGTTCGTGGCCGTCGGCCAGCAACGCGGCCAGGACGTCTTCGGCCCCGTCGACCGGCGAGTCGTCCAGCACGTCCGCCAGGTCGTCCACGGTCAGTTGGACCTGCCGGGTCGCGAGGTCGGCGACCGACGGCACCGGCACGACCGGCAGCGACCGGCCGATCAGGCGTTCGATGAAGCCCAGGTTGCGACGCTCGCGTGGCTCGGCCAGCGTGATGGCGACGCCGCGACGTCCGGCCCGGCCCACTCGCCCGATCCGGTGGACGTAGCTCTCGGCCTGGCTCGGCACGTCGTAGTTGATGACATGGGTCAGGGTGTCGACGTCCAGCCCACGTGCGGCCACGTCGGTGGCCAGCAGCAGCGAGGCGGTGCCGTCTCGCAACCGCCGCATCACGGCGTCTCGCTGGCGCTGGTCCATGCCGCCGTGCAACGCCTCGGCGCGGTGTCCGCGCCCGTTCATGGTGACCGTCAGTTCGTCGACCTCGACCCGGGTGCGACAGAACACGATCGCGGAGTCCGGGGCCTCCATGTCCAGGATCCGGCCCAGCGCCGCGGCCTTGTGCGAGCGATGCACGAACGACACCGACTGTTCGACCAGCGGGGCACCGGAGTCGGTGGTCGGACGGTCGATGGCGATCCGGACCGGGTCGTCGAGGTAGCGCTGCGCGAGGTGGGTGATCCGGGCCGGCACCGTCGCGGAGAACATCACCGTCTGGCGACTGTCCGGCGTGGCGGTCAGGATCGCCTCGAGGTCCTCCTCGAAGCCCATGTCCAGCATCTCGTCGGCCTCGTCCAACACGACCGTGTCCAGGAGGTCGAGCGACAGCGCGTTGCGGCCCAGCAGGTCGACGGCGCGCCCGGGCGTGGCGACGACGACGTGCACGCCCTTCTCCAGCGCCTTGATCTGCCGGTGCGCGGGTTGGCCACCGACGACGGCCACGACCCGGATGCCGAGGTGGCGCCCGTAGCCCTGGATCGCGGCGGTGACCTGCATGGCGAGTTCGCGGGTCGGCGCGATGACCAGTGCCCGCGGGGTCGTCGCGGGAGTCCGGCCGATGGCGTGCAGGATCGGGAGTGCGAACGCCGCGGTCTTGCCGGTGCCGGTGGCGGCCTGGCCCAACAGGTCGCGACCCTCCAGCAGGTGCGGGATGGCCTCGTGCTGGATCGGCGTCGGCGTCTCGTAGCCGGTCTCGGTCAGCCGTCGCAACAGTTGGTTGCGCAATCCCAGTCGCTTGAACGTGATCGCCTCGACGCCGTCGTCGGCCGATGCGTGCTCGGGGGTCGTGTGCTCGTCCGGCAGTGCGTCCTGGTCGGGGGACGCATTGTGCTCGTCAGGTTGTGCGTGCTCGTCAGGATGTGGGTGGTCGTCGCTCATGGCGCCTGCTGTCGGTGGTCGGACGCCGATGACGGCGAATGCGGCATCGTACGTGGCATCGCCGCGTCCCGACCCGGGCACCACGCCGCCACGGATCGGCTGGTTGGCTGTCGGACCCGGACAGGAGGTGGGGATGGGCGACGACCCGACGACGAGGTTCGACCCACGCGATCCGTTGCTGGGCACCTACCGACCGGTCCCGTACCGGCCGCACGTGGTCCCGGCGGACGAGGCGGAGGCCCGGCAGCGCGACTTCCTCACCGCCATGCAGGATCGCCGCAGCGTCCGCGCCTTCTCGACCGAACCGGTCGACCCGGCCGTGATCGACCGGGCGATCCTGACCGCCGGCACGGCACCGTCCGGTGCCCACGCGGAGCCGTGGACCTTCGTGGTGGTCACCGATCCCGACGTCAAGTCGGCGATCCGAGCCGCCGCCGAGGAGGAGGAACGGCGCTCGTACGCCGACCGGATGCCCGACGACTGGTTGACGGCGTTGCAGCGGCTGGGCACCGACGAGGTCAAGACCCACCTCACCGATGCACCCGTGTTGGTGGTCGTGTTCGCACAGGCGCACTTCCTCGACCCGGACACCGGGTTCACCCGCAAGCACTACTACGTGACCGAGTCGGTCGGGATCGCGGTCGGGTTGTTGCTGGCGTCCCTGCGACTGGCCGGGCTGGCGACCCTCACCCACACGCCGTCACCGATGCGGTTCCTGTCCGAGATCTGCGGACGGCCACGCAATGAGCGCCCGTTCGTGCTGATCCCCGTCGGCCACCCCGCCGCGGACGCCACCGTCCCCGACCTCGACCGCAAGCCGCTCGACCGGATCCGCGTCCACGTCTGACCGCCCGCGCACCAGGTCGTGTGTGCGCATCGGGGCCGCATGTGGCCGCGATCGGCGCACTCGACGGGACTACAGCACGCCGCGGAGCCACCACTGGCTGGCGAGCCAGGCCGCCAGCAGCAGGGCCAGGGCGACCGCGACCCAGCGCCAGGTGATCTCGACCTCGATCGTCTCGGGCTCGCCGATCAGTTCCTCGAGCTGCCCGGCGATCTGGTCGTAGGCGGCCGACAGGCCTTCGGTGGACCCCGCCGCGGTGAACGTCCCGCCGGTGGTGTCGGCGATCTCGGTCAACTCCGCCTCGGCCACCGGGACCGGGATCGGCTGGCCGGTGAACGGGTCGTCGATGATCCCGCCCGCGGTGCCGAAGGCGATGGTGAACACCGGGACGCCGGCCTCGGCGGCCTCGTCGGCGGCGATCGACGAGTCGATGCCCAGGGTGGTCTCACCGTCGGACAGCAGCACCACGGCGCCCGGGAAGGCCTCGTCGGACCCGGCCAGTTCGTCGATCGCCGCCCGCAGGCCCTCGCCGACCGCGGTCGACTCGCCCAGTTCCAGCCCCTGGATCCCGGTCACCACCCGTCCGTGGTCGGTCGTCAGCCCAACGTCACGGCTGACCCGACCGTTGAACGAGATGAGCGCCACCTCGATGCCGTCGTCGACACCGTCGACGAACTGTTCGGCCTGGGCCTGGGCCGCCTCCAGTCGGCTGGGATCGACGTCGGTGGCCTCCATCGAGTAGGAGGTGTCCATCAACACCACGATCCGTCCACGGATGGAGGT
>JAGXFT010000098.1 GCA_024637135.1 Nitriliruptorales bacterium | reverse complement strand
GACGCCGGACCCGACCCCGCTGTACCTCCCAGCGCAACGCGTCCGAGACATCCTTGCTCGGCCGTCCCTGGGTGACGTACCCGCCACGTCCGAGACGCGCGACCAGGTCGGTGACGTCCAGGACCGATCCGGCTTCACGCAACGTGAGCAGGAGGAACGACCGCAGCAGGTGGCCGGCCACCAGCACCGGGTGAGCCTCGCCCCCGTGGTCTCCGTCGTGCCAGTGGTCGTGGTCATGGTCGACAGGATGGCAGGCCACGTCCAGTCCGATCTGGTGCTGTCCACAGGTGTTGTCGCTGTGAGGCGAGACGGACACACCCTGCCACCACGCGCCGCCCGGCCTGGTGCACGCTCCGGAGTGGCGCTGTCCCGGATCCCGGGAGTTGCCGAGGCATGCCCGGGAGGTGTGGCCACTTCCTGGCCTGACAGCCACGGCCGGGGTGGCCGGGTCGGGGCGCGGCATACGCTGTCGCGTTCGCGGGCCGGTCGGGTCCGCGGGCTCCACAACCCCGGAGGTCGCCGTGTCCGTGTTCCTCGACGCCCTGTCGGGGCGGGAGCCTGCACACATGCCGGTGTGGTTCATGCGCCAGGCGGGCCGAGCGTTGGCCGAGTACCGCGAGATCCGGGCCGAGCACTCCTTCGACGAGGTCGTGCACACGCCCGACCTGACCGTCGAGGTGACGCTCCAGCCGGTGCGGCGCTACGGCGTGGACGCGGCGATCCTGTTCTCCGACATCGTCACGCCCGTGCAGGCCGTCGGGTTGCCGGTCGAGATCCGCAAGGGCATCGGGCCGGTCCTGGACCAGCCCATCCGCACCGTCGAGGACCTCGACCGCCTGCGGCCGCTGGAACCGGAGCAGGACGCGCCGTACGTGTTCGAATCGATCCGCCTGCTGGTGGACGAACTGGGCGACACCCCGCTGATCGGGTTCGCGGGGGCGCCGTTCACGCTCGCGTCGTACCTCATCGAGGGGCAACCGTCGCGTGACCACGCCATCACCAAGGCGCTGATGCGGACCGAACCGCTGGTGTGGGACGGGCTGCTGTCGCGCTTGGCGGACCTGGTCGCCACCCACCTGCGTGCCCAGGTCGTGGCCGGCGCCTCGGCCGTGCAACTGTTCGACTCGTGGGCGGGGACGCTGTCGCCCGCCGACTACCGCACCTTCGTCCTGCCCTACTCCCGTCGGGTCCTGACGGCGCTGGACGACCTGGACGTGCCCCGGATCCACTTCGGGGTCGGCACCGGGGAGTTGCTGGGCCTGATGGCGGCCGCCGGGGCCGACGTGGTCGGCGTCGACTGGCGCGTCCCGATGGAGGTCGCACGCGAGCGCATCCCGCTCGACGTCGCGACCCAGGGCAACCTGGACCCGACCGTGGTGGTGGCCGGGGCCGCCCCGGCACTGGCGGCGACCGACGACCTGCTGGGTCGGATCGGTCCACGCCACGACCACGTCTTCAACCTCGGCCACGGCGTGCTGCCCCCGACCGACCCCGGCGTGCTCGCCGCCGTGGTGGACCACGTCCACGAGGCCACGGCCCGATGACCGACCCGGTCCAGGACGCGGCGGGGGAGCGAGTCGACGTGGTCGTGGTCGGTGGCGGCATCACCGGGCTGGTGGCGGCCCACGAGGCGGTCGCGGCCGGGCTGGACGTGGTGCTGCTGGAGTCGACCGACGGCGTGGGTGGCAAGGTGTCGACCCGCGACCTCGGCACCGGCCCCCTGGACGTCGGCGCAGACTCGCTGCTGGCCCGGCATCGCGCCGGCGTCGACCTGGCCGGGGAACTCGGGCTGTCGCTGGTCCACCCGACCACCGGCACCGTCCAACTGGTCGCCGACGGGCACCTGCGGCAGTTGCCGACCGGGGCCCCGTACGGCGTGCCGACCGACCTGGCCGCGCTGGCACGGTCTCGGGTGTTGTCCCCGTCCGGGCTGGCGCGCGCATCGGTGGAGGCCGCATGGCCACGCCGTCGGCGTCGTCCCCACGACCGTTCGGTCGCCGACGTGGTGCGGGACCGGTACGGCCCCGAGGTCGTCGAGCGGCTGGTGGAGCCGATGCTGGGCGGCATCTACGCCGGCCGGCCCGACCGGTTGTCGGTGGAGGCCACGACGCCGCTGATCGCGGCCGCCGATCGCCGGGGCCGCTCGCTGGCCCACCAACTCCAGCATGCCCTGGCGGGGCGTGGGGATCGTGACTCGCCGGTGTTCGCCAGCCCGACGGGCCTGATGGGGTCGTTGGCGACGTCGCTCGCACAGCGGCTGTCGACGGTGGTGCGGACCTCGTCGCCGGTGGCCGGGCTCGACGACCACCCCGACGGCTGGCTCGTCCGGGTCGGTGCGGCCGGCGACGGCCCGGGGCTGGTCGCGTCGACCGTCGTGCTGGCGACGCCAGCCCACGTCTCGGCGCGACTGCTCGCGGCCGTTGCGCCGGGGAGCGCGGGCGAACTGGGCACGGTGGACCACGCCTCGGTGTCGGTGATCGCGCTGCGCTACGGCGCCGCAGCGCCCCGGGACCTGCCCGCCGCCTCGGGAATCCTGGTGCCGCGGCGGGAGGGACGGCTGGTGAAGGCCGCCACGTGGCTGGCGCGCAAGTGGCCGCACCTCGCCGACCGGGGCGCGGTCCTGCGGGCGAGCGTCGGCCGGATCGACGACCACCGACACCTCGACCTCGACGAGGACGAACTGGCGGACGTGGTCGATCGCGAGGTCCGCGAACTGACCGGCCTGGCCGCCACCGCGACCGAGCGGATCGTGGTCCGCTGGCCGGATGCGTTGCCCCAGTACGACGTCGGGCACCTGGGCCGGATCGACCGGATCCGTCGCAACCTGCCGGACGGGATCCTGCTTGCGGGGGCGGCGTACGACGGGATCGGGGTCAGCCCGTGCGTCGCGTCCGGCCAGTCGGCCGCGGCCACCGCCGTCGCCCGACTCGCAGGCTGACCGGGGCGCTCAGGCGTCCAGTGGTGCCGCCTCGTCGACCAGGTCCTCGCCCTCGTTGCGGACGTTGTTGACCCGGTCGCTGACGGTGTGCGCCCGCAGGGCTGGGGGGTCCAGCGCGGTCACGGCCCGCAACAGGTGCGGCGCCTCGTCCGGGTCGGCCGACAGCCAGTCGGCATGGAGGGTCGGGGGGAGCATCACCGGCATCCGTTCGTGGAGGTCGCGCATCCGGCCGTTCGCCGCGGTCGTGACGATCGCGCAACTCGAGATCCAGTCGGCATCGGGGTCCGCCGGCTCCTTCCACACGGTCCAGATGCCCGCGAAACCCAGCGGACGCCCGTCCGCAGACTGGATGAACCATGGCTGGCGACGGTCGAGGGCCTCTCGGTCCTGCCACTCGTAGAAGCCGTCCGCGGGGATGATGCAGCGGCGTTCGCGGACCGAGCGTCGGAACATGCCGTTGGTCGCGATGGTCTCGATGCGGGCGTTGATCGGCGCCCGACCCTTGAGTTGTTTCGACCAGTGCGGCACGAAGCCCCACCGCATCGTGCCCAGGCGGCGTTCCTCGTCCTTGGCGACGATGGCGTAGACATCCAGGGTCGGTGCCACGTTGAACCGGGCGCCCTGGGATTCGGCGCGGATGCTGTCCACGTCGAAGGCCTCGGCGAGTTGTTCCGGGGTGGAGACGGCGACGTAGCGGCCACACATGTCAGGCTCCGGGGTCGGGATCGGGATCGGGATCCGGGTCGGGGTCCGGGTCGGGGTCGATGTCGGCCCAGTTGGCGAACACGTCGCCGTACCACGGCGGGCGATCCGGGACCGGCCCGGCGACACCGAAGACGTCGTCGGCGCCGTCACGCAGGTCGTAGGTCAGGGCCAGCCCGTCACCGCCGGGGAAGCGGACGTCGAGGTCGGGGCGTCGGCGGAAGCCCATGCGCTCGTACAGCCGGTGGGCGTCGGTCATGAAGGCCATGGAGAAGATGGCCAGACGCCGACTCCCGGCCCGGCGGGCACGGTCGATGCAGGCCTCGACCAGGACGCGGCCGACACCGCGACCGCGGGCAGGTTCGGCGACCGACAGGAACCGGAAACTGGCATCCCCCATCGGGGGGACCACGGGTTCGTGCAGCGACGAATCCGCGAGCGCGAAGGCCACGACGCCGACCACCGCACCACGGTCGTCGGCGACGAGGGTGGCCGACGCCCGGTCAGCCCAGCGCGAAGGCTCGAGCACCTCGCGGAGGTAGGGCGTGTCGGGTTCGAACCCGGCGTACCCGACACGCAGGATGTCGCTGATCGCGGCGTGGTCGTCGGCCGTCGCCTCGCGGATCGACACCCCTGTCACCTCTGCCCTCCCACGCGGTTGGTCGGTCGCCCAGCGTAGGCCGCCGGTGCTGCCCGATCCGCCGTCGGCCCGGCGCCCGCGAAACGGCTGCTGAGCAGGGGGAACGAGTCTCGATCGGGTTCACCATCGACGAGTCGGGAACCTTCCTCGAAGGTCACCTCGATCTCGCGAGGCCGCCGCGGTGGCGTCAGTGCCGTTCAGCCAGCGTGAAGGCCAACACGTCACGGCGTTCCTCCAGCATCTCCACCAGCAGTGGCAGGCGCTCGTCAGGTCCCGATGCCTCCAGCAGTCGTTGGCGGTCGAGGGGTCCGAGGCAGGCCACGATCGTCGCTTGCCAGATCGCGGTGTCGAGGTCGCGGGGGAGTGTGGACGACTCCAACAGGCGGCCGCGATCCTCCTCGACGGTCACGCCCTGAGACAACAGGGCCACGATGTCGTCCAGACGGGCCTGGATGTCGAGCCGCCCCAGGCGTGGGACCGCCATGGATCCGTCCGGGTCCGCAACCTTTCGTCGAGGCTCATCCTCCCAAGTCTCAACATCAGCAAGAGGGTAAGGGTCGTCGCGCAGCCAGCGCGAGACGCGGATGCGGTGACGTCCCACGATCAGCAGGAGTCGCAGGCCGTTGTCGAGGTGCCGGTGTTCGAGGATCTCGGCACGCACGCCGACCGACGAGCGGAGGTCACCACCGCCGACCTCGTGGCCGTGGGTGATCAGCGACACCCCGAAGGTGCCGTCGCCGGCCAGGACGTCGTCCATCATCGCGTGGTAGCGCGGTTCGAAGACCTGCAGCGGCATCCCCATCCCGGGCAGGAGCGGTGTCCCGAGCGGGAACATCGGCAACGGTGTGCTCATGGCGGTGTGCTCATGGGGGACGATCCTGGTCGTTGGGGCGTCGGAAGGTGCAGGTCACGGACCGGCCCCGGATCCAGGCAGGACCCGTCTGCGCGCAGGGCTGCCAGGCCGTCGTGGTCACCCGACCCGAACACGGCCGGGCCCGGCACGGGATACGGGTACAGCAACTGGTCGGGGTCGTCGACGTGGTCGAGGCCGACCAGGTGCGCGCCCTCGTGCAGCAGCGTCGCTCCCCAGGACCGGTCGCGGGAGGAGAAGTCGGGGGCGAGGACGACGTCGTCGGCCAGCAGGACCTGGCCCGTGACGAACACGTCGTCGACGACCACCGGGACGGCCAAGGCGCGATCGTCCTCGGCCAGCCACGAGTCCCGGTCCCGTGACGCCAGGGTCACCACGACGGGTTGCCACCGGTCGTCGTCGGCGGTGCCTCGATCGGCCCCGATGGGGCCGTCGTCGATCCCGACGTGGCGAAAGGTCACGCCGGCCTCGTCGCCGACCTGCGAGAGGGCCGTCGTCGCCACGTCCACCAGCCAGGGTGGATCGGAGGACCGGACGACCCACTCGATCGGCCGGCAGGGATCCCACCGCAGGGGCGTGCCGTCGGGGCGGACCCCCCATGCCGTCCATCCGGGACCGTGCGGTGCGACGGCCTCGGTCCCAAACGACTGGGACGATGACGACTGGGACGATGACGACTGGGACGATGACGACTGGGACCCGTCGGCCACGGCTCCCATGCCCCAACTGGCCACGCCGATCGCCACGGCGACGACGGCCGCGACCACCAGTACGGCGAGTGCAAGGCGCGGGGCCGTTCGCACGTCACGTCCTCGACTCGGGTCGTCCCCGCATCGTAGGTCCCGGAGGTGTCGCCCCGGGACCTGCCGGTGGCGTCCGATCGGCCCGGCGAGACGGCGGCCGCCACGGCGGTTTCGTCAGCCGGTGGCGGCGGGCTGGGGCGAGGTCACGGCGGTCGGCGTGGGGGAGGGAACGACCGACGGGGGCACCGTCGGTTCCGGGGGCTCGGTCGGTTCCGGCGGCGGCGTCGGCGACGGGGTCGGGCTGGGAGTGGGGGACGGCGTGGGCGAGGGGGTCGGGCTGGGTGTGGGCGACGGCGTGGGCGACGGCTCGCCACGGTCGAAGGCGTCGAGGTCGGGCTCCGGGAAGTCGCGGACCTCGAGGTCGCGGACCGCCACCTCCATGAACTCGCGCCAGATCTCGGCCGGGAGGCCCGCCCCCGACAACCCGTCGATGGCGGTGTTGGAGTCCAGGCGACCGACCCAGACGGCCGTGGCACGCTGGGGCACGAAGCCGGCGAACCACCCGTCGGCGCCACCCTGGGTGGTGCCGGTCTTGCCGGCGATCGGTCGGTCGTCCAGCGCGGCGGCGCCGCCGGTCCCGTCGGTCACGGCGGTCTCGAGCACCGAGGTCATGGCGTGCGCGACGTTGGCGTCGACGACGGGGTCCTGGGCCACACCGGCGACGTAGACCTCCTGGCCGTCGGCCGTCAGGATGCGGCGGATGAGGTGGGTGTTGACCCGGACGCCCTCGGCGGCGATCGTGGCATAGGCGTGGGTCAGTTCGAGCGGGGTGAACTCGTCCACACCCAGGGTCATGGAGTCGCCCAGCGAGAACGTGGCCTCGGTCGTGTCGTCGGGGCCCGGACGTTCGGACGGCAGTCCCAGCAGCCTCGCCATCGAGGCGACGCTCTCGGGTCCGACCTCGCGCTGGATGTTGACGAAGGCGGTGTTGGCGGACACCGCGGTGGCCTCGCGGATGCTGATCATGCCGCGGTCCTCGTCGGCGTAGTCACGCACGAACCCGTCGTCGTCCGCCTCGGTGGGACCGTCGTCGACGACCTCGATCTCGGCGGGTGCATCGAACTCGGCGTCGGGCGAGAAGCCGGCATCGAAGGCCGCTCCGGCCGTGAAGGCCTTGAAGGTGGACCCGATCTGGCGCAGTCCGTCGGTGGCGACGTTGAACTGCTGCTCACCGAAGTCCGGACCCCCGACCAGCGACACCACCTCGCCGTTCGACGGGTCGACCGAGACCAGGGCACCGGACAGGTCGTCGGCGTCGAGGTCGGACCCGGCGATGCCGTCCCCCACGGCCTGTTCGCCGGCCTGCTGCGCCTCGAGGTCGAGCCCGGTCTCGATGACCAGGTCCTGCGCGACCGCCCCGTCGCCCAGCAGGTCGACGAGTTCGTCGGTCACCGCGTCGAGGTAGTACGGCGCGGTCCGCGACGCGGCGGCCGTGTCGGTGCTGACGTCGGGCAGCCCCTCGTCGACCAACTGGTCGTGGTCGGCCTGGCCCAGCCAGCCCTCCTCCAGCATGCCGTCCAGCACATAGATGCGACGTCGGTTCGCGGCCTCGGGTTCCTCGGCCGGGTCCAGCCCCTCCGGCGCCTGGATGATGCCGGCCAGCGTCGCGGCCTGGTTGACGGTCAGTTCGGCCGCGGGGACCCCGAAGTAGGTCTCGGCGGCCGCCCCGATCCCGACCGACCCACGACCCCAGTAGATCGAGGTGAGGTACCAGCCCAGGATCGTGTCCTTGTCCACGCTGCGTTCGAGCTTGATCGCGATCGCGGCCTCGTTGACCTTCCGCGACAGCGTCTGGTCGTCACCGACGACGGCGTTCTTGACGTACTGCTGGGTCAGGGTGGAGCCACCCTGCTCGATCTGGCCGGCCCGCACGTTGACGTACAGCGCCCGGGCGATGCCCAGCGGCGACACGCCCTGGTGGGTGTAGAAGTCGCGGTCCTCGGCGGACAGGACGGCCAGCCCGACGTGCTCGGGGAGGTCGTCAAGTCGGACGTCGGTCCGGGTGATGTCGCCGGCGAGGGTCCCGACGACCTGGCCGTCGCGGTCCAGCACGGTGGTCGCGGCCGGGGCGATGTCGTCCGGCAGCGGGACCCGCACGAACAGCACGAACAGCGTGGCGGCGACGAGGGCAGCCACCAGCAGGCCGGGGACGAACAGCCAGGCAAACCAGCGCTTCCAGCGACCGGGTCGGCGGCTGGAGGAGCGGGCAGCGCGGTCGCCGCGGCGGGAACGTGGATCGTCGTGGGAAGCCATCTGGGAAACGGTATCCGTCGCGAGGCGGTGGTCCTCGCAGGCAGATCGCCCGCTCGGCCGGGACGCGGGCGCGGGGCGGTCGCCTCAGGCTGGTGGCGGCGGCGGGGGACGTGAGTCGTCGGCCGGTGGCGGCGGCGCGTCGGCCAGCCGCTGGGTGTCGTCGCCGGTCGGGGTACGGACGGCGGTGTCGTCGTCGTGCGGGTCGGCCGGGTCCCCCGGTTCGCCCGCCACGTCGTCGGCGGATGACGCGTCGGGATGCCCCGATGCCTCCATCGGGTCGGTGTCGGGGTCGAGGTCGTCGGCACGCGCCAGCAGTTCGTCACGGTCGGCCATGGCCTGCTGGGCGTCCTTGCGCTGCTGGGCGGTGGTTGCCTCGACGTCCTGGGCCCGGGCCTCGATGGCCTCGGCCTGTTCGCGGGCACGGTCGGCCTCGGCTCGCGCCTGGGCGGCCTCGGCCTCGGCGCGTCGGGCGTCGGTGACCCGTTCCTCCACGGCCGGCGTGTGCTCGCGTGCCTGGTCCCGCAACGTGTGGGCCTCGTCCCGGTGGAGCAGGTCCTGTTCACGGCGGGCCGCCGCGGAGCGCGCTCGCCGGGCCATGAACAGGGCCACGAGGAGCACGAGGATCACGACCCCGGCGATGATGAGGATCTCGGTCATTTCCATGGGGCGTTCTCCGTCAGGCTGGGGGTCGGACACCAGCAAACCGTGGCGCCGTGGCCGCTCCCGGGCCGTTCGGCCGACACGCGGCGACGGCCACCCGAACGTGTCGGGTGGCCGCCATCGGTGTGTCGTCGTGGTCGTCAGGCCGGACGTGCGGCCGGAGCGGGCTCCAGCCGGTCGGCCAGTCGCCGTAGGCCGTCGGCCAGTTCGCGGCGGCTGCGTCCGGGAGGACGCGGTCGCTGGGCCAGGACGCGGTGGCGTCGCAGGGACGCATCCACGCGGGCCTGGTGCTGGGACAGGTGCAGGACGGGATCCATCGTTGCTTCCTCGGGTCGGTGGGTGTGGGCACGGTGGGTGGCCACGACACGAGACGAACGAGGGGAAGCCGGTGAAGGCGTCCGGACGACGAAACGCGGCGGCCAACGGCCACCGCGTCGAGCAGGAACCAGTCGGTCTAGGAGACCGACATGGCACACGACGCCGCGACCCGGCGGTTGCCGAGATCTGCGGGAATTCGCGTTCGCATCATCGGCTCACCTCCTGTGGTCGCGGTGCCGTCGTGCGTTCCGGTGGGGCCATCGTGGCCCGGCCGGGTTCGCAGGAACGTATCTCACCGCTCGGCCGCTGCCAAGCACCTCGTCGGACCTGTTCGCGGACCGCTCGGATCCGAACGATCTCGCCGCCGGACGTATCACGGTCAGCGTCAGAAGGCCGCTTCGGGGAGGTCCATGATGGCGCCGTCCTCGGCCATCGCCTGTTCGCGGCGGAAACGGGTCTTGGGCAGCACGGTCCGGGCCCAGTAGCGCGCCGTGGCGACCTTGCCGGTGTAGAAGTCGGTGTCGCGACCCCGCGCCCCGGTGCTCGACCCGTCCCCGCCCGAGGCCAGTGCCTGGTGGGCGACGTCGGCCTGGCGCAGCAGCAGCCACCCGATCAGCAACTCCGACAGCGACTCCAGCATCGACACGGTGTGCAGCCCGGTCTTGTACAGCTCGGGGGCCTGCTCGACGTCGGCCATCGCGGTCATTGCCCAGCCCAGCATGTGGCCGAGGTGGCCCTGGACGTCCTCCAACGCCTGGCCCAGCGCCTTGCGCTCGTCGGCCAGGTGGTCGGGGCCACCGTCGATGGTCTCCTGGACCTGCTGGGCGAACCAGAACAGCGTCTGGGCGTTGTCACGCGCGATCTTGCGGAACACCAGGTCCAGCGACTGGATCGCGGTCGTCCCCTCGTACAGGGTGTCGATCTTGGCGTCGCGGATGTACTGCTCGATCGGGTAGTCGCGGGTGAAGCCGGATCCGCCGAACACCTGCAGCGAGTCGGCCAGCAGTTCGTAGGCCTTCTCGGACGAGTAGCCCTTCACCAGCGGCAGCAGCAGGTCCTCGCGCGTGGCCCAGGCCGCGCGCTCCTCGTCGGTCTCGGCCAGCCCGACCTGGTCCTGCATCACCGCGGCGTAGGTGCACAGCGCCCGCATGCCCTCGGCGTGGACCTTGTTGTCCATCAGCAGCCGACGCACGTCCGGGTGGTGGATGATGGTGACCTTGGGCGCCCTCTTGTCGGTCATCCGGGTCATGTCCGGGCCCTGCTCGCGCAGCTTGGCGTAGTCCAGGGCGTTGAGGTAGCCGGTCGACAGCGTCGCCATCGCCTTGATGCCGATGCTCATGCGAGCGTGCTCGATGATGCGGAACATCTGCGCGATGCCGTCACCGTGGCCGTCCTTGTCGCCCACCAGGTACCCGACGGCGGGGCGATCGGCGTCGGCGCCCAGCGTGAGTTCGCAGGTCGCCGAGGCCTTGATGCCCATCTTGTCCTCGAGGTTGGTGACCTTGACCCCGTTGCGGTCACCCAGGGTCCCGTCGTCGTCGGTCACGTGGAACTTCGGGACGATGAACAGGCGCAGGCCCTTGGTGCCGGGCTCGCCACCCTCCGGCCGGGCCAGCACCAGGTGCACGACGTTGTCGAAGGTCTGGGCGTCGGCGGAGGTGATGAAGCGCTTGACCCCGGTCAGGTGCCACTGCGAGCCCAGCCCGTCGCCCCCATGCTCCGACGAGTCGTCGGCGACCTTGACGGCCTTCGTCACGCCGGCACCCACGTCGGACCCGGCGTCGGGCTCGGTCAGCACCATCGTGGCGCCCCAGCGGCTGTTGATCATGTGGTGGCCGAACCGCGCGAACTGTCCGGGAGTGCCCTCCTCGGCCAGCACCTGGCCGAACAACGGACCCATGAACCACAGCGTGGCAGCCGCGTGGCCGCCCGCCATCAGTTCGTTGGCCGCCCACCGGACCGTCGGGGGCGTCCCCATGCCACCGAGCTCCAGCGGCAGCGACAACAGGTGCCACTGGGCGTCGAAGAAGGCGACCAGCGCCTCGTCGAGTTCGTCTGGGATGGTGACGTTGCCGTCGGCATCCAGTTCCAGCGGCGTGCGGTCGGCGGGGACGAACGAGTCCGCCCACGGGCCCGTGGTGGTGAAACGCTCGAACTCGGTGAGCATCAGCCTGGCGGTGTCCTCGTCCACGGGATAGGTGTCGGTGCCGAGCCAGTCCTGGACACGGAACACCTCGAAGAGGTTGAAGTGGATGTCCCGCAGGTTGCTCCGGTAGTGGCTCATGGCGTGCTCCCCTTCGCCGTGACGGCGTCGTCCCAAACTTTGAGCGTCCGCTCCAAGTTGCGTCATCGAAAGTATAGCGATCGCTCCAATTGTGTGCGCGGGTGGGGCCCATGGGCGGTAGCGTCGACCTTCGCCGATGCCCGGCACGACGGAGGACTTCGACCAATGGCCCGCTATCGGGTGGGGATGGAGACTCGCGCGCGCATCCTGGAGGCGACGCGGGACGTGTTGGGGGAGCAGGGCCTGGAATCGGCCACGCTCAAGGCCATCACGGACCGTGCCGGGGTCGGTGCGGGCTCGTTCTACAACCTGTTCGAGTCCAAGGAGGCGGCGGTCTGGGAGGTGCTGGCCGAAGCCATCACGGCCGTGGACCCGGACCCTGACGGCCACGGCACCGAGACCGTCGACGACCTGATCGCGGCGTTCGTGGCCTTCGTGACGGGCGAGACCGCAACCTTGGCCCGCATCCACCTCCAGTTGGCGGGCATCGCCCTGACCGAACCCGAGGTGGCCGCCCCGATCGCGCGTTCGCACGCCCGCCGAGTCGAGCGCTTCGCCGCCGCCATGCAACGTGACGACCCCGACCTCGACGACGCGTCCGCGGCCGGCCACGCCGAGGTGGTGCTGGGGGCCTTGACCGGGCTGGCGATGCGCACCGTCATGGCGCACGACTTCGACCTCGCCGCTGCCGCCGCCGGACTCCCGCGCCACCCCCGGGCCGCGGCGCCGGCCGTCGGCCAGTCGTCGTGACGCCGGGGCTCGCACTCGCCCTGGTCGGGGTCCTGATCGCCGGCAACGCGCTGTTCGTGGCCGCCGAGTTCGGGCTGGTCAGTGCGTCCCGTGGCGTGATGGAGGAACGGGCCGAGCGGGGCGACCGGGCGGCCGCGCGGGTCCTGGGCCAACTGGCCAACCTGTCGTTCGTGCTGTCGGCGTGCCAGTTCGGCATCACCGCGACCTCGTTGCTGGTCGGCTTCCTGGCCGAGGACGCCATCGGTGCGGTCATCATCGATCCGGTCGTGGACGCCCTGGGCCTGCCGACCGGGTCGACCACCACCATCTCGGTGGCGGCGGCGTTCCTGTTGTCGACGATGTTCCAGATGGTCGTGGGCGAACTGGCCCCCAAGAACCTCGCGATCGCCCGTCCCGAGGCCACGTCGATGGCCACGTCGATGCCGCTGCGGCTGTTCGGCATCCTGTTCGGCCCGGTCATCCGGGTCTTCGACGCCGCCGCCGCCTGGCTGACGCGGCGGGTGTTCCGGGTCGAGGTCGCCGACGAACTGGCGGGTGGGCTGAGCCTCGACGAGTTCTCGCGCATCATCGAGGTGTCCGGTCGCGACGGCACGCTGTCGGACCAACAGGCCGACCTGCTGGGCCGGGCCGTGTCGCTGGGGGACCGCCGCGCCGTCGAGGTGATGGTGCCGCGCCCCGACATCACCTGGGTCGACGCCGGCCAGCCCCTGTCGGGCCTGCGCGAGGCCTCCCGCACCAGCGGCCACTCGCGCTTCCCGGTCCGCGACGGCGAGCGCGTCGTGGGGAGCGTCCACGTCAAGGACCTGCTGCGGGTCGACCCGGCCGACCACGACGAGGTGACGGTCGACGAGGTCACGACCTCGGTCCTGCTGGTGCCCGAGACCGAGACGCTGCGCCGCCTGCTGCTGCGCTTCCGTGGTGAGTCGCGCACCTTCGGGCTGGTCGTCGACGAGTACGGCGTGTCCACGGGCCTGGTCACGATGGAGGACGTGCTGGAACAACTTGTGGGGCGGATCGAGGACGAGTTCGACCCCCGCCAGGTGCCCATGGTGCGACGGCTGGGCGGCGGGCGCCTGCTGGTCTCGGGGCGCCTGCCCGTCGGCCGCCTCCCGGACCTCGCGGCCGGGCGCACCCTGCCGCCGGGCGACTACGACACCGTGGCCGGGTTCGCCATCCACGAACTGGGCCGGATCCCCGAGGAGGGCGACGAGGTGGACGCGGCCGGGCTGCGGTGGCAGGTCACCCGCATGACCGGCCAGCGCATCGCGGAATTGCGGGTGGAGCCGCTGGTCGACGATGTCGGGATCCCGCTGGAGGCCCATCCCGAACGGCGACCGCCGGCACCCGGCGTGGGATCGGGGCAGTGATGGCCGGACTGCTTGCCACCACGTGGTCACCGCTGCTCCTGCTGGGCGCCGAGGCCGGTGGCCACCATGGCCCGATCAGCGTCCCGGCGATCGTGTTCGGGTTGTTCCTGCTGATCGCCAACGGCTTCTTCGTCGCCGCCGAGATCGCCCTGCTGGCCGCCCGCCGGGCCCGCATCGAGGAACGGGCCGAGGCCGGCGAGCCGCGCGCCGTGATCGCGCTCAACGCCCTGTCGGAACTGTCCATCACCTTCTCCGGTGCGCAGTTGGGCATCACGATGGCGTCGCTGGGGCTGGGCGCGGTGGCCGAACCGGCGTTGGCCGCGGTCATCGCGCGCCTGTTCGGGCTGGTCACCACGGCCGAGGTGTGGAGTGGGCCCGTGGCCACCGTGCTGGCGCTGGTGGTGGTCGTGTTCCTCCACATGGTCGTCGGGGAGATGGCGCCGAAGAACCTCGCCCTCGCGCGCGCCGAGGACGTGTCGCTGCGATTGGCGCGGGCCTTCCGCGGGTTCGTGTGGCTGCTGCGGCCACTGATCCTGTTCCTCAACTGGCTCGGGAACCTGCTGATCCGGGCGGTCGGGGTCGAACCGGTCGAGGAGCACGACCTGGTCCACACCCCGGCGGAGTTGGCCGTGGCGCTGCGCGAGTCCCAGCGCGAGGGCACGGTCGCCCCGGCCGACGTGCGGTTGCTGTCGGCGGCGCTGGAACTGGCCACCATCGACGCCGAGGCCGCGATGACCCCGCGCACCGACCTCGAGATGTTGCCCGACGACGCCCCGGCGGCCGATGTGCTGGCGGTCTCGGAGCGGACCGGGCTGACCCGGTTCCCGGTCTACCTCGACGACCAGGACGAGGTCGTGGGGATGGTGCACGTCAAGGACGTGCTGACCCGTGACCCGGCGTCGCTGGACGACGTGACCGTGCACGACCTGCGGCGACCGATCCAGGCCGTCCCGGAGACCCGCGACCTCGAACACCTGCTCGCCGACATGCGGGCCGACCGGTCGCACGCGGTGCTGGTGGTCGACGAGTTCGGGGCGATGATCGGACTGGTGACGCTCGAGGACGTGCTGGAGGAACTGGTCGGCGAGATCTCCGACGAGTTCGACGAGGGCGAACACGTGGTCAGTGCGGGCGACCAGGAGTGGACGATCGACGGACTGCTCCGTCGCGACGAACTGCACCGGCTGGCGGGCATCCGGTTGCCCGAGGGCGAGACCGAGACCGTCAACGGCTTCCTGATGGAACAACTCGGGCGGCTGTGCCAGCGCGGTGACGTGGTCGAGGTGGACGGCTGGACCTTCCGGGTGCAGGACCTCCACGGTCGTCGCGCCGGGACCGTGCAGGTGACCGCGCCCGTTCGCGACGAGGGCAATCCCGCGACGGCGACCACGGTGACGACGTGAGCGCGGACGCGACCGGCCTGGATGGCGCGCGGCGACGGCTGGCGGCTGCCGTGCACGACCTGGGTCACCGCACCCTGGAGCGTGACCTGGCCGAGGACGACGTCCGGGACGTGGCCGCCAAGGTCGAGGCGCTGGTGTCGTCGCTGGATGGCCTCCCGGCTCGTCGCCGCGACGATGCGGCGTGGTTCGCGGGCTTCTTCCCGGCCGACGTCGGCGACGGGGACGAACTGGAGCATTTCGCCGACTGCGTCGTGTCCGGTCGCCAGAACCCGCTCGGCATCGGCCTGCGGGCCAGGGTCGACGGTGACGAGGTGGTCTGCAACGTGACGCTGGACCGTGCCCACGAGGGCGCACCCGGCCGCGCCCACGGCGGCATCGTCGCCGCCATGTTCGACGACGCCCTGGGCTACCTGCTGACGCTGCACGGCATCGTGGCCTACACCGGGGAACTGACCGTCCGCTACCTGGCCGGGACGCCGATCGGGGTGCCGCTGGAGGTGCGGTCACGGATCGTCGAGCATGACGGGCGCCGCACCATCATCGAGGGCCGCGCCGTCGCCGCCGGCGACGTGGTGGCGACGGCGACCGGCCTGTTCGTCGAGATTCCCGCCGGCCAGCTCGCCGAGGTGGATCGCATGCTGCCCGGCCGGCGGCCCTCGTCGTGAGTCGGTTCACCCGGGCCGAGCTGGAGGCATTCCGCGACGCCGAGGTCGACGACCTGGTCGGCGACGACGTCCGGCTGGTGGTGGTCGGCATCAACCCCGGGCTGATGACCGCCGCCACAAACACCCACTTCGCCCATCCCTCCAACCGCTTCTACCCCGCCCTGCACCTGGCTGGAATCGTCGACCGCGCGATCCCCCCGGACGGGATGGACGACGACGACCGCACCCACCTGTTGGCACGCGGGATCGCCATCACCAACGTCGTGCGACGGGCGACAGCCCGGGCCAGCGAGTTGACCACGCAGGAGTATCGCGACGGGGCGGCCGAACTGGTCGAGCGCGTGGCGGACTGGCACCCGACGGTGGTGGCCATCGCGGGCCTGACCGCCTATCGCACCGCGTTCGGGGTCCGCAGTGCCGTCGCGGGGGAGCAGCCCGACGGGTTGGCGGGTGCGCGGCTGTGGGTCGTGCCCAACCCCAGTGGCCTCAACGCCCACGAGACCGCCGAGTCGCTGGCGCGGGCGTACCGCGAACCGGCCGAGGCCGCCGGCGTGGAGCTGTCGTCGCCACGATGGGCAGACGCGTGACCACCGCCGGCCGGGGGTCCCACGGGCGTGGCCCCGTAGGCTCGCCATGGGCGCCGCGCCGCGACACGTCACTGAGCTGCCCGTGCCCACCCGTCACCGTCACACCGAGGAATCTCCATGGCCTGGTCCCATGCCCTGTCCGCCCTTGGCGGCGCCGGAGCGGCGCTCGCATACGACCGGCTCAACCGCGCCGGTGCCGGCGAGCT
>JAGXFT010000097.1 GCA_024637135.1 Nitriliruptorales bacterium | reverse complement strand
CTTCACCTACGTCGTGGAGACCGAGCGCCGGTTCTACCTCACCAACAAGGTCGAGGTCACGCCCCATCGCGACGGCGGCGAAGTCTGGTTCGAACTCCACCTCGAGGACGCGTGGGTGTGGGACATGTACCGCCCGGCCCGCTTCATCAAGCAGGTCCGCGTGCTGACCTTCCGCGACGTCAACATCGAGGAACTCTCCCACGACGACACCGAGTTCCCCTCGATCTTTGGTGATGGCTGACCCCCACCTCACCCCGCCACGATTTGGTCCATGACGCCCGTGGCCGCGTCGCCACTCGCTCGTGTGACCTCCGGCCACACAACGCTCGCGTGCTCCTTGCCACGGACGCCCTGGACCTGCCCAGTGACGAGCCCGGTCGGGGCCAGACATCACGGCGACGGCTGAGGCCATCCTCCTCACGAATGGTGGGGTCGGCGGGTCAGCGGTTGCCGGCGATGGTGCGGGAGCGCTGGTCGACGCCGGCCTCGCCGTAGGGGTAGTCGGCGATGGGCGGAGCGGAGACGTCGGTCAGGCGTTGGTGCTGTTCGGCGGTGAGGTGGCGGTCGGCCGTCGCGAGGTTCTGCTCCAACTGGTCCACGGTCCTCGCGCCCAGGATCACCGACGTCACGGCAGGTTGGTCGGCGACCCACGTCAACGCGACCTGTGCCATGGACTCGTCGCGTTCGTCGGCGACGGCTCGGACCTCGTCGATCACGTCCCACGTGCGCTCGCGCTGGTTGCGGGGCCCATACGCCTCCATCCCACGCTCGGGGTCGTCGCCCAGTCGGGTGTCGCCCGTGGGCACCTCGTCGCGCTGGTACTTGCCGGTCAGCCACCCACCCGCCAACGGCGACCATGGCAGGATGCCCAGCCCGTACTCCTCGCAGGCCGGGACACACTCCCACTCGATGTCGCGCACCAGCAGGTTGTACTGGGGCTGGAGGCTGACGGGCATGGTCAGGCCGGCGGAGCGCTCGACCGCCTGCGCCAGTTGCCACCCGGTGAAGTTGGACAGGCCTGCGTAGTGGATCTTGCCGGCAGTGACGGCGTCGTCGAGGAAACGCAGGGTCTCGTCGATCGGCGTGTGGGGGTCCCAGGCATGCATCTGGTAGAGGTCGATCGTGTCCACCCCCAACCGCCGCAGCGAGTTGTCGAGCGCGTCGCTGAGGTGGCGGCGCGACAGGCCGACACCGGTGGGCGAGTCGTCCATCGGGAAGCGGCCCTTCGTCGCGACGACGACCTCGTCGCGGCGGCTGGCATCGGCCCCCAGCCAACTGCCGACGATCTCCTCGCTGGTGCCGGCCGAGTACACGTCGGCGGTGTCGATGAACGTGCCACCGGCCTCGACGAAGGTGTCGAGCTGGCGGTGCGAGTCCTCCTCGGAGGTCTCGTCGCCGAACGTCATCGTGCCGAGGCACAGACGCGACACGGACAGTCCGGTCGGGCCGAGCAGGCGGTATTCCATGGTGATCTCCGGGGTGGGGAACGGTCGATCTCGACGCTATCGCCACGCGTCCGGTCCGACGCCGTCCGTCGGTCGGCCGGCTCGATGCCGGCGTGTCCGGGCCGTACCCTGACCCGTCCACGACTCATCCACGACTGGGACGGATCTCGATGGGGTTCAACGCCACCCGCCGCTACCGCGACGGCAGGAACAACGACGTCTGGCTGCTGGTGGCCGCCGTCGTGATCGTCGTGGTGCTGATCGCCTGGGCCCTCGGCGCCTTCTGACGCGCCGTCCTCGCGTGGAGGGAGGCCGAGAACGAGCGCAGCGACTCCCGCATCGTGCCCGAGACGCCGATGCGGGAGCCCAGCCAGGAGGAGAACGAGCGCAGCGAGTTCTCCAACCTGACCGAGCGAAGCGAGGCTCAGGCGGTGGCGTGGAGGGCGAGGCGGATGCGCGTGTTGTCGCGGCCCTTGTTCTCGGTCTTGGTGATCTCGACGCGTCCGACCTCCACGGTCGACGCGACGTGGGTGCCGCCGTCGGCCTGGCGGTCCAGTCCGATGATGTCGATCACCCGGAGTGGGTTGATGCTGGCCGGGATGAGGTTGGCCTTGGTGCGGATCAGTGCCTCGTCGAGGTCGGCCTCGCTGCGGTCGACGAACTCCACCGCGATCTCGCGGGCGCGCGCGATCTCGTCGTTGATTCGGCGCTGGACCAGGTCGCCCAGTTCGGCCGTGACGGCGTCCAGGGCGAAGTCCAGCCGACCCGACCCCGGCTTCATGTTCCCGCCGGTGACCGCCACCCCGTAGGCGTCCCAGATCACCCCGCAGAGGATGTGCAGGGCGGTGTGGGTGCGCATCAGCGCATACCTCCGCTCCCAGTCCAGTGCGGCCCGCACCAGCGTTCCCGGTGGTGGCAGGGCGTCCGTGTCGGCGACCGCCAGTTCGTGCTGGATGCCACCGTCCCGGCGCCCGACGCCGACCACCTCGGCGCGGCCGACACCGCCGTCGGCCTCGTCCCACTCCAGCACCCCGCGGTCGGCGGGTTGCCCGCCGCCACCCGGGTAGAACACGGTCCGGGAGAGTGCGACTCGGGTGCCGTCGACGACCGTGACCTCGGCCTCGGCCTCGCGGCGGTAGGCATCGGTGGCGAACAGTTCGGCGGGTGCGGGATCAGCAGGCACGGGTGCGCTCCTGTCGGGCGGGTGGACGCGGTCGGGCGTGGGTCATGGGCGGGCACCCGGGTCGGCACCCAGGTCGGCGGCTGCGTCGTTGCCCGACGCACCGCCCTGGTGGTGGTCGGCGTCGGGGTCGTCGGCAATCCGGCGGGCCGCGGCGGCCAGGGCCCGACCGGGCAGCAGCCGGATGCCCAGCGCCACGGCGGCCATGGCGGCCGGCACCCACACCACGGTCGCGCCGGGACGGTCGGGGCGGTCCAGGGCGCGGTCCACGGCCGCGGCGACGTCCTCGGGCTGACGGGCCAGCGGGGCGACGTCGTGGGTCGCCGTCATGCTCGAGTGCACGAAGCCGGGTCGCACGACCAGCACCCGCGCCCCGCTGCCGCGGACCTGGTCGGCCAACCCACGGGCCAGGGCGTCGTAGCCGGCCTTGGCCGCGCCGTAGACCAGGTTGTCGGGTCGCGCCCGCACCGCCGCGACGCTGGACAGCGCGACCAGCGTGCCGTGGCCCTGGTCCTGCAGACGGCGTGCCGCGGCCAGCAGCATGACGCCACTGCCTGTCGTGTTGACGTCGAACACGGCCGCGGCCAGGCCCGGCGCCACCCCGTCGCGGTCGTCGTGCGGCAGCATCCCGATGGCGTGGACGACCACGTCGGTCGGTGCCTGCAGGCACTCGTCCACGGCGGCGGCGACCACCTCACCCGGGTCGCGGGCGTCCAGTGCGACCACCGAGACGGCCACGCCGGTCGCGGTCAGTTCGGCGGCCCCACGTTCCAGGCCGTCGCGATCACGACCGGCCAGCACGACCTCGGCCACGCCTCGGGTCGCCACCACGCGGTCCACGATCGCCCGCCCGATGTCCGACGTGCCGCCCAGCAGCACCACCCGCTGCAGTCGACCCAGTCCGTCACGCATCGCGGTGCTCCCCGTCGGTGGTCCGGTGCTCGCTGCTGGGCTGGTCGGTGTCCGGGAGGCCGCCGCCCGGGGGCTTGGCCGGTCGAGCGGGACGTCGCAGGCCCAGCCGACGGTCCATGTCGCTGGTGACGACGTGGTCGGGGTCGAGGCGGTCGGCGATCGACCGCCACTCGTCCAGCCGCGGATGCATGGCGGCGACTGTGGCCGGGTCCGCCGTGGCGTCCTTGGCGAGGTAGACCCGACCGCCCACGGCGGCGACGTCGTGGTCCATGGCGTCGAGGTGGCGGCCGAGGCGGCGGTCCCCGGCCGGCAGGTCGACCGCGATCGTCCAGCCCGCCCGGGGGAACGACAGGTGCCCCGGACCGGCCGGTCCCAGCCGCTTGAGCACGACCAGGGCAGGCACCACCGGGAGGTCGCGGTAGCGCCCCAACAGGTCGTCCAGCAGGTCTTCGGCCCCGTCCGGCACCACGACCTGGTGCTGCACGAACCCGTCCGGCCCGTACAGGTGCGGGAAGCCGCCGACGGCCTCCAACGGGAACAGCGCGTCGGCCACGGGCACGGCCACCCGGGTCGCGCGGGCACGCCGGAACCGAGCGGCGTTGCCGATCCGGATGGTGGCGCGGGTGATCGCGGCCGTGGGCAGTGGGGGGACGTGGATGCGCGGTCCGCCCGGGACCGGGGCGTCGGTGCCGTTCGGCGCCGGGACGCCCACGGTCGTGGCCTCGACGATGCCGCGCACGTCCGGTCCGGCCAGGTCGACCCAGGCGGCGACGTGGTGGTGGGTGCCCAGCGCGGACCGCATGGCCTCGCGCAGGGCGGACGCGCCGCGGATCGGACGGGTCTCGTGGTCGGCCCAGGCCGTCGGTTGGGCCACCAGTGCCAGCCGTGCTCGCCGCACGACGCCCGTCAGTCCCATGCCACCCGTGGTCGCGTGGAAGGCCTCGTCGCCGGGCCCGAGCACGTGTGTGCCGGTGGGGGTGACGAGGTCGAGGCGGGCGACGAGGCGTCCGAAGCTGCCGGCCGTGGGATGGTTCTTCCCGTGGACGTCGGCCGCGATGGCGCCCCCGACGGTCACGGCCAGCGATCCCGGCAGGACCGCCAGCGTCCACCCGAGGGGCCACAGCCGTGCCACCAGGTCGCGCAGCACGACGCCCCCACCGACCTCCACGTGGTCACCGTCGACCACGACGTCGTCCGGCGCGGTCACGACCCGTCCACCCGAGCACCAGGCCTGGTCGCCGTAGCTGCAGCCCGACCCGCGGGCGATCCCGGGCACGGGGTCCAGCCTGTCCACGTCGGCGGTCAGCGCGACCGGGGTGGTACGGCCCGCCAGCGACCGTCCGAAGGAGCGGACGGTGACGGGCGGGGACGGCGGCCTGCCGTGGGGCGCGGACGCGGGAGACGGCGCCCGGGCGGGGGAGTGGTCAGGCATTGATGGCCACCGCGAGCACGGCCAACCACACCAGCCCGACCACCTGCAGGGTGCGGTCGCCCGCCACGACCTTCTCCGGGCTGGCCCCACCGTCGCGCATCGTGACCAGCGCGTAGCGCAACAGGCCGAGCAGGAACGGCACGACCGACAGTTCCAGCAACGCGTAGGCCGACCCCCGGCGGGCACCGGTCTCGAACGCCCACAACGAGTAGGTCAACGCGGTCGCGGTCAGTGCCAACGACCGCACCTGTTCCAGCAGGCCGTCCGGGTACTCGTCCATGACGGCGCGGTGGCCGACGGCCGTGCGCTCGCTCACGCGCTTGACGACCACGACGTACAGCGCACCGAACGAGGCCACCGCCAGGAACCAGGCCGACAGGGGGACGCCGGTGGCGAGCCCGCCGATGGTGGCCCGGAGTACGTAGCCGGATGCCACGATCAACAACTCCACCAGGGGCACGCGCTTCAACCCCAGGCTGTAGCCAACGTTGATCGCGAGGTACGCGGTGACCACGGCAACCGCCCCCCACGACGTCGTGGTCACCAGCAGCGCCAGGGCCACCACGCCCAGGACGCCTGCGGTGGCCAGCGCCGTGCCCGGGCCGACGTCACCGCGGGCCAGGGGCCGGTCGGCGGTGCGGGGATTGGTGGCGTCGACGTGACGGTCGGCGGTGTCGTTGACCAGGTAGACCGCCGCGGACGCGAGCACGAAGGCCACCAGTGTTGACAGCAGGGGAGCCAGGAGGTCGCGGTCCAGCACGCTCCCGGCCGCCGCCGGTGCCGACAGGACCAGCAGGTTCTTCGGCCACTGGGCAGGACGGGCGGCGGCCAGCAACGCGGCAGCGGTGCCGCGGCGTGGCGGGGATCGGAGCTGCGTGTCGGCCATGGGACCGCGAGGCTACTGGCGATCACGGCCAGTCCCGCGGGAGCCGGCCGGCCCGCCGCGCGCATCGTCACGAACGCTCAGGACGAGGCAGCGATCCGGTCGGCCGCCTCCGGCGTCGGCGTGGCATGGCTGAGTCGACGGAGGAACCCCACCACGTCGAATACGGTCACGATCGCCGCGACGGTGGTCACGATCGCCACGGGCGTGTTCGGCCGCACGCCCAGCAGGACGGCCGCGATCGTGGTGACCGCGCCGGCCAGCAACCACAGGGCCTCGCGACGACCACTGGCGAGGTCGGACAGTGCCAGCACCTGCATCCCGACGGCGGCGGTCCCCAGCCACGCGAAGCGCCACAGGTCGGTGCCGATCGCCTCGTAGGAGGCACCGAACACCAGTCGGACCGCCAACGGGCCGACGATGGACGCGGCCACGGCACCGATGGCACCGGCCACCGTCAGGGCGCCGACGGCCACCGCCACGACCCGCCGACGCGGGTCCCGGACCAGGCGGGGGAACAGCAGCAGCACGACGAACTGGGGTGCCCAGAACACGATCCGCATGCCCGACGCACCGACCGCGTAGAGCCCGGCGTCGAGGTCGTCCAGCAGCAGTCGGGCGAGCACGGCGTCGAGGTGGATCAGGACCAGCAGCAGGCCCATCATCGCCACGGCACTGAGCACTGTGCGGGACAACCGTTGGCGGCGCCCGGGGGGTGGCGTGTCCAGCCCGCCGGTCAGGTGGTGGGACAGGCCCAACTGGGCCGCGTAGCCCAGCGCGATCGCGATCGTGGCCGCCCACACGGTCCCGAGCGTGGCCATGCCGGTGAGGCCGGCCGCGAACTTCACGCCGGCTCCGACCAGCAGCACCGCCCCGAGCCCGACGAAACGGGACTGGCCCTGCAGGACGCCCTCGTTGGCGGCCGTCAGCGGCAGGAGTGCGGCCGCTGCCCCGATCGCCACGACCGCCACCGGGTCCGCGGTGCCCAACGCCGGTCCGAGCGCGAGCATGATGATGACGACGATCGCCCCGATCGAGGCCGCCAGTCGGCGTGCGAGTGGGGCGTCGATGGTGACGTCGCGCCCCAGCGTCCCGGCCGCGGCCAGCGCCTGGACGGCCATGCCCGGCGCCATGCCCACCAGCACGATGCCCAGCACCGCGGTCAGGGTGCCGAAGTCGGCCGGGGACAGCAGTCGCCCGCCCGCGATCGTGAACCCGAAGTTGGCCGCGTGGGTGCCGAAGGTCAGCAGGGCCAGCGCCACGGCACCGCCCCACCAGGACCGACCGTTCGGCGGGGGCAGGGGTTGCACGGCACCGTCCTGGGTCGAGGGAGTGGGTTCGGGAGGGGTCGCGACCAGTGCGACGTCGCCGACCGAGGTCGTCCCCGTGTTCCGAGGCCGGTCCACGACGGGATCGGTCGGTGCCGGGCGACGTCACAGCGTAGCCCCGGACACGTCGTGGCTCGGCATCGACACGGTGGCTGTGCACGGGCCGTCGGTGGTCGCGCCCGGTCGTCCACACGGGACGACATCGGGGGGCCGCGGTGCGGTCCCTCGCTCGTAGCGCTTCTCGCCATGGACCCGACCACCCCGCCCCGCCGACCCGTCCCGACGGCCGATCCCGGCCGGCGGCCGCGACGACCGACTCGTGCCGCGACCGGCGACCACGGCGAGACCCTGGCCGCGGAGCACCTGGTCGACCTCGGAATGGAGGTGGTGGCGCGCAACTGGCGCGTCGCGGACGGCGACCTGCGCGGCGAACTGGACCTGGTGGCACTCGACCACGGCGCGGCGTGCGTGGTCGTGGTGGAGGTCAAGACCCGGCGTGGTGGGGGCTGGGGCGGGCCGCTGGCGGCCGTCGGCCATCGCAAGCAGGTCGCGCTGCGACGACTGGCGATGGCGTTCATGGTCCGCGCCGACCTGCCGTACCGCGACGTCCGCATCGATGTCGTGGGCGTGCGCCTGGACACCCGCCATCTGCACCACGTCAAGAACGCGTTGTGACCGGCACACAGGACGCGCCGCCGCGCCTTCGCGACCTGCGTGTGGTTGTCAGCGACGGCCGGATCCTCGACGAGGCGACGACCGCCCCCGCCGCCGAGCCGAGGCACTCGACCACGGCACCGGTGGACGGTGACGGTGCACCGGGCCCGTCGACGTCACGACGCCCCGCCGCACCGGTGGCGCGAGCAGGCGCGGTCGCCCTGACCGGACTGGAGGGCCAGCTGGTCCATGCCGAGGCGGCGACGGCGTCGGGGCTGCCCCAGATCCGGATCGTGGGCCTGCCCGACGCGGCCGTGCGCGAGGCGTCCGACCGGGTCCGGCTCGGGTGCCAACGCAGCGGGTTCTCGCTGCCGGAGTGCAAGGTGGTGGTCAACCTCGCTCCGGGTGGCATCCGCAAGGCCGGACCCGGGTTCGACCTGCCGGTCGCCCTGGCGGTCCTGGGTGCCGCCGGCCATCTCCGGCCCGACGACCTCGTCGGGGTCGTGGCGGTCGGCGAGGTGGGTCTGGACGGACGCCTGCGGGCGACCGCCGGGACGCTGCCCGCGGCCGCCGTCGCCCGTGACCACGGGGCCGGGTTGTTCCTGGTGCCCGTGGAGGCTGCGCCGGAGGCGGCCCTGGTGGACGGCCTGGAAGTGGTGCCGGTCGCCACGGTGCGTGAGGCCGTGGCCGTGCTGTCGGGTGCGACCGAGCGCCCGGCTCGCCCCCGCCCACCGGAACCCGTCCAGCGCCACGTCGAGGACCTGGCCGACGTCCGCGGACAGGCACTGGCGCGACGCGGGATCGAGATCGCGGCTGCCGGCGGCCACCACGTCCTGATGATGGGACCGCCCGGCTGTGGCAAGTCGATGCTCGCGCGACGACTCCCGGGGGTCCTGCCGGGCCTCACCACCGCCGAGGCGCTCGAGGTGGCCGCCGTCCGGTCGATCGTCGGGGCGGTCGCGACCGACCTCGACCTGCGCCCGCCCTTCCGGTCGCCACACCACGCCACGTCCACGGCCGGCCTGATCGGAGGTGGCAGTGGCGTGGCCCGGCCCGGCGAACTCAGCCGCGCACACCGGGGCGTGCTCTTCCTCGACGAGGTCCTCGAGACCCCTCGGAGCACGCTGGACGCGCTGCGTGAACCCCTCGAACGCGGCGAGGTCGTCCTGGTCCGCTCGCAGTCGCGGGTCACCTACCCGGCCCGTGTGCAACTGGTCGCGGCAGCCAATCCCTGCCCGTGCGGGCACGCCGGAGCGTCCAGGCGGCCGTGCCGATGTCGCCCGGACCAGGTCGCCCGGTACCGCGGTCGACTCTCCGGTCCCCTGCTCGACCGGATCGACCTCCACCTCGAACTCGAACCCGTGTCCGAGGACGTGCTGGTCGGGCCGTCCGACGGCGAGGCCTCCGCGGACGTCGCGGCCCGGGTGCGTCGGGCCCGGGACACCGCGGCCACACGGTGGGCGGCAGCGGACGTGCCGGCGGACCGGCGACTCAATCGGGACGTGGACGCGGCACGGCTGCGTCACACCGTGTCCGCCACGGCACAACGGCGGTTGGCCCGGGCCGTCCAAACCCTGGGGTGGTCGGCACGGACCTTCGACCGGTGCCTCCGGGTGGCGCGGACCATCGCCGACCTGGCCGCGGCCGACGTCGCGGGACCGGACCACGTCGACGAGGCCATCGCCTACCGCCTCGACACCGGACCGAGGCCGACATGATCAACGACTGGACAGCGGTGGCCGCCGCGGGCACCGACCCGCGCCGACTCGCCCGGGTGGTCGCACGTGCCGTGGCGGATCGCCGCGGTCTCGAATCGGCGTGGCGAACAGCGCGTCGCGCGGGGCGATCCGGGTCGGAGGCGATCGGCGACGTGCTGGCCGCGCCCGTGCTGGTTGACGCCGGCGCGGACGACGTCGCGAAGTCGTGGGCGGCGGCAGGGGTCCGGGTCGCGCTCGCCGGGGATCCGTCCATGCCGACCCGACTGGAGCGACACGACGTCGTTCCCCCGTGGTTGGCCGTGCGCGGCGACCTGGGCACGCAACGTCGATCCGTGGCGATCGTGGGTAGTCGGTCGGCCACTCCCTACGGGACCGGGATGGCCGCCTGGCTGGCGGAGGCCGCGGGCGATGCCGGGGTCCGCGTGGTCAGCGGTGGCGCGGTCGGCATCGACGCGGCCGGGCACCAGGCGAGCCTGGAACGACCGGGCGGGACCACCGTCGTCCTGGGATGTGGCCATGGCGTCGCCTACCCACGACCGCATGCGACCCGGGGTGGACTCTTCGACCGGGTGCTGACGTCGGGTGGTGCCGTCGTGTCCGAGTTGCTGCCGACGGATCCTGCCCGGCCCCACCGTGTGCGGTCTCGCAACCGCCTGATCGCGGCCCTGGCGGACGCGGTCGTGGTCGTGGAGGGAGGCGAGCGCTCCGGTGCCCTGATCACCGCGTCGTGGGCCGCGGACCTGGGGATCCCGGTGCTGGGTGTGCCGGGTGACGTCCGGGCGACCGGCTCCGCCGCGCCACACCACCTGCTGCGGGACGGTGCCGGTGTCTGCGCCGGGCCGGCCGACCTGCTGGCGACCGTCGGCCAGGGACTGGACCCGTCCGCAACGACGAACGGGGATCGTGGTGCGGACGTCACCGGCCTCCCGGACTGGCTGCGGGTGCCGCTGGTCGAGGCATGGCCGCGTCCGTTGCCGACCGCGACGCTCGTCGACGGGTCGGGTCGCGGGGCCGGTGCGGTGCTGGCCGCGGTCACGAGAGCCCAGGTGGGCGGCCTGGTGACCCGTGACGCCGACGGCATCCGCCTGTGCCGTCGGCCGTGATCGGCCACCGGGCGGTCGGCCGGATCGCGGAGCGACGCGTGGCGGTCCGCCACCGTCGTGGGCGGCGTGATCGTCCGCCGTGGGTGCGCACCCGGACACGCCCGGTCCGGCGCCTGGGCGCGGTGGTGACCGTGGGGGTCCTGGTCGCCTGGCCGCTGCCGGCGTGGTCGCGACCGACCGTCGGGACCGGCCACCACCCGGTCGTGGCCGGGTCGAACGTGACACCCCGCACCCCGGGACTCCTGCCGCCGGACGCGATCGGCAGCCACCGCTGGCCGGTCCGGTCGACCGTGGTCGCGACGTGGCAGGCGTCGGCGAACCCGTACGGCCCCGGCCACCGCGGTGTCGACCTCGCGGTCGCGTCCGGCGATCCCGTGGCGGCCATGGCGGGCGGGGTGGTGGGCTTCGCCGGGGTCGTGGCCGGACGGGCGTGGGTCAGCGTCGACCACCCCGGCGGGCTGCGAACGACCGTCGGGCCACTTGCCGTGGTGGCGGTCGCTGCCGGCGAGGAGGTGCGGCAGGGCGAGTTCGTCGGGACAGCCGCCGGGACCGCACACGCCGACGCCCGTACGCCCCGGACCGGGCGCCTGCACGTCTCGGCCCGCGTGGACGGGAACTACGTCGACCCGGTCCCACTGGTCGGACCCCTGGTCGCCACCCTGCTCCCGGTGCCGTGACGACCCGCCGACCCCGGGAGGCCTGGCTGCGTCGCCCCAGG
>JAGXFT010000096.1 GCA_024637135.1 Nitriliruptorales bacterium | reverse complement strand
GGCTCGCGCTATCGCGGTGATTTCGAGGAGCGGCTGAAGAAGGTGCTCAAGGAGATCAAGACCCGCGGCGACGTGGTGCTGTTCATCGACGAGATCCACACCCTGGTCGGCGCCGGTGCGGCCGAGGGCGCCATCGACGCGGCCTCCATCCTCAAGCCGATGCTGGCCCGCGGCGAACTGCAGACCATCGGTGCCACCACCATCGACGAGTACCGCAAGTACCTCGAGAAGGACGCCGCCCTGGAGCGCCGGTTCCAGCCGGTCAAGGTCGACGAGCCCTCGATGGAGCACACCATCGAGATCCTCAAGGGACTGCGTGACCGCTACGAGGCCCACCACCGTGTCACCATCACCGACGGGGCACTGGTGGCCGCGGCCGAGTACGCCGACCGCTACATCTCCGACCGCTTCCTGCCCGACAAGGCCATCGACCTGATCGACGAGGCCGGCTCCCGGCTGCGCATCAAGTCGATGACCAAGGCCCCCGACATGGTCGAACTGGACGCCGAGATCGAGGCGGCCCGGTTGGCCAAGGAAGAGGCCATCGACGAGCAGGACTTCGAGAAGGCCGCGTCACTGCGCGACGCCGAGAAGAAGTTGACCGAGCGCAAGGCCCACCGCGAGTCCGAGTGGCGCTCCGAGGGGATGGACACCGTCCTGACCGTCGAGGAGGAGACCATCGCCGAGGTGTTGTCGGTGTGGACCGGGATCCCCGTGGTCAAGCTGACCCAGGAGGAGACCGAGAAGCTGCGCAACATGGAGGACGAACTCCACAAGCGCGTCATCGGGCAGGAGGAGTCGATCGAGGCGGTCTCCAAGGCCATCCGTCGCACCCGGGCGGGCCTCAAGGACCCCAAGCGCCCCGGTGGCTCGTTCATCTTCCTTGGCCCGTCGGGCGTGGGCAAGACCGAGCTGGCCAAGACGCTGGCCGAGTTCCTGTTCGGCGAGGAGGACGCACTCATCCACCTCGACATGTCCGAGTACATGGAGAAGCACACCGTCAGCCGCCTGATCGGGTCCCCACCCGGGTACGTCGGCTACGACGAGGGCGGCCAGCTGACCGAGGCCGTGCGCCGCAAGCCGTTCTCGGTGGTGTTGTTCGACGAGGTCGAGAAGGCCCACCCGGACGTGTTCAACACGCTCTTGCAGATCCTGGAGGACGGTCGCCTGACCGACGCCCAGGGGCGCACGGTGGACTTCAAGAACACCATCCTGATCATGACCTCCAACCTCGGCACCAAGAACCTGACGTCGCCGACGGTCGGGTTCGCCGCCAACAACGACAGCTCCATCTACGAGAAGATGAAGCGGCAGGTCGACGACGAGCTGAAGAAGCACTTCCGCCCGGAGTTCATCAACCGCATCGACGAGGTCATCACGTTCCACCCGCTGAGCAAGGAAGAGGTCAAGGAGATCGTCGACCTCATGATGCGTCGGGTGAAGACCCAGTTGGCCGCCAAGGGCCTGGACCTCGAACTGACCGACACCCTCAAGGGCTGGTTGGCCGAGAAGGGCTTCGACCCGCAGATGGGTGCGCGGCCGTTGCGCCGGACCATCCAGCGCGAGCTGGAGGACAAGCTGTCCGAGCAGATCCTGTTCGGCGACTTCGACCCGGGCAACCTGATCGTGGCCGACGTCGACCCCGACACCGACAGCGTGACCTTCCGGTCCGTCGAGGCGGTCGAGGCCCCCGACATGCCGCCGATCGAACTGGCCGGCGGTGGCGGTGGCGACGACGAGCGCGTCAGCGACGACTGACCACGGACACGCCCGCAGTCGTGACGACGGCCTTCCTCCGGGGAGGCCGTCGTCGTGTGTGGACGCCGGACGAGGAGCTGCCGGTCTGCCGGCCTCGGTTTGCGCTTAGGTTAGGCGCACCTTAGTATCTCGACGAACTCAATCATGATCCTGCTCCCGAACGCGGCCCGGACCGGGGCCGCCACCCGACCACTGGATGACGCCCATGCGCCGCCACCTGTTCCTGTCCAGCCTTGCCGTGGTGCTTGCCGTGGGTACGGCGGCCTGCGGGGGCGACCCCACCGTGACGACGGTCAGCGAGACCGGCTCGGCGGGCAGTGGGTCGGGCTCGGGGGTGTCCGGCAGCGGGTCGGGGTCCGGCAGTGGGATCGCCGCGGCCGAGTCCGACTGCTCGTCGGTCAACGCCGCGCTGGAGGACGAGGCCGACGCCACGGTCGACATCGCCCTGACCGACTACGCCTTCAACCCCGACGAGGTCGAGGTCGACGCCGGCGTGGTGACCTTCGCGACCAGCAACCAGGGCACCGAGGCACACGAGTTCGCGGTCCTTCCCGGTGGCGGCGACGTCCCGCTCACGGCCGACGGCGCGCCCGACGAGGACGCCCTGGCCGAGGCCGGCGCCTTCGAGCTGGAGGCCTACGGTCCCGGCCGCACCTGCAACGCCACGTGGGAACTGGAACCGGGGGACTACACCCTGTTCTGCATCGTGGAGGCCGCGGACGGCGAGACCCACGCGTCCAAGGGCATGGTCGGCACCCTGACCGTCGACGGGTGACCGTCCGAGGCCGGTCGGCGCCGGTACGAGCGGCCTCCACTCGCTACACCTTGGACTCCTGACCTCGCACTCCCGACTGACGACCCAGGAATCCCCATGGCCCGCATCGCCGTGGTCGGAGACGGCCCCGCCGGACTCTCCGCCGCCCTCTTCCTCGCCAAGAACGGACACGAGACCACCGTGTTCGGTGACGACGACTCCCTGATGGAGTACGCCGAACTGCACAACTACCTGGGCCTGCCCGGTGTGGCCGGAGCGGAGTTCCAGGACACCGCCCGTACCCAGGTGGCCGACGCCGGTGCCCAGTTCGAGACGGCCACGGTCAACGACGTGCGCGAGACCGACGACGGCTGGGCCGTGGTGCCCGAGGACGGCGCCGAGTCGGTCGCGGTCGACTACGTCGTGATCGCCGGTGGCAAGCAATCGCAGAAGCTGGCGGCCGATGCCGGTGCCGAGGTCGTCGACGGCGCCGTGGTCGTGGACGGCAACGCCCGGACCTCGGTGTCGGGTCTGTACGCGGCCGGTCACCTCGTCCGACCCGAGCGCAGCCAGGCCATCATCTCGGCCGGCTGGGGTGCTGCCGCCGCCGTCGACATCCTGTCCCGCGAAGTCGGCAGCGACGTCCACGACTGGGACAGCCCCGACAAGGGCTGAATCGGCCTGCGCGACGGGAGTCTGGGCCGCCGTCAGGCGGTGTCCGCCCGCCCTGCCCACGTCCCCAGCCCCCACGCCAGTCCGAGCGCGGCCAGGACCACCCCGGCGAGGGCGATCAGCCGGACCGTCGAGCCCACCGGCGCGATCACGGCATCCAGCACCTCGATGGTCGTGACCCGACCCATCGGGTCGACCACGTCGGCCAGCAGCCCGGCCTGGACGCGCGCCAGCACCGGGCCCACCAGTCCGGCGCCGACCACGACGGCGACGCCCACCGCGGCCAGTCCCCACCAGCGCCGGACGACGGCGACCGTCGCCAGGGCCAGCAGGACGCCGGCGGCGAGCAGCACCCACTTCCCACGGTCGAGGCCACCCACCAGGGCGCGCCACGGGTCCAGTTGTTCCGCTCGGACCAGCACCAGTCGGGACACGTCCGGCGGGACCTGGAGGCCATCGACGACCTGGCCGGCGACTTGGCCGACCACACCGTCGAGTTCGGCCACGGCCTCCTCGGCGGCCACGTCGACGAGTGGTTCGAGGTCCACCACCAGGTCCCCGCGGTCGTCGCCCGATCCCGTCGGCGTGTCGGGTGCCCGCAGCATCGCGACCAGGTCGGCATGCGAGACGCGCACCGACGTGACAAGTTCGGCGCGGAACCGGGGGCTCTGCACGGCACCGTCGATGGCGTCCGTGACGCGCCCCTCCAGGTCGGCCGCCAGCGTCGACGCGAACTCGTCGGTCCCACCCGGCGCCAACAGGTCGCCGAGGCTGCCCCCGAGCAGGTCGTCGAGGCCGCCGAACCCGTCGGGCACGAGGTCGTCCACGGCCGCCAGCGCGGTCGCGATGCGGCCCTCGAGGTCCAGCTCGGTGAGGATCCGCGTGGTGGCCACCTCCCCGATCCGGGCGACCGTGCCGTCGGCGGTGGCAACGGGCTCGACCACCTCGACGAACCGGTCGGTGTCCATCACCGTGTCGTGGACCCACCACGACAGGACGCCGGCCGTGGCCACCACGCCCGTAGTGATGGCCAGCAACAGTCCGAGCACGATCCGGCCGACGCCGGGCGGCGGCGGCGCGACTGCGGGTGTGGCCATCGCCTCGAGCACCTTCCGACGGGGGACGGGACGTCGCGCCACGGAGGATGCCCGGCGGCGCGATGACCTGGAGGGTAGGACCAGCTTCCTTCGCCCCCACGGTCGCACGGCCGGTTCAGGGCTGGCCGATGTCCTCGTTCCACAGGTCGGGGTGGTCGGCGATGAAGGTGTCCATGAGGTCGACGCAGCGCTGGTCGTGGACGAGGTGGACCTCCACGTCGTTCTCGACCAGCCAGTCGTGGCCACCGTGGAAGGTCGTGGCCTCGCCGATCACCACCCGCGAGATCCCGAACTGGCGCACCAGCCCGGAGCAGTACCAGCACGGCGACAGGGTCGTGACCATGGTCGTCCCGTGGTAGGTCGACTGGCGGCCGGCGTTGCGGAACGCGGCTGTCTCGCCGTGCACCGACGGGTCGTCGTCCTGCACGCGGCGGTTGTGGCCGCGACCCAGCACGGTCCCATCGGCGGCGACCAGCGCGGCCCCGATCGGGATCCCACCCTCGTCGCGTCCGGCGATCGCCTCGGCGACCGCGACGTCCAGCCAGCCACGCATCGTCGCGAGGTCGGGTTCCGAGTCCATGCGTCCTCCCGGGCCGCCCAGCCAGCGTCCGTTCGGACGGACCGTGCCCAGGTACCAGTCTAGGTTCGACGCGTCCCCCGCCCCCGCTCCAGGACGTCTCGATGACCCCCGCGATGACCCCCGCGACGACCCTTGCCGCCCCAAGGACCCGTGGCGCCCCGACGTCGCCCCGCCGTTCGACCCTGCCCGGGATCGGGGTGGTGGGACTGCTCGTCGTGGCGGTCCTGCTGGCCCTGCCGGTGCAGGCCGTGCCGCGGACCGACCTCGGCTGGGCCACGGTCGACAACCCGGTGGCCGGCAGCATCCGTGCGCTCGACGCCGTCAGTGCCGACGTGGCGTGGGCGGCCAGCGACGACGGCGAGGTGGTCCGGACCACCGACGGCGGGAGCACCTGGTCGGCGGTGGCCCCGCCGGACAGCGAGGACCTGCTGTTCCGGGACATCGAGGCGTTCGACGCCCGCCGTGCCGTGCTGCTGGCCATCGGCGAGGGCGACGCGTCGCGCATCTTGCGCACCGACGACGGGGGCGCGACCTGGCAGGAGACCTTCCGCAACCCGGAGCCTGCGGCCTTCTACAACTGCATGGCCTTCTGGACCCGACGACACGGGATCGTCGTCGGTGACACCATCGACGGTGTGTTCCGGGTCCTGACCACGTCCGACGGCGGCCGCACGTGGACGCGGGTCCCCGACGATGCCCTGCCACCCGCCTCGGGCGAGTTCGGGTTCTCGGCCAGCGGGACCTGTGTCGCCGTGGCCGGCGGGCATGACGCGTGGTTCGGCACGGGCGGTGCGGCGGCGCGGGTGTTCCACACCGACGACCGCGGCCAGTCCTTCGAGGTGTCGGACACGCCGCTGCGTGCGACCGACGCCGGCGGCGTCTTCACCCTGGCCTTCCGCACCCCCCGGTACGGGGTCGCGTTGGGGGGCGACTTCCTGGCGCCGGACGTGGCCGTGGACGCCGCGGCGACCACGCGCGACGGCGGTGACACCTGGCTGCCCGCGGACGCCGACGCCACCCCGACCGGCTACCGATCGGGGTCGGCCTGGGTCACGGGGCTGCCACACACCGTGGTCGCCGTCGGGCCCAACGGCAGTGACGTGAGCAGCGACGGCGGCACGCGCTGGCGCCGGTTCTCCGACGTGGGTTGGCACGCGGTCGAGTGCGCGCGCGACGGTTCGTGCTGGGCGGCCGGCTCCGGTGGTCGCATCGGCGTCCTCGTGGGCGGATGACCTCCGGGCGCGTCTCGTGACGCCGGCGACCGACGGGCGGCGCGTGCACGGGCCGTCGATCACGTCACGTGCCGGCCTACCATGGCAACCAGAACGATCGGGAGTGCTGATGCACGATGGGCTCATCGACTCGCAGGAGATGTACCTCCGCACCGTCCTCGAACTCGAGGAGGAGGGCATCCCTGCCCTGCGTGCGCGCCTGGTGGACCGCCTGGGGCTGAGTGCGCCCAGCGTGTCCGAGGGCGTCCGGCGCATGATCGGCGACGACCTGCTGGTGCTCAACGACGATCGCACCGTGGGTTTCACGGCCGACGGGCATCGTCTCGCGCGACAGGTCATGCGCAAGCATCGACTGGCCGAACGCCTGCTGGTGGACGTCCTGGGACTGGCGGACGAGCACGTCCACGAGGAAGCGTGTCGGTGGGAACATGTCATCTCCGACCGGGTCGAGGCGCGGTTGGTCGAGTTCCTGGGCAACCCGACGACCTCCCCGTACGGGAACCCGATCCCGGGGAGCCCCACGGCCGACCTCGACGTGTCGTCGTTGGAACTCGCCAGTGCCGACCTGGTCCGGCTGGAGCGGATCTCCGAACGCATCCAGGCCGACCACGGGTTGATGGCGGCGCTCGCGGAGGCCCGCATCGTGCCCGGCACCGAGGTCGAGGTCCTCCGGGACGGCGGGCTCGTGCTGGTCGGACCGGCGGGCGAGGTGGCCGTGGACGCCGATGCCGCGCCATACCTCTACGTCACGGAACTGTGACCGCGGGGACCACCGCGAACCACGCCGACCTGGTCGGTGACCGCCGGGGTGGCCCGGTCGAGGTCGACGCGGACCGGGCGGCGTTCGTCGCCGGGATCCTGTCGCGAGTGCCCCACCTGCGTGACTTCCCGTGGCGTGACACCCGGGACGGCTGGTCGATCCTGGTGTCCGAGACGATGCTGCAGCAGACCCAGACCAGCCGTGTCGTCCCGCGCTACCACGCCTTCCTCGACGACTACCCGGACCCGGCTGCCTGCGCGGCTGCGCCCGTCGGTGAGGTGATCGCGCACTGGCAGGGGCTGGGCTACAACCGTCGGGCCGTCAACCTCCACCGCGCCGCGGGCGTGGTCACCAGCGAGCACGGCGGCCGGGTCCCGACCGACCTCGACGACCTGCTCGCCCTGCCGGGGGTCGGGCCCTACACCGCCCGGGCCGTGGCCGTGTTCGCCCACGAACGCCACCACGGGGTCGTCGACACCAACATCGCCAGGGTGCTCGCGCGAGCGGTGGCCGGTGCCCCGATGGACCGGGCCACCGTGCAGGACCTGGCCGACGACCTGGTGCCCGACGGGCGGCCGTGGGCGTGGAACCAGGCCCTGATGGAGCACGGCGCGACCACGTGTGTGAAACGCGCACCGCGGTGCGACGACTGTCTGGTCGCCCACGCCTGCATGTGGCAGCGGACCGGTGGTGAGGACCCGGCCGGCACCACGGCCGGCGTGTCGACGCCGCAGTCGACCTTCGAGGGGTCGGACCGCCAGGGCCGGGGCCGCCTGGTCGCCGCGCTGGCCATCGGCCCGGTCGCGCGCGCCGACGTCCGCGCCGTGGTGGGGTGGGAGGACCCCGATCGGGTCACCCGGATGGTCGACGGCCTGGTCGTCGACGGCCTGGCGGTCGCGGACGGGGGACACCTCCGGCTGCCCGCGTGACCCCAGCGGCACGTCCCAGTGGGCCATCGTCTCGGGGATGCTGGTGGTCGGGTCGGGGCAACCCCTGAGGAGGTGGCCCGGGCCCGCCACTACCGTCCCCGGAGACGTCCACGCCCCACGGTGTGGCAGACCACGCCTTCAGCCCGTCCGGAGCCCCCGATGACCGCCACCCCGACGGTTCCCCAGCCGACCATCGACGACGCCTCGCAGGAGTACGCGGCCCGCGCGTACGACCTCAGCAAGGTCTACGGCTCCGGTGACGGCGCCGTCACCGCGGTCGACCACATCTCGATCGGGTTCGCCCGGGGGACGTTCACGGCCATCATGGGGCCGTCCGGGTCCGGCAAGTCGACCCTGATGCACTGCATGGCCGGTCTCGACAGCCCCACCAGTGGGCGGGTCTTCATCGGCGACGAGGAGATCACCGGGTTGGCCGACAAGGCCCTTACCCGGTTGCGTCGCGACCGGCTGGGGTTCGTGTTCCAGTCCTTCAACCTGGTCCCGGTGCTGGACGCCCGCGAGAACCTGGTGCTGCCGGCCAAGCTGGGCGGCGCCGAACCGGACCCGGCCTGGGTCGACCAGGTCGTGGAGGTGCTGGGCCTTTGGGATCGGCTCGACCACCGCCCGAGCGAGCTGTCCGGTGGGCAGCAGCAACGCGTCGCGGTCGGGCGCGCCCTGGTGACGCGGCCGGACCTGGTGCTGGCCGACGAGCCCACCGGCAACCTCGACTCCGTCGCCTCCGACGCCATCATGGGCTTCCTGGCCGATGCGGTCGAGCGCCTGGGCCAGTCCGTGGCGATGGTGACCCATGACCCGTGGGCGGCCTCGTTCGCGTCCCGGGTGGTGTTCCTGCGGGACGGCGCGCTGGTCGGCGAACTGCTGGACCCCACCACCGACACGGTGCTGGACCGCATGAAGCAACTGGGTTCACAGTGATGCTGGCCACCATCGCCTGGCGTTCGGTGCGCGCCAACCCGGCGAGGTTCATCGGGACGTTGCTGGCCGTCGTCGTGGCGACGACCTTCCTGTCCACGGCCCTGGTGCTGCGGGACTCGTTGGCCGACGCGCTGACCGCCAACGCGGTCGCCGCGCTGGGCGACGTCGACGCGGCCGTCGAGCCGCTCGTCGACGACACGGACCCGACCGCCGCGTTCGGGCTGGAGCCGCCGGGACTCGCTCGAGAGGTCGTGGACGCGGTCGCCGGGGTGGACGGCGTCACGTCGGCCATCGGCCAGGCCAGCGGCACGGCCGTGGTGGTGGACGGGGTGAACCAGTTCGACGCGACCGCATGGGTCGTGGTCGACGACCCGTTGACGCCGTGGGAGGTTGGCGAGGGTCGCCTGCCCACGGGCGTGGGTGAGGTCGTGCTGGACACGGACCTCGCGGCCGCGGCCGGCGTGGGCGTGGACGACACCGTGACGATGGCCTCGCGCGCCGGGGCCGTGCAGGCCACCGTGGTGGGGCTGTCACGCTTCGGCGACCAGGCCGCCCGGGGCAGTGCCGACGTGCTGGTCCCCGAGGTGGACGCAGCCACCTGGACCACCCTGGACGACATCGGGTGGGACACCGTGCTGGCCGCGACCGATGACGGTGCCGACCCCGCCACGGTCCGTGACCGGATCGCCACGGCCGCGGGTGCCGCCGCCGGGGACCAGCCCGTCGACGTGCTCAGCGGTGACGAACTTCGTGATCGCGAGGCCGGTGCCGCCGCCGGGTTCGCCGACGCGCTGGGCATCGGCCTGCAGGCCTTCGCCTACCTCGCCCTGGTCGTCGGGGCCCTGATCATCTTCAACACCTTCACCACGATCGTGGCCCAGCGCACACGCGAGTTCGCGTTGCTGCGGGCGCTCGGGACCTCCTCGCGGCAGGTCCGACGGGCCGTCCGGATCGAGGCGTTCGTCGTGTCGCTGGTGGCGTCGGTCGTGGGTGCGCTGCTGGGGGTGCTGCTCGTCGGCGTCGCGATCGCGTTGATCCCGTCGTTGCGCAACCTCGCCAGCCTGACGATCGCCCCCCTGTCGATGCTGCAGGTGGTGGCGTCCGGGGTGGTGGTGACGCTGGTCAGCGCGTTCATCCCCGCCTGGCGAGCGTCGCGGACGCGCCCGGTCGAGGCGATGCGTGACGCCGACCCGACCACCAAGCCGGTGTCGGTCGGGCGCACGATCACCGGGATCGCGTTGCTGGCGCTGGGCGTGGTCGCGCTGGTGGCGGGCTCGATCGGCGAGATCGCCTGGTTGCTGGGGCTCGGTCCGGCCCTGCTGCTGGTCGGCGTGGTCGTGGGTGGCCCGGCCGTGGTGGCCTGGGTCGCACGCCGCCTTCGCGGGCCGCTGGCGCGGGGGTCGGCCGCCGACGAACTGGCCGTGGCCGAGGTCGAGCGCAACAGCCGTCGGACCGCCGCCACCGCCAACGCCCTGGTGATCGGGGTCTTCCTGGTGGTGTTCGTGACCTCCGCGGGTGGCGCCATCCGCGACTTCGCGATCGGTCAACTCGAACAGCTGGCGGGGGCCGACGCGTCGATCAGCGCCAGCGGCAGTGACCCGGTGCCCGACGGCCTGGCCGACGACGTCCGCGCCGTGGACGGCGTGGCCGAGGTCGCCGAGGTGAACACCGTCGTCGGCCAGGTCGAACTGGACACGGGCTCGCCGTTCGGGTCCGCGCTGCCGGTCGCCGCGACCGACCTGTCGCTGCTCGAACCGGTCCTGGGACTGGACATCCTTGAGGGTGACCTGGACGAGGACGGGATCGCGCTGGCCGGGGAACTGGCCGGGCCGGCCGGGATCGCGCTGGGTGACACCATCGAGGTCACGCTGGTGGGGGACGAGACCGTCGACGTCGTGGTCACCGCCCTGACCGGGTTCAGCTTCGACATCCCGCCCGCGGTGCTGTCCGCCCAGGTGGTCGCGGACGCGATCGGGCCGCAGCCGGTCTACTCGCTGGCCGTGCGCTACGACGACGGCGTCGACCTGGCGGCCACCCGGTCGGCGGTCGAGGACGTGACCGGCGAGTACGCCGGTGTCGAGGTGATCGATGCCAACCAGATCGTGTCGCTCGTGCGGTCGTTCTTCACCTTCCTGTTGTCGGCCGTCGGCGGACTGCTCGGGGTCGCGGTCGTGATCGCGCTCTTCGGCATCCTCAACACCCTGGTGCTGGCCATCGCCGAGCGAACGCGCGAACTCGGGTTGTTGCGTGCGGTCGGGATGAACCGGCCCCAACTGCGGCGCATGATCCGCACCGAGGCGTTGGTGATCTCGATCGTCGGGACCGTGGTCGGCGCGGTGCTGGGTGTGGGTGTCGCCTTCGCCGTGGCCCGGGTCGTGCTGGAAGGCGCGTTCACGTGGCCGTGGCTGGAACTGGGCATCACCCTGGTGCTCGGCGTGGTGGTCGGCGTGCTGGCATCGATCTACCCCGCCCGCCGCGCCGCTCGCCTCGACCCGCTGGACGCGATCCGTACGGGCTGAGCCCGTCACCCTCGACGGCGGATCGGGGCCGGGGGCGTCAAGGAGGATGGTGCCGTCGACAGGAAGGGCTTGGGCGGGGCAGCGTCGCCGGGGTGGGGAGTACCTTGACCGGTCGCCATTGGTGCGCCGGTCGTGACCCGGTCGGTTCGCAGCCAGTTCACTCCGGCCCCTGGAGGCCCAATGCCCGCCGCCCCGGTCACGACGACCCTCGCCAACGGCCTGCGCGTGGTGGTCGCGCCGGACCACCTCGTGCCCGCCGTGGCCGTGGAGGCCTGGTACGACGTCGGCTCGCGACACGAGGAGGCGGGCCGCACCGGGTTCGCCCACCTGTTCGAGCACCTGATGTTCCAGGGGTCGCGCAACGTCGACGGCACCGGCCACTTCGCCGCGATCCAGTCGGTCGGTGGCACGCTCAACGGCACCACCTCGTTCGACCGCACGAACTACTTCGAGACGGTCCCGACTCGTGCCTTCGAACTGGCGCTGTGGTTGGAGGCCGACCGCATGGGAACCCTGCTCGACGCGCTCGACCAACCCAACCTCGACAACCAGCGCGACGTCGTCAAGAACGAACGTCGCCAGCGCTACGACAACCAGCCCTACGGCACCGCGTGGGAACAACTGTTCACGATCCTGTTCCCGGCCGGCCACCCGTACCGCCACCTGCCGATCGGGTCGATGGAGCACCTCGACGCGGCCAGCCTGGAGGATGCCCACCGGTTCTTCCTCACCCACTACAGCCCCCACAACGCGGTCCTGTCCATCGCCGGCGACGTGTCGGTGACCGAGGGCGTGGAGGCCGCCCAGCGGATCTTCGGCGGCATCAGCGGCAACGCTGCCCCACCGGCCGCGCCGGACGGCTCGATCGGGCCACTCGAGGCGAGCGAGGTCCTGGTGTCCGACGAGGTCGTGCCTGCGGCGTCGCGATACCAGACCTGGCGGGTGCCGCCCGATGGCCACGCCGACCACGACGCGCTGGTCGTGGCCTTCGAAGTGCTCGCCGGTGGCGGCGCGAGCCGCCTGGTCCGACGTGCGGTCCGCGAGGAGGAAGTGGCCGAGGCGATCTCGGGTGGCACCTTCGAGATGGTCGGTGGGGTGGACGTCGCGACGCTGGTCGCGCGCGTGCGGTCCGGCCGCGACCTCGACGACCTGGGCATGGTGGTGGACGAGGAGGTGGCCCGACTGGCCGCCGAGCCGCCCACCGACGACGAGGTGGTCCGCGCCAGCGAACGCCTCCGCCGGGACCGCCTCGACACCCGCGCCACGCTGATGGGCCGGGCCGACGACCACGCCCGCGGGGTCGCGTTGTTCGACGACGCCACGTGGGGCGACCACGCCGGTGACCGACTCCGTGCGGTGACCGGCGAGCGAGTGTCGGCCGCCGTGGCCACGTGGCTGGGGCCCGACCACCGCGGCATCCTCGACTATCGGAACGTGGCATGAGTACCTCGACGACGCCCACGCCGGAGGCCGTGCCGGACCGTCCCGACAACACGACGGTCCCGCGACCGGTCGTCAGCGCCCCCGAACCGTGGGCCCTGCCGGCCGTGCGCAGAGAGGCCGCGGCCTCCGGGCTGACTGTCCACAGCCTCGACCTTCCGGGCCGGGAACTGGTGACCGTCACGGTGCTGCTGGACGCCCCGGTCACGACCGAACCCCGGGGGCTGGAAGGTGTGGGGACCATCACGGCCCGGGCGCTGGACGAGGGCACCGCCCACCACGACGGCGACACCTTCGCGGCCGCGCTCGACCGGATCGGCGCCGACTGGTCACCCGGCGCGTCCTTCGGGGGCGTGCGGGTCTCGGTCACGATGCCGCTGGAGAACCTCGCGTCCGGGTTGGACCTGGTGGCCGAGGCGCTGCTGACCCCGACCTTCCCCGAGCGTGACGTGGCCCGGCTGGTTGGGCAGCGCCGTGACCGCCTGGTCCAACAACTGGCGAGCCCCGGTGGCAAGGCGAGCATCGCGACCCGCGAGGTGGCGGTGGCGGCCGACCACCGGGCTCACCTGCCCACCGGCGGAAACGACGAGACGATGGCGGCCCTGCGCCGCGAGGACCTCGTCGCCCACCACGCGGACGTGCTGCTGACCGGCCCGGTGGACGTGGTCGTGGCCGGCAACCTGTCGCACGTCGACGTGGTGGACCTCGTCGACCGCCACCTGGGGGATCTCGGGCCAACCAGTCGCCCGGCCACGGTCGCGGACCCGTTGCGGCTCGTGCCCGGTCCACGCCTGGTCGTGGTGGACCACCCGGGTGCGGTCCAGACCGAGTTGCGGGTCCTGCGGCCGGGCCCGGACACCCATGCCCGTGACCGGGCCGCGACAAGGCTGCTGGCCCACGTGCTGGGCGGTCCCCTGACGTCGCGCCTCGACGCGGTGCTGCGCGAGGAGAAGGGCTACACGTACGGCGTCCGCTCCAGCCTCCAGGCCTTCCGCCGAGGTGGACTGTTCATGCTCGCGAGCGGCTCCTTCGACACGCCGACCACCGGCGACGCGCTGGCCCTGGTGCGCGAGCACGTCGCGGCGCTGGCGGCCGACGGGCCCACCCCGGACGAGGTGGCCGGCGCCGCGGACTACCTCGCCGGGGTCATCCCGCTGTCGCTGGAGACCCCGCGGGCACTGGCCAGCACGGTCGCCGGAAACCTGGGCGACGACCTGCCACCCGACCACACCACCGCGCACCTCGCCGCCCTGCGATCCGCCCTGCCCGGCGACGTCGTCCGGGCGGCGCGACGCCACCTGTCCACCGACGACGTCGTCGTGGTGGCGGTCGGGGACGCGGCCGAGATCGAGCCCGACCTGGTCGCCCTGGACTGGGGCGAGGTCGTGCGCCACGACTTGTGACGTCCCGGATGCCGGACCCAAGGACGGGCCACGTGGCCGGGGCGACGGGCTGATGGCGTCGACAGCGCCGGGGTGGCGGTGCGATGCCTGTGGGCGACCGTCGACGCAGTGGGTCGGCCAGTGCGCAGGCTGCGGCGCGTGGGGCGAGGTCGACGAGGTCGATCCGTCGGGCGACCGTGGGCGTCGTGGCGTGACGGCCGGTCGGGGTGGCGCGGCCGACCAGGAGGGCGCGCGCTCGGCGCCGGACCCGGCCACGGACGGTCCACTGGGGCCGCTGGACGGACTCGACCTGCGGGACTGGCAGGTCGACGCCTTCGCCGCGTGGGCCACCGCCGGGTGCCGCGGCGTCGTCGAGGCCATCACCGGTGCCGGAAAGACCCGGCTGGCGATGGCGGCCGTGCGGGTCGTCGTCCGGCGCGGCGGGGTGGCGCTGGTGCTGGTGCCGACCCTGGAACTGCTGGGCCAGTGGAGGACCGAGTTGCAGGCGCACGCGCCGGACGCGCGGGTCGGACAACTGGGTGGGGGCCGCAGCGACGACTTCGGCGAGTACGACGTCGTCGTGGCGACGCCCAGTTCGGCCGCGGACGTCCCGATCGTGCCCCGTGACGGGCAACTCGGACTGCTGGTGGCGGACGAGGCCCATCGCTACGGCGCGCCGACCTGGTCGCAGGCGTTGCGCGACGACTACGTCATGCGGCTCGCGCTGACCGCGACCTACGAACGTGGGGACGACGGGGTCGTGGAGGTGCTGGGCCCGTACTTCGGGGGCGTGGTGGCCGAGTACGGGTACGCCCAGGCGGCGGCCGACCGGGTGATCGCGCCGTTCGCGATCGCGTTGGTCGGCACCCGCCTGGACGACCACGAGCAGGCCCAGTACGACGCCGCCGACCAGGGGGCTCGCCGTGCCCGCCAAGCCCTCCTCGACCACGGCCTGCCCCGCCACCCACGCGAGACCCTGCGTGCTGCCGTGGAGGTGATGGGGCAGGCCGAGTCGGGCGCCCGGCGGCGCGACGACCCGGTCGTGGCCGTGGCCCGCGACTACCTCGTGCGACTGCGGGCCCGCCGGGACGCCGCCGCCCAGGCCGCGGGCAAACTCACCGTCGCCGCCGCGATCGCGCCGTGCCTCCACGATCGCCGCACCCTGGTGTTCTGCGACACCGTCGACCAGGCCGAGCAGGTCGCCGCCGTGATGAGTGCGGCCGGGCCGTTGGCGGAGACCATCCACGGCGGCCTGGCGACCGACCGGCGACGGATCCGGATGGCCCAGTTCCGCAACGGCAACCTCTCGGTCGTGGTCGCACCCCGGGTGCTGGACGAGGGCGTGGACGTGCCGGACGCCGACGTGGCCGTGGTGCTGGCCGCCTTCCGGTCGCGACGCCAGATGGTCCAGCGGCTGGGACGGGTCCTGCGCCGGACCGACGACGACCGGGTCGCCCGGCTGCTGATCGTCCACGCGATCGGGACCAACGAGGATCCCGGGCGGGGCGCCCACGAGGAGTTCCTCGACGAGGTCCTGCCGGTGGCCGTGCGGGTCGACGAGGTCGACGCCGACCGCCCCGACACCGTCGCCGCGTGGATGGACCGCGACCTGGAGGCCCCGTGAACGCGTCCGGCCCGCCACCGGAGGACCGGGGCCGGACCGGTCCGCCGATCGGGCTCGGCCCGCTCGATCCCTCCGTGGCCGATGGCGCTCGACGGACCCCGGGAGCCGACGAGCAGGCGTCCGCGCAGCCGTCGGGGATCCCCCCAGCGGTGGTTATGATGGGCCGTGCGCGCGCGCCGCGCGACCCTGCACCCGCTGGTCGAGGTTCGACCGCGCACGGTGTCGTCCCGGGACACGAGGCGCCGGTCGGTCGGGGAGAGGAGCCGCGCGTGGAGGAAGTACACGACGAGCAGTTGAGCCAGATCCTGGCTCGGCTGGCTCCCGGCACCGTCATTCGTGACGGCATCGAACGCGTGATCGGTGCCGGCCGTGGCGCCCTGATCGTGCTGGGCCACAACGAGGGCATCGAGAAGATGGTCTCCGGTGGGTTCGTGATCGACACGCCGGCCTCGGAGCAGCGGATCGCCGAGCTCGCCAAGATGGACGGCGCCCTGATCCTGACCGACGACGGCGCCCGCATCGTGCGCGCCAACGTCCACCTGGTCCCCGAGGCCTCGATCTCGACCAGCGAGACCGGCACCCGCCACCGGTCCGCGGAACGCGCCGCCAAACAGGCCAACGTCCCCGTGCTGTCGGTGTCGGAGTCCATGAGCCGGGTCACGCTGTACTGGGGACAGCGTCGCCGGGTCATCGAGCCGGTCTCCAACCTGTTGTTCCGCGCCAACCAGGCCCTGTCGACGTTGGAGCGCTACCGCGCCCGGCTGGACGAGGTCACCGCGAACCTGTCGTCCCGCGAGGTCGAGGACGCGGTCGTCCTGCGCGACGTCATCCTGGCCCTGCAGCGGTCCGAGATGGTCCGCCGCATCGCCAACGAGATCAAGTACCAGATCGTGGAACTGGGCACCGAGGGTCGGCTGATCAAGCTCCAGCTCGACGAGTTGATGTCGTCGGTGGAGGACGAGCGCCTGTTGATCGTGCAGGACTACCTCGGCGACCGTCGGCGGTCGCTGGAAGGGGTCGGCGACATGCTCGACGGCTACACCACCGACGAACTGCTGGCGCCCGACAACGTGGCGGCCGCGCTGGCCTACGACGTCGAGTACATCGACCGGCCGGTCCAGCCCCGCGGGTACCGGTTGTTGTCCCAGGTCCCCCGCCTGCCCAGCCACATCATCTCCCGACTGGTCTCCACCTTCGGCAGCCTCGGCCCCATCATCGATGCGTCGGTCGAGGAACTGGTGGCGGTGGAGGGCGTCGGCGAGACCCGAGCCCGCCGCATCCGCGACGCCCTGCGTCGACGCGCCGAGGCGACGATGGTCAGCTCGTACGGCTCCTGAACGAACCTGCCCGTCCCGCACGACCGGTCGACCGGGTCGTCGCGACGGGGTCGGCGGCCCCCGTCGGCGGCATGGTGTCCACGCGGTTCGACGTGGCCATTGAGGGGTGACGGGATGTGGGGTACCTTCGGCGAGCATTCACCCGCCCTGTGGGTACCAGCGCGTCCGTGGCGAGGAGCCTCTCGGTGTCGACGTCCTTCCCGGTCCAGCCGGCAGTTGCCGTGCGCGGGATGCATGGACTCCTGTCCGCGACGGCCCGTCCTCCCGGCTGCACCCGCTCGGTCCCCGATCGAATCCCAGACCACCTCATCAGGAGTTGCCTGCATGGCCTACAGCGTCGGTGACACCGTCGTCTACCCCCACCACGGTGCGGCGGTCGTCGAGTCCCTCGAACAGCGCGAACTCAAGGGCGAGACCAGGGACTACCTGGTGCTTCGCATGACCTACGGCGACCTCACGCTCATGGTGCCGACCGATTCCTGTGACAGCGTCGGGATCCGTGAGGTCGTCAGCGACGCCCAGGTCAAGGAGGTCTTCGCGATCCTCGAGTCGCCCGAGGGGAAGGCCGCCAAGAACTGGTCGCGTCGATTCAAGGCCAACCAGGAGAAGTTGCGTTCCGGTGACGTCTTCAAGGTCGCCGAGGTGGTCCGCAACCTCGCGACCCGCGAGTTCGGCAAGGGCCTGTCGGCCGGGGAGCGCCGGATGCTGGCCAAGGCCAAGCAGATCCTGCTGTCGGAACTCTCGGTCGCGCTGAAGACCGACGAAGAGGCCGCCGAGGAACAGATCAACACGGTGCTGGCCGACGCGCACGGGCTGGCCGAGGCCTGATCTCGCCTGCCCTCGTTCCTCGGGCAGGTTTGAGAACTCGCTGGCGCTCGTTCTCACGCCTCGTCGACCAAAGCACCTGAGGGAACCCGTGACGACGTTGTTGAGTCCGCTGCACCTCCGGCCGCCGGTTGGTGAGTCGCTGGTCGTCGATCCGCCGGTGGTGCTGGCGCCGATGGCGGGGGTCACCACCATCGCCTACCGGCGGTTGTGCCGACGCTTCGGTGGTGGCCTCTTCGTCAGCGAGATGGTGGGCGCCCGGGGACTGGTCGAGGGTGACCGTCGCGCGGCCTTCAAGGCGGCGTTCGGTCCCGAGGAGTCGCCCCGGTCGATCCAGTTGTACGGGGTCGAGCCGTTGGAGATCCGTGACGCCGTCGAGTTGCTGGTCGGCGGCACCGACGGCACCGACGCCGGCTGGGGCGGTCGGGTGGACCACATCGACCTCAACTTCGGGTGCCCGGCACCCAAGGTCACACGCCACGGGGGCGGGGCCGCACTGCCGTGGCACCTCGGCCGCTACGCCGCGATCGTCGAGGCCGCGGTGGGGGCCGCCGGCGACGTCCCGGTCACGGTCAAGACGCGCATGGGCATCGACGCCGACCACCGCACCGACCTCGAGGCCGCCCGCATCGCACAGGACCTTGGGGTCGCCGCCATCGCGTTGCACGGTCGCACCGCCGCCCAGCGCTACGGCGGCCACGCCGACTGGGACGCGATCGCCGCCCTGGTCGAGGCGGTGGACATCCCGGTCCTCGGCAACGGCGACATCTGGGAGGCCTCCGACGCGGTCGCCATGGTCGAACGGACCGGCTGCGCCGGGGTCGTCATCGGCCGTGGCTGCCTGGGCCGGCCGTGGCTGTTCCGCGACCTGGAGGCCGCGTTCCGGGGTGAGCCGATCCCGACACCGCCCACGCTGGGCGAGGTCACCGCGATGCTCGCCGAGCACCTGCGCGGGCTGGTCGAACTGGTCGGCGAGGAGGTCGCGGTGCGGGAGATCCGCAAGCACACCGGGTGGTACCTGCAGGGGTTCCCGATCGGTGGCGAGGTCCGGCGGCGGCTCAACCAGGTGGGGTCCGTCCACGAGTTCGACCAGTTGCTGGGCGGGCTCGACCACGACCTGCCGTTCCCCGAGGAGGTCCGGCGCGCCACCCGTGGGCACACCACGACTGCGCGCAAGGTGGTCCTGCCACACGGCTGGCTGCAGGATCGCGACGAACTGGCCGGCGCCATCCCGACCGCGGGGGCCTCGGAGGTGGTGTCGGGTGGCTGACGTCCCCCCTGCCCCGGACCTGGGCGCCACGTCCGGCTCCGTCCCGAACAGTGCGACCGACGGGGCACCCGAGGCTGCGACCGCGCCGGCAGCCACGCAGATCGGTCCCGACGGGTCCGGACGGGTGGTGCTGGCGTCGTCGTCACCGCGTCGCCGCGCCCTGCTGCGCCGGCTGGGCTTGGAACCGGTCGTCGTCCCGGCCGACGTCGACGAGACCCCCGGGCCGATGGAGGCCCCGGCGATGCTGGTCCGTCGCCTGGCCGTGGCCAAGGCCATGGCGGTCGCGGCCCGACGTCCACCCGACGACGTCGTGGTCGCCGGTGACACGGTCGTCGCCCAGGACGGTCGCATCCTGGGCAAACCGGCCGACGCGGCCGAGGCCGCGGTGATGCTGCGGAGCCTGTCGGGTCGGGGCCACCAGGCGATCTCGGGTGTGGCCGTGGCCCGCGGTGGGACCACCCAACCGTCAGACACCCGGTCCGACGTGTCCATCACCATGGTGTCGTTCCGCGAGTTCGGCCAACGCGAACTGGACGCCTACCTCGCCTCGGGGGAGTGGCAGGGCAAGGCCGGCGCCTACGCCCTGCAGGGCCTGGCCGGCGCGTTCGTCACCACCATGCAGGGCCTGGACACCACCGTGATCGGCCTGCCGCTGGGGCCGACGGTGACCCTGCTCCGCTCGGTCGGCGTCGATCCGTTGGCGCTCTGAGCAGCAGTCGGCCGGCCGGGCCACCATGTGCCACCATGGCATGGTCGAGTGACGGAGTGCCGGTGGCGGCAGGGATCGTGGTGGCGGCGGGCTCGGGCGATCGCCTGGGGTCCTCGGTGCCCAAGGCGTTCGTGGACGTGGCCGGGGCGCCGCTGGTGTGCCATGCGGTCGCGGGACTGCGCGCGGCCGACGTGGATCCGGTGGTGGTCGTGGTGCCCGAGGGGTGGGAGGATCGGGCCCGGGCCGTCGTCGGGCCGGACGTGACGGTCGTGACGGGTGGTGCCAGCAGGACGGCCTCGGTCGCGGCCGGGTTGGCGGCCCTGTCCGACGAGGCCGACGTGGTGGCCGTGCACGACGCCGCTCGGCCGCTGGTCCCGGTCGCCGTCATCGCGGACGCGGTCGCCGCCGTGCACGGCGAGGTGGTGGCGGCCGCGCCCGCGGTGGCGGTGGCCGACACGCTCAAGCGCGTCGACGGCGACCACCGGATCGTGTCGACGCTGGACCGCGACGACCTGGTGGCCATCCAGACACCGCAGGTGTTCCGTCGTGCGGCCCTGGTGGCCGGTCATGACTGGGCCCGAGCCCACGACCACGCGCCGACCGACGACCTCGCACTGGTCGAACGCCTCGTCGACGAGGGCCTGCTGGACGGGCGGGTGGTCGCCACCACCGGTTCGGTGCTCGGGATGAAGGTGACCCGGCCGGCCGACCTGTTGCTGGTCGCGGCGATGGCGGCCGCGGGGGCCAGTCTCGACTCGGGGGACTCGACATGACCGTGCGCATCGGCAGCGGGATCGACGTGCACCCGTTCGCGCCCGACCCGCGCCCGCTCCTGTTGGCGGGGGTCGAGGTGTCCGGGACGGCCGGCCTGGACGGACACTCCGACGCCGACGTCGTGGCCCATGCGATCACCGATGCGTTGCTGGGCGCGCTCGCGCTGGGCGACCTGGGGTCCTTCTTCGGGGTGGACACACCCGACCTGCGGGGGGCCGACTCGATGGTCCTGCTCGCCCGGGCCGTCGCGGTCGTGGCCGACCACGGGTTCGCGGTCGGCAACCTCGACTGCACGGTGATCGCCCAGCAGCCCCGACTCGGGCGCCACCTCCCGGCGATGCGGACCGCCGTGGCCGCCACGGTGGGCGTCGCGGAGTCGGCCGTGTCGATCAAGGCAACGACGACCGACCGCCTCGGCAGCATCGGCCGCGTCGAGGGGATCGCCTGCTGGGCCACGGTGCTGGTCGCCGCGACCTGACCTCCGACGGCTCGGCCGCCGGCCGGGCGTGGTGATCACCCGCCGGTCGACCGTCGGACCGACCGGGCCGTCCACCAGCCGACCAGGACACCGCCGACCACGTTGGCGACCAGGTCCCGGGCGGTGTTGTCGTACCCGCCGACATCCGTGCCGGGGATCGTGAGGGTCATGACCCACTCGATGATCTCGTTGACCGACCCGGCGGCGGTGGCGGCCAGGACGACGACCCATGCGACGATGCCGGGATCGTCCCGGGCCGGCGCGAGGCGGCCGCGCAGGACCTCCCAGGCGGCTCGGCCCACGATCCCGAAGCCCCATGCGTGCTGGACGTTGTCGTAGCGCACGATCGGTTCGAGGATCCACACCCCGTAGAGCACGCCCGTCCCGACCGGGACCATGCCGCCCGCGACGTGGCCGACCGCGAACAGCGCGAGCCCGATGCGGGTCGCCCGGGACAACGGGTGGCGCGCGTGGACGACCACCGCGACGATTGCGCCGACGGCCACGACCACGAGGTAGACGGGCCAGTTCGGGCGGCCGGACCGGGCACCCAGGACCAGCAGCCCGGCCACCGCGGTGGCGGTGGCGGCGAGCAGGGCGACATTCCATGCGCGGTCGACGCGCACACCGTGAGGACGGCCATGGCGCGGTGATCGCGCCGGGTCCGGGGTGGCGACGTCCATCGACGGGGTCCTCGTGGTGCGGGGCGCCCAGTGTGCCTACGCGCAGGCGTCCGTGGCCAGCGGCCGCGGTCGTCGACACGGACCGACCGGGCCTGGGAGGGTGGGCATGACCGGGCATGACCCGGTGGGATCGGGGGCCGGGCCGGTCTGGGTCCTGAGTCCCAGGCAATCCGGGACCGCGACCCCGTGGATGGCGCCGGGTCGTGGCCTATGGTCGTCCCAGGCAGTCAGGGGGACCGCACCACGGGGGAGTTTCACCCGGGGAACCCGCACCACACGGACGTGACTGTCAGCACCGGCACCGGGGGGAGCCGCTGCGGCGTTCGAACGCGACACGGTCGGCACTCCAGTGCCGGCCGTTTCGCCATTTTCCTCGGATGTGCGTGGGTCCGAGCTGGCCGATGCCCGATCACTCCGCGCTGCCGGCCACCTCGTCGAGGGTCGCCATGCGTTCCAGCACCGCGGCCGCCGCCTGCACGATCGGGACGGCCAGGACCGCTCCCGTGCCCTCGCCCAGCCGCAGGTGCAGGTCCAGCAGCGGTCGCAGGCCGAGGTGCGCCAGCGCCAGCGACGCGGCCGGTTCGGTCGACCGGTGGCCGGCGACCAGGTGGTCCGCCACCGCGGGTGCCAGCGCCACCGCCACCAGCGCCGCAGCCCCCGCGACCACCCCGTCGAGAATCACCGGCACGCGTCGTGCCGAACCGACCAGCAGCACCCCGACCAGGGCCGCGTGCTCGGTGCCGCCCAGCGAGGCCAGCACGTCCAACGGGTCGCGGTCGGACCCGTGACGGGCCAGCGCGCGGTCGATCACCGCCACCTTGCGCCGGACGGTCGCGGCGTCGTTGGCGGCACCCGGACCGACGACGTCTCCAGCCGGGGCATCGGCCAGGACCGCGACCAGGCACGCGGACGCGGTGGTGTTGGCGATGCCGAGGTCGCCCGTCGCCAAGAGGTCGTGGCCGGCGTCCAGCAGGTCGTCGGCGAGCGCCGCACCGTGGCGGATGGCCGCGATCGCCTGCGACAGCGTCATCGCCGGGCCGACGGCCAGGTCCGCCGTGCCGCCCACGACCACCCGCCGACGGGTGACCCCGGGCGGGCAGGGGCCGTCGTCGGCGACCCCCACGTCCAGCACCCGGACGGTGGCGCCGACCTGGTCCGCCAGGACCGACACGGCGGCTCGCCCGGCCGCCACGGTCGCCACCATGGCGGTCGTGATCGCCTGCGGCCAGCGCGTCACGGCCTGGGCGTGGACGCCGTGGTCACCCGCCGCCACCACGACCGCCGGTCGCGCCGGCACCGGTGGCGGGCAGGTGCCCGCGATCGCGCACAACCGCGCGCCCAGCGGTCCGAGTTCGCCGAGCGCGCCGGGAGGCATCGCCAGGGCGGCGTGTCGGGCCAGTCCGTCCCGCCCGGCGTCGTCGTCCACCGGTCGGACACGCGCGACCAGGTCGGCGAGGTCGTCGGTCATGGCGTCGGCCACGCATCGCCGGTCGGCGCGGGTCCGGCCCCGCCATCGGTGCCGCCTTCGGGGCCTCGGTCGCGATCTGTCGTCCGTGCCCCCAGGTCGGCCACCAGGTCCCCGAGGTCGGCCACCAGGCCATCGGGCGGCGCGAGGTCGAGCACGCGACCGGCCACGACCAGGACCGCGCGGTCGGCCCGTGCCGACACGGCCTGCAGCACCCGACCGTGGAGGTCGACCCAGCGTCGGCCCGAGGCGCCCATCGCGTGCGCGCCCAGTCCGGGTTGTCCGGCGATCAGCACCGTGGTCCCTGGCCGGTCGCCGGCGTCCGACGCGAGGTCGTCGGCCGCGGCCACGATGGCGTCGGCCGCGTCCAGGCCATCTCGACCCCACGGGGCGACGTCGTCGTCGGTCCACAGGCCGGCATCCGCCATGACCTCCAGCAGCCAGGTGTCCAGTGCGTCGACGATGATCGTGGCGTTTGGATCGGCGGCCGCCACGGCGGCCCGCAGGTCGAGGTCCTCGATGGTGGCCCAGGCCGCGGGGCGGTCGGCGCGGTGGATGGCGATGCGTTCGGCCATCTCGGCGTCGCCGGCGCGAGCGGGCGCGAGCACCACCACCGGGCGTCCCGCGGCGTGGGCGATCCGGGCGGCGAGCCCGGACTTGCCCGACTTCTGCCCACCCACGACCAGCACCAGGGGGCCGCGCGTCACCATGGCCACGGCCACGTCGTCGCACTGCCCGGGAAGGTGGCGTGCCGGGCGACGGCGGCCACCGCGGCCAGCGTCGACACGTGGGCCACCAGGTTGGCCGCACCAAGGACGTCACCCGTCAGGCCGCCCACGCGGCGATGGCTGGTCCGGGCCAGCATCCACGGTCCCGGCACCGCGGCCAGGACGACGACCGGCAACCACGCCCCGACCGCAGCCACCGACACGACCAGCACGGTCACCGCGGCCACGGTCCACGCACCCGCACCGGGCGGTCGCGCCACCTCGGCCCCGTGGCCGTCGTCGCGGGCCGCCGGCCAGGTCGCCACCAGCGGCACCACGCTGGCACGTGCGACGACGTGTGCGGCCACCAGCGCACGGGCGGCGTCCATCGGGTCCAGCGACGCCAGCAGTGCCACCTGCAGGCCCAGCACCACCACCAGTGCGGTCGCGCCGTAGGTGCCCAGCCGGCTGTCGCGCATGATCGCCAGCCGCCGGTCGGGCGTCCACCCACCCCACAGGCCGTCGACCGTGTCGGCCATCCCGTCCTCGTGGAAGGCACCCGTCGTGGCGATGCCCGCCCCCACCGCGAGCACGGCGGCCACGGGCGCCGACCACAGCCACCCACCCACGGCGAGCGCGCCGACGGCCACGGTCGCGACGACCACGCCCACCAGCGGGAACCACCCCAGCGCGGTGTGGAGTGGGGCGGGTGGACGGGTCCGTCGGCCGACCGGGATCCGCGTCAGGAACTGGACCGCCGTCACGAACCCCGACCGGGCGGGCTCGGTGCTGTCGGGCGTGGTCGTCGACGGCACCCCGTCCACGCGTCGGGCGGGTACGGACACGGGGTCGCTCCTGCGCCGGGGGTGGACGACCGGGGACGATACCGGTGGCGCTGCGCGGGACCGTCGGGGACGGGTGTACCCGTCAGTACGATTGCACGGCCCATGTCCCACCTCCACCCAGGATCCGCCCCATGGCGTTGCAGCTGTACGACTCCCTGCGCCGCGAGCAGCTCGACTTCGAGCCGCGTGAGCCCGGCAAGGCGACGCTGTACGTGTGCGGTCCGACCGTCCAGGGCAAGCCACACGTCGGTCACGGCCGGGCCAGCGTCGTCTTCGACGTGTTGCGCCGATGGTTGACGTGGTCCGGCTACGAGGTCACCCACGTCACCAACGTCACCGACGTCGACGACAAGATCATCCTCAAGGCCCAGTTGCAGGGCTCGACGCCGGCACGGGTCGCGACCGAGAACCTGCGCGCGTTCAACCAGGCCTCCGATGCCCTGGGCCTGCTCCCGGTGCACGTCCAGCCGATGGCGACCGGCCACATCTTCGAGATGCAGGCGATGATCCAGAAGTTGCTCGACAAGGACATGGCCTACGTCCGTGACGGCAACGTGTTGTTCCGCGTCCGAGCGCAGGACGACTACGGCAAGCTGAGCCGGCGCGACGTGGACGACATGCGTGGCAGCGCCGACGTCATCGGGTCGGAGTCCAAGGACGACCCGATCGACTTCGCCATGTGGAAGGCGGCCAAGCCGGGCGAGCCGTCGTGGCCCTCCCCGTGGGGTGACGGCCGCCCGGGCTGGCACATCGAGTGCGCGGCCATGGCCGGCAAGCACCTGGGGGCGGGGTTCGACATCCACGGCGGTGGGCTGGACCTGGTGTTCCCGCACCACGAGAACGAGATCGCCCAGTTCGAGGCGGCCGAGGACGCGCCGTTCGCGCGCTACTGGGTCCACAACGGGATGCTGCGCATGGGCGAGGACAAGATGTCCAAGTCGCTCGGCAACGTGGTGGGCATCGTCGACGCGGTCGAGCAGTGGGGCCGTGGTCCGATCCGGCTGTGGTACCTGTCCGCCCACCACCGCACCCCGATGACCTACGACACCGATCGCCTGGTCGAGGCCACGGCCGCCTTCGAGCGGCTGACCACGCTGGTGCGGACCGTGCATGCCCTCGGCGTCGAGCCGACGGTGCTGGATCCCGACGCCGTGGCCGACGTCGCGGCGCCGTTCCTCGACCGGTTCACCGCCGCGATGGACGACGACCTGAACGCCACGGCGGCGGTGTCGGTCCTGCACGACGCCGTCTCGCGGGCCCATGAACTGGTGCGCGCCGCGGAGGCCGGCGACGACGACGCCCGCGACGCCACAGCCGCACTGGCCGGACTGGTGACGACACTCGGTGACGACGTGCTGGGCCTGGGCCTGGGTGACGCGCTGTCGTCCGACGAGGCGGTCGGGGACCGCTTCGGGGCGCTGGTCGAGCACCTGTTGGAGGAACGACGCACGGCGCGGGGCGACCGCGACTTCGCCCGGGCGGATGCGATCCGGGACCAGTTGGAGGCAGCCGGGGTCGTCATCGAGGACCGCCCCAACGGCAGCCGCTGGTACCTGGCGACCCCCACTGCGGCGGGAACCGACGACGCGGTCGACGCGTGAGCCGCCCGTGAGCCGCGGGCGCGACGGCGGGGGGCGGGTCGTGGTCGGTGTGCATCCCGTGCGAGAACTGCTGCGGGCCGGTCGGGCCATGCACGAGGTGCTGGTCGCCGACCGCTCCGGGTCGGAGGCGATCGACGAGATCCGCACACTCGCCGCCGCTGCGCACGTCCCGGTCGGGACCCTGGACGACGCCACCGCCGACGACCTCGCGGGTGGTCAGGTCCACCAGGGCGTGGTCGCCCGCGCGCCGGACTTCCCCTTCCAGTCGTTGGGCGAGGTTCTGGGCCGTCGCGGCCAGGATCCGAAGCTGCTCGTGGCCATCGACCAGGTCACGGACCCGCACAACGTCGGATCGATCGCGCGCACGGCCGAGGCGCTGGGCGCGCACGGGCTGATCCTGCCCGAACGCCGGACCGCCTCGATCACCCCGACCGTGGAGAAGGCGGCGGCCGGGGCCCTGGCCCACCTCCCGGTGGTGTCGCCGACCAACCTCGTGAAGTCACTGGAGGCCTGTCGCGACGCCGGTCTGTGGCTGGTCGGCCTGGAGGCCGCGACCGGCCAGCAGGTGGCCGACTGCGGGCTGTTGACCGAACCCATGGTGCTGGTCGTCGGTGCCGAGGGGTCGGGACTCCGCCACCTCACCCGGACGCGCTGCGACGTCCTGGTCGAGTTGCCGGCGCGTGGACACGTCGATTCCTACAACGCATCGGTGGCCGCGGCGATGGCGCTGTACGCGATCGACCGCGCCCGGCGGCACGAAGGGCCGACATGACCACGCTGGGCCAGGTCGTGCTCGGACTGCTGATGGCGGTCGGGTTGGTGGGGATCGTGCTTCCCGTGATCCCCGGGCTGGTCCTGATCGTGGGGGTCGCGATCTTCTGGGCATCCCAGGTCGGCGGCGTGGGCGCATGGGTGCTGGTCGGGTTCATGGCCGTGGTCGCCGCCATCGGCACGTGGGTCAAGTACCAGGTGCCCGGTCGCGAACTCGCCGCCCTGGACCTGTCGGCCGCGACGTGGGTGCTGGCCGCGGTCGGCGGGATCATCGGGTTCTTCGTGGTCCCCGTCGTCGGGCTGTTGCTGGGCGCCGTGCTGGGCGTCTACCTCGGCCAGCGCCGGGACCACGGCACGCACGCCGCCGCATGGGACAGCACTCGGCGCGTCCTGAACGGGGTGGGCAAGGGCATCGCGATCGAGTTCGCCGCCGGCTTCGTCGCGGTGGCCACGTGGGTCGCGGTCGTGGTGGTGTGCTTCTGACTCGTCGCCGCCGGTGCATCGGGGTGGGCGGGCCAGCAACCGCTCCGCGTGGCACGTCGCCGTCCGAGGTTCACACGGACACGACGACCGCCCACGTCCCGATCCCGCGCAACCGGGCACCGTCGATCTCCTCGCGAGACGTCAACAGGTACCGCACCGTCCCGCTCTCGGGGTCGAACTCGACGTCGTCCACCGCACCATGTTCGACACCTCGTTCGTCCAGGACGCGGTGGCCGAGCAGGCTCGGTTGGTCGGCTTCCACGCCCTGGTGGGGGGCTCGGATCCGGGCGGCGGTGTCGACGGTGACGGCGTCCACGCCGAATGCCGAGACGTCGTCCCAGGCGAGGATGTCGTGGTCAGCCTTCTTCACGCGCAGGGCGGTCACGGCGTGGGTCCGCGGGTCGACCACGAATCCTGCGACACGACCGATCGAGGACGCGGCCGAGGTGTCCACGATCTCGCGCTTGAGCGCTTCGGTGAACCTCATGACGTCCCCGTCCGCAGTTGGGTCCGGAACTGTTCCACGGCCGCGCCGAACCCGGCAAGGTCGTCGGCGACGAAGTCCACCGCGGCGGCCGGCACGATCAGTTTCTCGCCGGAGACGGCCAGCGTGTCGGGCAGGGGGAGCAGCACCCGTTGCCCACCCGAACGCAGGCCCTCGTCGGCCTCGATCTCGTAGCCGACCACGTCGCCGGATGCCTCGACCTCGATGATCACGTCGACCACGCGGCCCAGGCGACGGCCGTCCTCGGTCAGGACGTCGTCGCCGATCACGTCACCGCCTCCCCGGCCAGCCGCACCCCCGGCGCCGGTGACGTCGTCGCGGTGGACCAGGACGGTGGCGTCCGGGACCATGACGGCGTCGGGCCCGACCCAGTGCAGCGCTGCCCAGGTCAGGACCTCCTTCATCGGGCCACCGAACAGGCCCCGCTTGTTCAGGGTGAACCCCAGCACGGAGCCTCCAGCGGCGCGCCAGACGACGTCCTTGACGTCGGCGATCTCGTCACCGCCGAGGGTCACCACGACCAGCCCGTGCAGTTCCGTGGCCCGGAGCAGCGTGCTCATCAGGACTCCTCACGATGCTCAGGGGCTGCGTCGGCATCGGCCGCACCGCCCACCACGACCACGCCCCCGGCACGCCGCCGACGCTGGATGACCAGCACGGCCAGGAGGACGGCCAGGATGATCGCGACCGCGACCACTACCCACACGAGCGGTGAGACGTCCATGAGATCTGCTCCTGTGGCCTGTCGACCCACCCACCGTAAGGCCCTCGGCCCACCCGCGTCACCTGCCAATCGGTCTGCGAGTGGTCCCGCGGACGGCCCAGGACCCGCCGATAGCATCCCGGCCATGCCGGGGTAGCTCAGGTGGCCAGAGCAGCGCTCTTGTAAAGCGAAGGTCGCGGGTTCGAATCCCGCCCCCGGCTCCATGCCGACACTCGGATCAGCGGCGCCGGACCGGTCGGCATTCGTGCGGGCTCGTCGGGTCCGGTCCGTCGACACGGGCGTCAGGCGGCCCGACGGCCGTGTCGACGACCCGCTCGCCCCACGCGATGTTGCCCTGCTCGAACGCGCGACCGCGCCGGAGGGTGAGGCAGGGTCCGGTCCGCGCCGCAGCCTGTCCGAACGGTTGCTCGACGGCGGCGCGGCTCGGGGCTCGGGGTCAGCCGGTCGTGCTGAGGTCCGAGGCGACGTCCACGACGCCGTTGACACCGCGCACGGCGGTGGTCAGGTCGCGTTCGGCCTCGGCCGACCCGATGGTGCCCTTGAGGGTCACGTGCCCGGGTTCGCCCACCGTCATGACCACGTCCGAGACGTCGTCACGATGGCCGAAGACCTGGCTCTTGATCCGATCCTGCAGCACGACCGGATCGTCCGGAACGTCGTCGGGGAGGGCATCGGTGACGGCCTCGGTGACGGCCCCGCGGGCGGTGTTGACGGCCTGCTGGGCCTGGGTCCTGGCCTGGTCGCCGACCTGTCGTGCCTGGGCCTTGGCCTTGTCGGCCAACTGCGTCCGGCGCGCGCTGCCGCGGTCCGGGTCCGCCAGCCACGTCCCGGCAGCCGCCGCGGCCGCTCCCAGCAGCATCCAGAACAGCTTGCGGGGGACCGTGGTGCGCTTGTTGCCCGATCGCACCTCGGCGGCCAGGGTCTTCTGCTGGGACCCGAGCGCGGCGAGGCCGTCCGTCAGTTCGTCCTCGAAGTCGTCGAGTTGGCGGCGGACACGTCCGAGTTCGCGCAGGGACGGGGCGTCGTCGGCGGACAGGGCGCTGGCCGTGCTGTCGCGCAGGTCGTCGAGTCGATCGGTCACGCGATCGACCAGGCCATCGTTGTGGGTTGCCATGGGGATTTCCTCGTGTCGGTGGTGCTCGTCCACCAGAGGACCGCACCGCGTCGGCCCTGTCGTGGCCGAACGGGCGGTGTCTCCGAGAGTCGTGTCCCGGCGCGCGCATCCGACCCGTTTCGGCTGGAGGGACGGGCCGGGTGCTTGCAGCCCCGTCCGTCGTGGGGCACGCTGCCGGGGCGGTCCACCGTGTCCGCAGGCCCGGCCGTCCCCGGTCGACCGGTTCGCCGCCGTCCCCACTGAGGTTCCCGATGTCGCTCCAGTCCAATCCGGATCCCGGCCGCACCCTGGGCCAGTTCGGCCTCGCCGTGGTCGCGCTGGTGCTCGTGGCGGCCGGCCTCTTCTGGGCCATCGACCTCGTCAGCGGCGATCCGGAGCCCGTCGCCGGCAGCGAGGCGCCCGTCGCCACGCCGACGCCAGCGCCGTCGGTGGCCCCGACCCCGACGCCGGCGCCCACCGAGACGACGCCCGCGGCGACGCCGACGCCGACGGCCGAGCCCACCGACGCACCAGCCACCGAGACCGCGACGTCCGAGCCGGAGCCGACCGAGGCCCCGACGACCGCCGTCGAGGAGCCCCCGGCGACCGAGGAACCGACCACCGACGTGGACCGGTCCGAGACCAGCCTGCAGGTGCTCGACGGGATCAAGGACGGGTCCGGCCGGGCCCGCGACATCGCCGACGGGTTGGTCGACGACGGCTACGACCTGGTCGCCTTCAACACCTCCTCCATCGTCTACGACACGACCACGGTGTTCTGGACCGAGGGCCACGAGGACGAGGCCCGCGCCCTGGCCGCCTCCAACGCGTGGGACGAGATCGTCTTCAACGACATCCTGAGCGACTCGGTCGACGTGCACGTGGTGGTCGGGACCGACGAACAGGAGTGAGCGCCTCCCCGGGCATGCCCGGCGGCGCCCGACACGAGGTGAGATGACCGCCAACGGGCCCAGTCCCCGCCAACTCCGCCGCCTGACCGCGGTGTGGACGGTGGTCGGCTTCCTGGTCGTGGCATGGCTGGTCGTCACGTGGCTGAGCCGCCCGGTCCGCTTCCTGGTCACGCCGATCCTGCTCGCCAGCGTGCTGGTCTACCTGCTGTCGCCGGTCGTGGGATGGTTCGCCCGCCGCGTGCCACGCATCATCGCCGCCTTCCTGACCTACCTGCTGGTGCTGGCACTCGTCGCACTGGTCGGGTGGCAGTTGCTGCCACTCCTCAACGCCCAGATCCAGGCACTGGCGGACGGACTCCCCGAGATCGTGGACGCCACCCTCAGCGGCCTGGTGGAGACGCTCCGGCCGGTCGGGTTGGACAGCCTGGTCCCCGATGAACCGTCGGGGGTCGGCAGCCTGCTGCAGGACAACGAACAACAGGTCGTGGGCGTCCTCGCGATCCTGCGGTCCCTGCTCGGGTCGGTGGTCTCGGGCGTGGTGTCGGTCGTGCTTGCACCGGTGCTGGCGTTCTACGTGCTGGTGGACCTGCCCCGGCTGTCGTCCGGGATCCAGCGTCTGCTGCCGCCGGAAAGCCGTGACGAGGTGGCCGACGTCGGTCGGCGGATCGTGACCACGGTCGGGGGCTACTTCCGGGGGCAACTGCTGGTCGCGGCCTTCGTCGGCGTGGCCACCGCCATCGGGCTGTGGCTGGTCGGACTGCCGTTCTGGGCCATCATCGGGGGCCTGGCCGGGGCCTTCAACCTGATTCCGCTGGTCGGCCCCTTCGTGGGCGGGACCCTGGGGGTCGTGGTGGCGCTCACGGCCGGGACGGGTGTCGGCCAGGCGGTCGTCGTCGTGGTCGTGATGGTGCTCGTCCAGCAGGTCGACAACCACGTCATCACGCCGCAGGTGCTGCGCCGGACCGTCCACGTCCACCCGGTGACGATCATCCTGTCACTGGCGGTCGCCGCGTCGCTGATGGGGATCATCGGCATGCTGGTGGCGATCCCGACGGTGGCCGCCCTCAAGCTGGTCCTGCTGTACGTGCTGGCCACGCGGGTGCCGTCGATGCGCCACCTGTCCGACCCCGAGCAGTTCCTGGACGGGGCGGCGTTGCCGCCCGCAGCGGAGGACAGCCTGGGCGCGCTCAGCCAGCAGTTGCGTCGTGGTTGGGAGCGCCGACGCTTCGGGGCCGGCCGGACCAAGCCGGACTGACCGAGCATTCGACGACGGGAGCGCGCCCGTTCGGTGGTTTCGACCGGTTGCCACGGTCGAGTTCGCAGCCTGCCGAGCGCGCCCGCTCGGTGGTTTCGTCCGGTTGCCACGGTCGAGTTCGCAGCCTGCCGAGCGGGGTGGCATACTGGAACGACTGGTGCTCATCCAGAGAGGTCGAGGGCTCGGAGCCCGCAGACACCTCGGCAACCTCCCATCTCCTTCGTGTCCTGGTCGTCACGTCCCGGTCGTCGTGACCAGGCTTCGGGTCGGTGGGGTTGGTGCCAAACCCGGACCGTCGGAACCACGAACCACGTGGGACCGAGGTCGATGAGCTTCGACGCCTCGCGTTGTTCTCACGGCCTCCCGGCGGAGGCCGTTTCGCATGTCGGCCCCCGCCGCGTCAGCCCCTGATGCGAGGAGCCAGCCATGACCGCCACCATCGCCGTCCCCACCACCTCGGATGCGGACGCCCTGGTCCCCAACCTCACCGGCCTGGCCTGTCGGGAGTGCGGCGAGGTCGTGGAGGTCGGACTCAGCCACGTCTGCGACGTCTGCTTCGGCCCGTTGGAGGTGGTCTACGACACCGACCGGATCGCGTCGGTGGTGTCGCGCGAGCGCATCGAGGCCGGACCGGCGTCGTTGTGGCGCTACGGGGACCTCCTGCCCACGCTGTCGGCCGACCCCGCCCACCGGGTGGACCTCGGCACCGGGCTGACCCCGTTGCGACGGGCCGACAGGCTGGCCGATCGCCTCGGCCTCGACGAGTTGTGGCTCAAGGACGACACCAACAACCCCACCGGGTCGTTCAAGGACCGGGTCGTGGCCGTGGCGCTGTCGGCCGGACGCGCGCTGGGCATCGACACGTTCGCCTGTGCGTCGACCGGCAACCTCGGGAACTCGGTGTCGGCCCACGCGGCCGCCATCGGCGCGCCCGCCTACGTGTTCATCCCATCCGACCTCGAGGCCGGCAAGATCCTGGGCTCGGCGGTCCACGGCCCCAACCTGGTGACCGTGCGCGGCACCTACGACGACGTGAACCGGCTCTGCGCCGAGGTCGCCGACGTGAAGGGCTGGGGGTTCGTCAACGTCAACCTCCGCACCTACTACGCCGAGGGCTCCAAGACCATCGGCTTCGAGATCGCCGAACAGCTCGGGTGGCAGTTCCCCGACCACGTCGTCGCACCGGTCGCCTCGGGTGCGATGATGGTCAAGATCGACAAGGGCTTCCGCGAGTTCCGCGAGTTCGGGCTGGTCGACGGCGACCTCCCGCGCATCTCCGGTGCCCAGGCCACCGGCTGTTCGCCGGTCGCCGAGGCGTTCGAACGCGACTCCTTCGACGTCCGGCCGCAGCGTCCCGACACCATCGCGCGATCGCTGGCCATCGGCAACCCCGCCGACGGCTACTACGCCCTGAAGGTCGCGGACCGCACCGGTGGCGCGGTCGGCCACGTACCGGATGACGAGATCATCGCGGGTATCCGACTCCTGGCCGAGACCGAGGGCGTGTTCGCCGAGACCGCCGGTGGCGTGACCATCGCCAACCTCAAGCGGATGGTCGAGTCCGGCCACATCGCCCGCGACGAACGCACCGTCGCCGTCATCTCCGGCAACGGCTACAAGACCGTCGAGGCCATCGCCGACAGCGTCGGGCCGACCTTCGAGGTCAGCCCCGGCCTCGACGACTTCCTCTCCCACCTCGGGTGACGCCTGCCCTCGCGCTGGGGCGCTCGGTCGTGGCGTGAGAACTCGCGTTGCTCGTTCTCACGCCACGACCGACGTCGACAACACCTCACGTGACCATCCACCAACCTCGCACCGAGGAGCCACCATGCCCACCGTTCGCATCCCCACGCCGTTGCGCAAGCAGACCGACGGCCGGTCGCAGGTCGACGTCGCCGGTGACGACCTGCGCACGGTCGTCGCCAACCTGACCGCGGCCCACCCGGGCCTGGCCGACCGGATCCTGGACGAGGGCGGCGACCTGCGCCGGTTCGTCAACGTGTTCGTGCGCGACGAGGACATCCGCTTCCAGGACGGCCTCGACACGGCCGTCGGCGACAGTGACGTCGTCTCGATCGTGCCCGCGGTCGCCGGCGGCTGAACCCGTCGACGACCAGCGAGGGATTCCTTCAGTCGTCCGTCGAGCTGGCCTGTGGCGCGTCCCGACGTGGGCCGGCCCCCGGGACTGTTCGGGGCGTTTGCGACGATCTCGTGAACCGGGGCATGCGGCGTCTGCGACCGTGAACCCCGCGCCGGCCCCGTGCTGCAACACGCCGCCCCAGGTCTGGGTTTCGCCCTCCTCGCCCGGCTCGTCAGCCCCTCCAACCCCGAGCCGACCCATCAGCGTCGCCGTGACCACCAGCCCGGCGTTGGCAACCGAGTTGTCGTGGTCGGACTTCACGTCGATGCGGTTGAGATTTTGGCTGGATGACATCATCTGGAAGGGTGCCGGCTGGCAGTCTGAAACGTGTGGCAACGCCCATTCTGCTTCTGCCCGGAGGCGCTTTCCCCAACCTCGACCGCTCAGGGTGGATTCAGGCTAACGTCACCACACGACGGCGTGCCTCAGTCACGACGCGGGGTTCGAGGGGGTCTTCCATGAAACTGTTGCATGTCATCGCCACCCCTCGGGGGTCGAAGTCCAACACCCTGCCGATCTCCTCGGCATTCCTCGACGCGTTGCGGGCGCAGCGTACGGACCTGGAGGTCGAAGTCCTCGACCTGCCGACGGCGGCGCTGCCCGAGATGATGGAACCGGAGGTCGGTACGAAGGCCCTCCTCGTGGCTGGTGGGACGGTGGACGTGGCGCACGTGCCCACGTGGCCCCGCATCGTCGCCCTCATCGATCAGTTCCTGTCAGCCGATGCCTACCTCGTCACCGCCCCGATGTGGAACTTTGGCATCCCCTACCACCTCAAGCACTGGATCGACTGCATCATCCAGCCCGGATACCTGTTCCGGTACAACGAGCTCGGGTATCCGGAGCCCCTGGTGCACGACAAGCGCATGGTGTGCATCACCTCGCGCGGCGGGGACTACTCGCCGGAGGGGCCGATGGGGCAGTTTGACGTGCAGGAGCCCTACCTTCGGGCCATCTTCGGGTTTGTCGGGATCACGAACCTCGAGTTCGTGAATGCCCAACCCATGGACATCACGCCCGAGATGCGGGCAGTGGCCGTCGAAGCGGCCATGGGCGCTGCGAGGGACTTGGGGTCTCGCCATGACTGGACAACGCCCACACCCGTGGCAGGCTGAACGCATCCCCGCCGCACCACTGTCACCGCCACGCCATGGTGCTTGAGCATCCGCCAGCAGGGCGGGCAGTTGGGGTGTGGGATCCACGCCGCGGTGGCGACGTGATGGTGCAGGGTCTTGAACTCGACCCACATCGACGGCGGTGAGCCTGACGGTGCCCCGCGATGCCGTGCTCGGCCATGAACCGCTCGACCCGCTTGTGGTTGACCGGATGGCCGTCCGGCGCCGACTGCTCGGTCACCCTCGGCTGAGCGGAGGTGCCGTCCGATCCGGCGTGGATGTCGATGATCCGGTTCAGATCGCCTGCCTCGTCCCATTCCCGTGGGGTCACACACTCACAGCGCGTCACGGTGGCGACTCCTTCACCCAGGGCCACGGCTTGGTTGAGCAGGTCCGGCTCCACCAGCAGCCTTGCTGGGGCAGGGTTCGCCAATTCGACCGTGACGACGGCGCGATCACGGGGCGTGGTCGCGGACGGTGTCGGGCCGGGCGGCGGGCAGCTCACGCGCCAGGGCGCACGTGCCGCACAGCCCACGTAGCGTGGCGCCCCGAGGTTGGCGGGAGGTGGGGGATGCGCGACGTCGAGGTCCACGTCTTCGCTCGCGGTGCCGGTCCGGATCCCGACAAGCCGGCCACGCCCGCCGCGGCCACGCCCGACGTCGACCCCGACGCATCGGCCGCGACCGAGCCTGACCTCACTGCGGCCACGACATCGTCGCGAACGGTCACGCTGCGGGTCGAGGGTGGCGTCACCGAACTCGGGGAACTCGTCGTCGACGACGACCTGCTGGGCCTGGCGGACCTCGACGGCCTGGAGGCCCACGGCGGCGCGGTGGAGGTGGGGGACCGGCTCTTCGCCGCCCTGTTCACGACCGCGATGGCGACGGCTTGGCGGCGGGCCCGGACCGACGAGGAGGTGCGACTTCGACTGGTCATGGACGATGCGGCGGTCGCCCGACTGCCGTGGGAACTCCTCCATGACCCGGTCGAGGACGCCTTCTGCGCGCTCGGCGGCCCGCTGGTGCGAGACCTCAACGTCGACGGCGTCGCCCGGGGCGTGACCGCCACCCCGCCGGTGCGCGTGCTGGTGGCGGTGGCCGGGCCCGACGGGGTCGACGAGTTGGACGGCACGGCCGAGGTCGCGGCGATCCGACAGGAGTTGGCGCCGCTGGTGGCCGAGGGTCGGTTGTCGGTGTCGACGCTGGAGCGTGCGACCGTGCCGAGGTTGCTGGATGCGCTGCGCGAGGACGGTGGGGTCGACGTCCTCCACCTCGTCGGCCACGGCCGCCGCACCGCCGACGGAACCCCCACGGTGGTGCTGGAGGACGACTGGCACGGCCCCGTCGACGTCTCCCCCGGCCAACTGCGGGACCTGGTCGCCGACCAACACCTGTCGCTGGTGTTCCTCAACGTCTGCGGCGCACTGCAGCCGGGGACCGACGGGACCGACGACTTCGCCCGCGCGCTGGTCCACGGGGCGCGCGTGCCGGCGCTGGTCGGGATGCAGACCGCGGTCGCCGACGACCTCGCCATCCAGGTCGCGCGGGACTTCTACGCGGCCATCGCTGACCTGCGCCCCGTGGACGTCGCGCTGACCGACGCGCGACGGCTGATCGGGGTCAACGAGCCGGGGGTGTCCACCGACATGGCGTTGCCCGTGTGCTGGCTGCGTTCACGCGAGGTGGCACTGTTGACGCCGGTCCTCGAGGAGCCGGCCCCGTGGTGGCGCTGGCCGCTGGACAACCCGGTGCCCGGCATGGCCGCCGCACTGGCGGTCGTGGCGAGCCTGGTCGTCCTGTGGCAGGTCGTGGGCCCGCTGGTGCGAGGGCCGGCACCGATGGGCGAACTGGGCTTCAACGTGGCCGTGGCGACCTTCACCGGCGATCCCGGGCTGGAGGGTCAGGCCGCCGAGTTGTCCACCCAGGTGTACGACGCGCTGGTGGCCGACCTCGACCAGGCCGAGACGGGGGTGTCCGTGGAGTTCCGGGGCCCGGGCGACGTCGGCACCGTGGACGGCGACGACGATGAGGCACGCGCCAGTGCCGCCGAGGCCGTGGCCGCCGACCTCCGGGCCGACGTCGTGGTCTCGGCCCGGTTGGAGGGTGACCGCAACGGAGCCCGCTTCGTCCCCACGGTCTGGATCGCCGACCGGCGGTTGCTGGCCGCGACCGAGTTGACCGGGTCCCATCCGCTGGGCCCACCGGAACGGTTCCGTCCGGCCGCGGTCACCGACGTGGCCGACCTGGAGCAGGTCGCGGTCGAACGCACGGGCGCGTTGGCCGACCTGGTGGCCGGCCTGAGCCTGTTCGCCACGGGTGACCCGGTGGGTGCCGGGCAACGCTTCGACGCCGCGATGTCGGTGGACGTGTGGGGTGGCGGTGAGGCGGGCGCGGTGCTGGAGGTGTTCCGGGGCAAGGCAGCGGCCCAGGCCGGCGACGACGAGGCCGCCCGCGACCACTACGAGGCCGCGCTGGCCCTGGACCCCGACAGCGCCCGCGCGCGGTACGGGTTGGCGGAGGTGGCGTGGGACAGCAGTCGCGGCTCCTGCACCGCCGCCACCGTGGACGCGGACGGCCTGGAGAAGGCGGACCGGGCGTTCGCGGCCGTGCCGGTGCCCACGCCCGACGACGCCGACGTGGCACGCAAGGTCGACTATGCCCGCGGGCGGCTGGCCCTGTGCCAGCAGGGGGCCGGGCTGGTCCCCGACATCGATGCCACCGTCGCGCTCGGGCGGGTGGTGACGGCCCAGGCCGACGGCAACGACCGGGTTCGTGGGCTGGCCGGGTTGGCGCACGGGCTGCTCGCCATCCAGGCCTGGCAACTCGACGGCCGCCTCGACGCGGCCGTCCCCCACCTCGAGCAGGCCATCACCCTGGCGACGACGGACGCTCGGGAGGCGCTCCAGTGGGAGTCGCTGGCCTGCCTCCACCTGGACCGGGGTGACGTGGCGGCGGCTGGCGAGGCCTTCGACCGCGCGATCGAGTTGGTGGCGACGACCGACGACCGCGACCGGCTCACGAGCCAACGCGATCGCGCGACCTGCGATCCGGCCGAGTCGTGACCCGTATCACCTTGACCACGAGGCTCCTCCCGACGCATGATGGGCACTCGCCGGGGAGGTCGACCCAATGAGCACGGGACGTCGACGGGGCCGGATCCGAGTGGTGCTGGTCGTAGCCGTGCTGGTGGTCGCCGGGTGTCGCGGCACCACCGAGGACGTCTCGACCCCGACCACCTCGCCCGGCACCGGCACGTCCGGACCCGCCACGACGGACGCGTCGGGCACGACCAGTGCCTCGCCCACGCCCGGGGCCGGGACCTCGTCGTCGCCGACGGTGACACCAGGCTCGTCGCGCTCGGCGAGCGAGTCCACCACGACCGCCACGACCGCGGGATGGCTCGGGGGGACACCGCCAGCCGCCGTGGCGGCCCACTTCGAGACCAGTGGGCTCGCCCATCTCCAGTTCCAGTGCGCGGCGACGCTGTCGGGTGCCGGAGCCGCGACCGGACCGACCTTCATCCTGGTGCCGGTCGACCTCGTCGAGAGCTGGCGGGTCGGGCGTGTGCTGGCCGCGGACCTCGACCTCGACATCAGTCCCTTCGACGTGGGTGGGCTGGGAGGGGAGGCCCCCGACCGGCTCCCGGAGGCGTCGGCAGTCGATCGTTCGGTGAGCCGGTTCGACGAGTTGGCCGACGACCTCGAGGTCCTCGAGGTCGACGAGGTGCCCGTGGCCGAGCAGCCCCTGGGCGTTCCCGGTGGGCTGGTGAGCATTCCCGACGATCTCCTCGACGATCTCCTGGCCGTCTCCGATCCGGCAGCCACGCTGCCGCCGGACGACCGCGGTGTGGTGGCCGGGGACGGCGAGGTCCGCGTCCTCGACGACTTCGACGGGCGGGACTGGCACGACCTGTGGGTCGACGTGCCCGTCCGTGAGGTCGCCGAGCCGATCCCCGTCCCGCTGCCACCCGTGCCCGAGCTCCTGGACGTGTGGTCGCTGCAGCCTGCGCTGCTGTGCGGCGACGGATGGTCGGCGGGCACCGTCGTGTCGGTCCGCGTGGTGGATGCCGACGGGGTGACCCAGGTCGACACCGAGGTGACCGTCGGCGACGACGGCGAGTTGCGGGCTCGGTGGCTGGTCGATCCGGCGGTCGCCCTGGGGGCGGCGACCGTGACCGCATCCGATGGCGTGACCACGGTCAGCGACACGGTCACGGTGACGCCATCGCCCAGCCCGGTCGTGCGTGTGCTCGGCGAGACCGAGCGGGCTGCTGGCGAGCCCATCCGGGTCGGCGTGTCAGGCCTCGACCCGCTGGTCGACGTGGTGGTGCACGCCTACGCCGCCAGCGCGGACACACAGGCCTTCGGCTGGGACTGGGTGGGGATGCTGCCGACGGTTTCGGCTGACGATGCGGGCCAGGCGGTGCTCGAGGTGCCGACCAGTGCCGACGACCCAGCCGGCCGCTACTGCCTGCTGCTGCCGGGGCCACCGCCGGTGTTGGTGAGCCACTGTTCTGACGCCGGGTTCGACCTGGTGGCCCCGTGAGGCCCGACGACGCACGTGGCGTCGCCCGACCGGCTCGACCGTGACTCGTCGGGTGGCGATCGTGATCGGCGTCGGGGCGTCGGGCGACCTCCCGGAACTCCCGGGGGCTCGCAGCGATGCCCGCCGCGCGGCCGCCTGGGCCGAGGCCGACGGCTACGAGGTCACCGCCCTGGTCGACGACGACGGTGCCACCGTCGCGGCCGCCGCGATCTATGCCGCCGTGCAACAGGCCGTGGACGCCGGCGACGTCGAGCGACTGGTGCTGTTCTTCGCCGGCCACGGGGTCGCGAAGGGGGCGGCGCTGGACTTC
>JAGXFT010000095.1 GCA_024637135.1 Nitriliruptorales bacterium | reverse complement strand
TCCACCGCACCGACCAGGCGACGGTCGAGGTCGGTCCACCGGGTCACCGACGACAGGATCCGTCCCCATGCCTCGGCCGGGTGGTCATGGCCGAGGCGACGCGCCAGCCCGGTCTTGAAGTCCTCGTCGCGCGGGACCGTGGGCCATGCCTCGAGCCCGATCACCGACGGTTTCACGGCGGTCCACACGTCGACGAAGGGGTGGCCGGTCACCAGCACGTGCGGTGAGTTCACGGTGTCGGCGATGCGGGACTCCTTGGACCCGGTCACGACGTGGTCGAGCAGCACCCCGAGCCGGCGCTGGTTGGTCGGGGCGAACGCGGCGACGCGCTCGCGCAGGTCGTCGGCGCCGTGGAGGGGCTCGACCACGACCCCTTCCACGCGCAGGTCGTCGCCCCACACCTTCTCCACCAACTCGGCGTCGTGGCGTCCCTCGACCCAGATGCGCGAGGGCAGGGCGACCCGCGCGCGCCGGTCGGCCACGGCGATCGACCCGGACGCCGTGACCGACGGTCCGGACGGGTCGGGCCGGGCTCGGGTCGGGACGACGAGGTGGACCACCGCCTCGTCCACCACGAACGCCTTGTCCAGCCCGAAGGTGCGGGCGCGACCTCGGCGGTCGGTCAGCGTCACCGTCGTGGCAGTCGCCGCGGTGATCGCGCCGGCGAAGCCGTCACCCAGCACCTCCACCAGCATGCCACGACGCATCTCGCACGGTTCGGGCTGGCGCAGCGGTTCGGGTTCGAGGTGGTCGGTGGCCACGGCGTGCTCGATGGGTCGCGGACGGAGCGGACGGCGGTCGGTGACGGATCGGTCGTGCGACACCGCGGTCGGTCGATGCAACCAGTCCGACGAGGCGGCTGCGAGCATCCCCGCCCGTCCGGTCGGCGGAGCCGGGGTCAGCCGACGGCGGTGACGGTCGCCAGCGAGGACGCGAGGTCGTCGAGCACCGCCCGGTCGACCCGGAACCATGCCCACTTCCCACGCTGCTCGCGGTGCAGGACACCAGCGGCGACCAGGAGCGACAGGTGGTGGCTCACGGTCGACTGCGACCTGCCCACGGCATCGGGCAGGTCGCAGGCACACACTTCGCCATCGGGAGCCGTGGCCGCCAGCGCAACCAGCCGGAGCCGCACGGGATCGGCCAGGGCCTTCAACAGCACGGCGAGATCCGCGGCGACGGCCGCGTCCACGGCCGCGTCGAGCGGTGGGCAACAGGGGGCCACGGTGGCGACGGGCCCAGCCGTGCGGGTGTCCATGGATGCTCCGGTCGACAGGCGTGCCCACCATATCGACAAGTCTCGAATCGTGTGCTACCGTTCCCATCGTCACATCGACAAGCATCGAAATGAGGAGCGAACATGCGACTGCAACTGGCACTGGACGTCACCGACCTCGAGCAGGCCGTGGCGTTCTACACGGCGATGTTCGACACCCCTCCGGCGAAGCGGGAACCCGGCTACGCCAACTTCGCCATCGACCAGCCACCCCTGAAGCTGGTGTTGTTCGAGGGCTCGACCGACGGGACCATCAACCACCTCGGCGTCGAGGTGGAACGTGCGTCGGAGGTGGAGGTGGCCGCCGAGCGACTGGCCACCGCGGGCCTCGACCCGACGTCCGTCGCCGAGACGACCTGCTGCCACGCCGACAAGCTCGAGACGTGGGTCGACGGCCCCGACGGCACGCACTGGGAGTGGTACCTCAAGGTCGCCGACGTCCAGCCCGACCCGGACATCCCAGCCGAAACGGGCGGGTGCTGCATCCCGGCGTGATTGCCACGCGCACGGTCGCGGTCGGTCCGACCGGACGACCGCGACCCCAGCGACCCGAGCGGCCCCAACGCGCACGGGAACCCGGTGTACCGCTCGAGCATGTCACGACATAGGCTGGACGGGTCGGCTGTCACCGAGGTGGGAACCGGAGCGCGCCGTGACCGCACCCGACGAGACTGGTTCGGCTCCGTTCGACGTGGTCGTGGTCGCCGGCGGGGCGAGCCGCCGGCTGGGCCGGGACAAGGCGCTGGTGTCACGCGGTGCCCGGACCCAGGTCGCCCACGTGGTGGCGGTCCTGCGGCCGCTCGGCGGCACGATCGTGGTGGCCCACGGACGGCGCGTGCTGGACCTCGTCGGGACCATTGGCGTGCCGGACACCACGGGACTGGTCGGTCCCGTGGCCGGCATCGTGGCCGGACTGGACGCGGCTGCCACGGACGTCGTGGCGATCGTCGCGGTCGACCTGGTCGCCCCCGACGTCGACCTCCTGCGGGCCCTGGCCGTCCACGTCCGCGCCGACCCGACACGGGCCGGTGCGATGCCGGTCCAGGACGACCGCGTCCAGCCACTCCACGCCGTGGTCCGGCGCGCGGTCGGACGCACGCTGGCGACGGACGGCGAGGTTCGCCTGGTGGCCGCGTTCGCCGCTGCCGGGATCGAAGCCGTGCCCGAGGCCGTCTGGCGGCCGTGGGCGGCGGCCGCCGATCCCGCCCGAGACATCGACACCCCGGCAGACCTCACCGACGTCCCGGCCGATCCCGTTGGCGACTGAGGCCTGACCGCGGCCTTCAGGGTCGAGGGTTCCCGGGATCGAGCGGGCGACGCGTGTCAGGCAGGGGCGTCGGCGGCCCGGGCGGCAAGGGTGCGCTCGAGCGTGTCGACCTGCTCGGCCAGGACACGACGCAGCGGACCCGGCAGGTCGTCGCGGTCCCGAGCGGTCCGAGCCGTGTCGACCAGTTCGGGCGACGCGGCCGGGTGCGGGAACATCCCGGTGGCGAACTCGATCGCCCACTCGGTCGAGCGCGCCCCCCACATTTTGTCCAACGCGTCGAAGTACGGGGCCACGTACGGCTCGACCAGGTCGGGCTGGTCCAACTGCTGGAACCCCGCCCACAGTTGGCGGGCCATCGTGTGGCTCAGGTCGGCCTCGGTCAGGAGCCGGTCCCAGGCCTCCTGCTTGGCCGCGGCCGACGGCCGGGCCGCGCGGGCTGCCAGCGCCTGCAGTTCGCCCAGGTCGGTCGGGTCACGTTCCCGTTCGGCGTCGATCTCCTCGGCCGAGTAGGCGCCACCACGGGCCAGGGCGACGACCAGGGTCCACCGCAGGTCGGCTTCCAGCGCGAGCCCGTCGACGACCTCGGTCCCGTCCAGGATCGCGCGCAGCCGGGCGCGCTGGTCGGTGGTCGTGGCCATCGACGCGAAGTGGCGAACCCACGCGAGTTGCTCCTCGCTGCCGGGAGCCGCCGCGTCCACCTGGTCGGCCGCGTTGGCGGCGACCCGGGTCCCAAGGGCCTCCCGGTTGGCCGGGTTGGCGTAGCGGGAAACCGCACCGGCAGCGCGTTGGTGCAACCGGGACAGGACACCGATCTGGTCCTCGCCGACCATGTTCCCCAGCAGCATGTCGACGTAGTCCGAGGCGGGCAGGCTGGCGTCGCGGACCATGTCCCACGCCGCAGACCACACCAGGGCCCGCGGCATCGGGTCGGCGAAGCGGTCGAGGTCCGCCACGACGGCGTCCACGGTGCGATCGTCCAGTGCCAGCTTGGTGAAGGTCAGGTCGTCGTCGTTGGGCAGGACCAGCCGTCCGGCGTCCACCCCGACCAGGGCCGGAACCTCGACCTCGGCAGCGGCGACGTCCAGTTCGACGCGGTGCGTCCGAACCAGTCGGCCGTCCGCGTCGTCGTCGTAGACCCCGATGGCCATGCGGTGGGGCCGAATCGTGTGATGCGCCTCGGGCGCGGTCTGGTGCACGACGAGGCGGCTGAAGGTGCCGTCGTCGTCGACGTCGTAGTCCAGCGCCATCGTGTTGATGCCCGTGGTCGTCAGCCACGCGTCGCGCCACGCGCCGAGGTCACGCCCGGACGCCTCCTCGAGCGCGCCCAGGAAGTCCGCCAACTCGGCATTGCCCCACTGGTTGGTCACGAAGTAGGCGCGCACCCCGGCAAGGAAGTCGTCCTGGCCGACGTAGGCGACCAACTGGCGCAACACCGACGCCCCCTTCGCATAGGTGATGCCGTCGAAGTTCTGGTGCACGGACTCGATGTCGACCATGTCGGCCGCGATCGGGTGCGTCGTCGGCAACTGGTCCTGGTAGGTGGCCCACGCCTTCTCCGCGTCCAGGAAGGTCGTCCACGCATGCGTGAAGCGGGTCCCCTCGACCTGGCTCAGCACCGCGGCGAATGTCGCGAAGGACTCGTTGAGCCACAGGTCGTCCCACCACCGCATCGTGACCAGGTCGCCGAACCACATGTGGGCCATCTCGTGCAACAGGGTCTCGGCCCGGCGCTCGCGCTGGTCGTCGGTGACCGGGCCGCGGAACAGGTAGCGCTCGGTGAACGTCACGCACCCGGGGTTCTCCATCGCGCCGGCGGAGAACTCGGGCACGAACAACTGGTCGTACTTGTCGAACGGGTAGGCGATCCCGAAGTTGGCGTTGAACCAGTCGAACCCCTGGCGGGTCAGTTCGAACAACTCGTCTTCGTCCAGGAACTCCAGCAGCGACTGGCGGATGTAGAGACCCAGCGGCAACTCGCCCCGCTTGGTGGTGTGGGTGGTGTGCACCGACGCGTACTGGCCCGCCACGATGGCCGTCACGTAGGGCGACAACGGTGGGGTGGTCACGAACGTCCACCGGCCCGCGGCACCGTCGTCCGGCGACGACGCCACCGGGTTGTTGGACACGACCACCCAGTCAGCGGGCGCGTCCACGGCCAGGGTGAACGGGGCCTTGAGGTCCGGCTGGTCGAAGCACGCGTACACGAGGTGGGCGTCGAAGGGCTCGAACTGGCTGTGCAGGTAGACGCGGTCGTCACCCGGTTCGCGGAAGAAGTGCAGCCCCCGACCCTCGTGGAGGTAGTTCATCGTCGCGGTGACCGTCAGCGTGTTGGCGTCGGCCAGGACGGGCAGGGTGATGCGGGTCTCGGCGACCACCTCGTCGAGGTCGAGTGACACGCCGTTCAGGACCACCTCGTGGACCTCGTGGGCCGTGCAGTCGACGAACGTGGACGCGCCGGCCGGGGCCGTGAAGGACATGGTCGTCGTGGAGCCGAAGTGGTCGTCACCCCGGGTGAGGTCGAGCGTGACGTCCAACGTCACGTCGTCGAGCAGGGCGGCTCGTTCGGTCGCGTCGGATCGGGTCAGGTTCTCGCGGACGGCTGCGGGCACGGTGGTGGCTCCTGCGCGCGTCAGGGCGCGCTCGGGGATCGGGAAGGTGGCGTTGCGTGCGGACGATGACGACCTTCGTGTCGTCGGGCGGTCCGCGTCACGGCACCCCATCGAGGCTATCGCCGTCTCGGACGGCGGCCGGTGCCCGAATTGCTAGGCTGCGGCTCCACCACGACGCCCGGGAGGGCCACGCATGCAGGAATACACCCGGCCCGGCGAAGTTGCGGTCGACCCCGCGCACAACGTCACCACGGCACTGTTCAACCACGCGGTCACGCACCCCGACCGCCCCTGCCTGAGCCACCGGGTGGGGGACCGGTTCGTCGACGTCAGCACGCGCGACGTCGTGGCCGAGATGACGGCCATCGCGAAGGGATTCGTGGCCGCGGGCGTCGAACTCGGTGACCGGGTCGCGATCCTGTCACCGACCCGCATGGAGTGGACGCTGATCGACTACGCCATCTGGGTGGCGGGCGGCGTGACCGTGCCGATCTACGAGACGTCGTCGCCCGACCAGGTCCAGTGGGTGCTGGAGGACTCCGCCGCACGGTTCATCGTCAGCGCGGACACCACCCTGGACCAACGGGTCGCCGGGGTGGCCGATGCGACCTCGCTGGAGCGCCGCTGGATCATCGACGAGGGCGGGCTCGAAGAACTCAAGTCGGCCGGGGCCGAGGTGACCGACGAGGTCGTCGAGGAACGCCGGACCGGCCGTCACGGCGACGACATGGCGACGCTGGTCTACACGTCGGGCACCACGGGCCGCCCCAAGGGCTGCATCATCACCCACGGCAACTTCGTCTGGGAGGTCACCCAGACCCTCGCGGCCGGCGACTTCATCCAGCCCGGCAAGTCCACCCTGCTGTTCCTGCCGTTGGCCCACATCCTGGCCCGGGTGCTGCAGGCCTCGATCATCTCGGCCGGCGTCCGACTGGGCTACTCCACCGGCATCGAGAACCTCGTCGAGGAACTGGGGATCTTCAAGCCGCACTTCCTGATCGCGGTGCCACGCGTGTTCGAGAAGGTCTTCAACGGTGCACAGCAGCGTGCCCACGCCGACGGCAAGGGCAAGATCTTCGACAAGGCGGCCGACGTGGCCATCGAGTGGTCCCGCCAGCAGGATGACGGCGGTCCGGGCCTGCGGACCCGCGCCCAGCACGCCGTGTTCGACAAGTTGGTCTACAGCCGACTGCGGGAAGCGGTGGGCGGCAACGTGACCCATGCGGTGTCCGGCGGGGCGGCCCTGGGGGAGCGCCTCGGGCACTTCTTCCGCGGTGTCGGCATCACCATCTTCGAGGGCTACGGACTGACCGAGACCACCGCCGCCGCGACGCTGAACGACGAGCGCGACCTGCGCATCGGCACGGTCGGCAAGCCGCTGCCCGGCGTGTCGGTCAAGATCGCCGAGGACGGCGAGATCCTGGTCAAGGGTGCGCACGTCTTCGGGGGCTACTACCACAACGAGGACGCGACCTCCGAGGCCATCTCGGAGGACGGTTGGTTCCGCTCCGGCGACCTCGGGCGACTCGACGACGGCTTCCTGCGCATCACCGGCCGCAAGAAGGAGATCCTGGTCACGGCCGGCGGCAAGAACGTCGCCCCGGCGGTGCTGGAGGACGGCGTGCGCAGCCACAACCTGGTCTCGCAGGTGATGGTGGTCGGTGACGGCGAACCCTTCATCGCCGCACTGGTGACGCTGGATCCGGACTCGCTGGGCCCGTGGTGCGAGGCCAACGGCAAGTCGACGGACGTCGCGGAGTTGCAGCACGACCCGGACCTGCAGGCCGAGATCCAGTCGGCCATCGACGCCGCCAACCGGGCCGTCTCCAAGGCCGAGTCCATCCGCACCTTCCGGATCCTGCCCGAGGACTTCGAGGTGGGTCGCGAACTGTCCCAGAAGCAGTCGGTGAAGCGTCACGTGGTGTCGGACAAGTACGCCGACGTCATCGCCGACATCTACGCCGGCACCAAGACCTCCGGGATGTGACGGGGCGATGTCGCCCCGCCACGTCGGCGAGGACGTTGTGAGCGAAGCGAGATGTTGGGAGCGCAGCGAGCAACTCGAACGCCCCTGGATGTCGCCGTTGTCGGAGGCGCACTGGCGTCAGCAGGGGCGCAGCAACTCCAACGCGCCCGGACGGCGCCCCGTTCACGGAGGTGGTCAACGCCGGGCGCGCGGGACGTTGTGAGCGCAGCGAGCAACTCCAATCCGACCGCATGACGTTGACGTCAACGCCAGACGTCATCGCCGGGCGGACGCCCACCAGGCGTGGTCGAGTTCGCCCAGCGGTGTCGACGGTTCGGCACCCTCGACGAACTCGCGGTGGATGGCGGCCCAGTCGCCGGTGGCGTCCAAACGTCCGAGCACCGAGTTGAGCCCGAGGTGGATCCGGGTCAGCAGGAGGTAGTCGGACGGCAGGTTCAGGCGTCGCAGGACCCCGTAGTAGGGCGATCGGGGGTCGGAGGTGGTGGCCAGCACCTCCTGGGCGAAGTCGCGCGTGAACGTGAACGGCGGCTCGGCCAGGATCGGACGCGTGTACAACCGGAACCACTCCCACAGCTTGTCCAGGTCGACATCGGCGTCGTTGGGGAGGAATCCGGTGGCACGCATCGCGGCCAGGAACTCCTCGCGGTCGTCACGCACCACCGCATCGTCCACGGATCGCATGGTCGCGTAGCGCTCGCGCGTGAACATCTTGACGCTGCCGTAGTCGAGGAAGGCGACGTTGCCCTCGTCGGTGACCAGGTAGTTGCCCGGGTGCGGATCGCCGTTGAACAGCCGGAAGCGCGCGATCGAGCCGAAGGCGTATCGGAAGATGATCTCGCCCACGCGCTGGCGCAGGTCGTCGTCGTCGGACGCGGCCACCTCGTCGAAGCGTCGTCCGTGGATGCGCTCCTGGACCAGCACCCGATTGCGGCACAGGTCCCCGAGCACGTCCGGCACCAGGATGAAGGGATGGTCGGCGTAGCGGTCGGCGAAGGCGCGCTGGTACTGCGCCTCGCGCTGGTAGTCCAGCTCGTCGTTGATCCGCTCGCGCAGTTCCTCCAGCAGGGGCTCGATCTCCTGGTTCGGGGAGAAGACCCGGCCAAGGGGCGCGAACATCTCGGCGTTGGACAGGTCCGAGCGCACCGCCTCGGCGACCCCCGGGTACTGCACCTTCACCACGACCTCGGTCCCGTCCTCGAGCGTCGCGGCGTGCACCTGGCCGATGGAGGCAGCCGCCAGCGGCTCGCGTTCCCACGTGGCGAAGATCTCCGTGGGCGGTCGCCCGAAGTCCTCGTGGACCACCTGCTCGATCGCCTCCACGTCCATCGGCGGGGCGGCATCCCGCAGTTCGGCGAGGGCGTCGTGGTAGATGTCACGGACGTCCTCGGGTACGTCCAGGTCCACGAAGCTCAGGAGCTGGCCCAGCTTCATCGCTGCGCCCTTCATCTCCCCGAGCACCTCGGCGAGTGCGGCCGCGTTGCGGGCGTGGGTCTCGGCCTCGTCGACCTCGCGTCCCATCATCGCCCGGGCGCGGTCGTTGGCGACACCGGCGACGCCCCGGACACCGGTCCGGGCGAGGCGGCTGCCACGACCAAGGCGGCCGCCGAGGCCCTTGCTGGGACGGGGTGCCTTGCGATCTGCCATCAGGGTCTGGTCCGAGGATCGGAGGGAGCGAGGAGAACGAGGGCTGAGGGGGTCTGGGACGGCGTCACTCGGCCATGTCCGCCAGCGGGTTGCCGTCCGCGCGGGCCTTGTCGAGCCGAGTGGCGAGGTCGCTGCGACGCTGGTCGGTCAGGCAGTCGCATCCGACGTCGTGGCTGCTGTAGTGACGCACTTCGAGGCGGTGCGTGGGGCAGGCCGCGACCTCGAGGCGAGTGATCGGTTCGGTGCGGGACATGGGAGATCCTTGGTCGGCAGTCAGACGTTGAAACGAAAGTGGATGACGACACCGCCTGCCCTCGCAGGCTCAGGCAGGTGGCAGAACTCGCACGCTCGTTCTGCATGGCGGCGCTCCTACACGTTGAAGCGGAAGTGGATGACGTCGCCGTCGGCAACGAGGTAGTCCTTGCCCTCCGAGCGGAGGCGGCCGGCGTCGCGTGCGGCGGCCTCCGACCCGAGGCGATCGAAGTCGTCGAAGCCGATGACCTCCGCGCGGATGAACCCGCGTTCGATGTCGGAGTGGATCTCGCGGGCCGCACGGGGGGCCGGCCAGCCGGTCCGGATGGTCCAGGCGCGCGACTCCTTGGGACCGGTGGTGAAGAACGTCAGCAGGCCCAGCAGGTCGTAGGCGGCCGCGATCAGCCGCTGGAGGCCGGACTCCTCGACGCCCAGCGAGGCCAGGAACTCGTCGCGTTCGTCGTCGCCCAACTCGGCCAGTTCGGCCTCGACCTGCGCCGAGATGACGACCACTTCGGCGTCCTGCGCGGTCGCGATCTCGCGGATCGCCGCGACGTGGTCGTTGCCATCGGGAAGCGCGTCCTCGTCGACGTTGGCCGCGTACAGGATGGGCTTGTCGGTCAGCAGGGACAGTTCGCGCCGCAGGACGTCAGCGTCCTGGAAGTCGAAGGTCCGGCCCGGTTCCCCGGCCCCCAGGTGCTCGACCAGGCGCTCGACGACATCGGCGGCTGCGATGACCTCGCGGTCACCGGACTTGCGCGATCGCGTCAGCCGTTCGGCCCGCTTCTCGGCCGTCTCGAGGTCCTTGAGCACCAACTCGGTGTCGATGATCTCGATGTCGCGCACCGGGTCGACCGAACCCGACACGTGGACGACGTCCGGATCCGCGAAGGCGCGCACCACGTGGCAGATCGCGTCCACCTCGCGGATGTGGGCCAGGAACTTGTTGCCCAGCCCCTCGCCCTGGCTGGCACCGGCGACCAGGCCGGCGATGTCGACGAACTCGATGCTGGTCGGGATCGACTTGGCCGAGTCCGACAGTTCGGTCAGGCGGCTCAGCCGACCGTCGGGGACCGGGACGACGCCGACGTTGGGGTCGATGGTGCAGAACGGGAAGTTCGCGGCCTCGGCGCCGGCCTTCGACACGGCATTGAACAGGGTGGACTTGCCGACGTTCGGCAGGCCCACGAGTCCGACCTTCAGGGACACGATGGATCCTTGGGAGTACGGGTGGGGAACGCGGCCGACGCAGCCCCGTGGCAGTGCCTCGGGGGGCGCCGGGGCGCGGGAGGCGGCGACACGCCGTCCGGAGCCCGATCGTACCCACGCCACCACCCGCCCCCGCCGGCGACTCGGCGGGCCGGCCCGGCCCAGCGGCAGGTGAGGACCCGGCCACGGTCGGGATCGTGGGCTCCGGATCGGGTCCGCCGATAGGGTGCCGGCCATGCGTGTCGTGATCGCCCGGTGCTCGGCCACCTATGACGGACGCCTGTCGTCCACCTTGACGTCGGGCGTGCGGATGGTCATGGTCAAGGCCGACGGTTGCGTCGCCATCCACGCCGACATCGGGGCCTACAAACCGTTGAACTGGATGAACGCACCGAACACGCTGGTCGAGGACGGCGACACCTGGACGGTCACCAATCCGGGCGGCGAGGTCCTGTGCATCGAGTTCGAGGACGTCCTCGAGACCTACCAGGTCGATCTCGACACCGAGCGCGGGCTGACCCTCGACGGCGTCGAGAAGGACCTGCAGGCGTTGCTGGCCGACCATCCCCACCAGGTGGAGGACGGCCTGGTCCTGGTGCGCCGCGAGTATCCCACCGACCTCGGACCGGTCGACCTGCTGTGTCGTGATCCGGACGGGGTCGCCGTGGCCGTGGAGATCAAGCGCATCGGCGAGATCGACGGCGTCGAACAGTTGACCCGGTACCTCCAACGGCTGGATCGCGATCCGTTGCTGTCGCCGGTTCGCGGCATCCTGGCCGCCACCATCGTCAAGCCCCAGGCACGGGTCCTGGCAGGAGCCCGCGGGATCGGCTGGGCCGAGGTCGACCTGGCCGAACTCCGCGAGGCCGACGACGTCCACCTCCGGTTGTTCTGATCGGGGGGACCGTTCCTGCAAACAGCGCAGGAATGGTCCTCCAAGAAGGTCGACGCCGGGCTCGAGCGGGGGTCCCTGCGGCAGCGAGGATGGACCGGACGAGATCGCCGTCGGACGTCGTCGCGGCACCGGGCACTAGGCTGCGGCCTGCACGGGGCGCGTCGTCGTCCCGGCCGTCCTGCGCTCCCGGAGATCCCCCTGGCCACGCGACCACCCGTCCAGATCACCGCCGAACAGCGTCGGTTGCGCGCCGCGCTGTTGGTCTTCGTCGGGGTGATCCTGACCGGGTGGGTGGGCTACATCGTGATCGCCGACCTGTCGGTGTTGGACAGCCTCTACATGACGGTGATCACGGTGTCGACGGTCGGCTTCCGGGAACTGCCCGAGCCCACGGCCGCGACCAAGTTGTTGACCATCGGCCTGATCGGCGCTGGCGTGGGGTCCGTCTCCTACGCCGCGGTGACCGGTGTCGAGTTCATCGTCGAGGGCCACTTCACCCACTACCTGGAGCGTCGCCGCATGGATCGCGCCATCGACCGCCTGGACGACCACGTCATCATCTGCGGCTTCGGCCGCGTCGGCCGAATCCTGGCCGCCCAACTCGACAACGAACACACACCGTTCGTCGTCATCGACGAGGACGAGGACAAGGTCGAGGACGCCGAGGAGAACGGCTACCGGGTCCTGCGCGGTGACGCCACCGAGGAGGCCCTGCTGCAGTCTGCCGGACTCGACCGCGTCCGCGCACTGGTGGCCACCGTGAACAGCGATGCCGACAACGTGTTGATCACCCTGACCGCCAAGGGCCTGTATCCCGAGTGCGTGGTGATCGCACGCGCCAAGTCCGAGGAGAACGAGCCGAAGTTGCGTCGGGCGGGCGCCGACCGCGTCATCCAGCCGTCCTCGATCGGGGGACGCCGGATCGCCCAGATCCTGACCCGCCCGGTGGTGGCGGACTTCCTCGACAAGATCGGGGGGAGCGGCGTGGACTACACGCTGGAGGAGGTCCCGGTGACCGCGCACCGCGAACTCGACGGCGTGAGCCTGCGCGAGGCGGCGATCCGCAAGCGCTTCGGGTGCACGGTGCTGGCCGTGCGCCACGCCGAGGACCAGTTGCTGGACTCGCACCCGTCCCCGACGGTGCCGCTGGCGGTCGGCGACACCCTGGTCGTGATGGGCTCGGCCGAGGACGTCATCGGCATGCGCCGGCACTTCGTCCCCGACGAGTAGGCCAGTGGGACTGCGCGAACTGCTCGTCCTCGGTGCCCTGGGTTTCGCGGTCGTCAGTGGGGCCAACGACGGCGCAGCCGTGTTGGCGACGGGGCTGCGGGTCCGCGGGATCCCGCCGTGGGTCGGGGTGCTGGCCATCGCCGCCGGGGTCGCGGTCGTGCCACTGGTGCTCGGCACGTCCGTGGCCAGCACGCTCGCCAACCGGCTGGTGGCCTTCGACGGGAACCGTGGCCAGGTCGCCCTGTTCGCCGCCGTGGGCACCGCGGTCGCGGTCACCACGGTGCTGGCCAGGTGGGGACTGCCGACCAGCCTGACGCTCGCCCTGGTGGGGGCGATCACCGGGGCGGGCCTGGGTGGCGGGTTCGAGGTCTCCTGGACGACGGTGGCGTTCGTGCTCCTGATGGGCGTGGTGGCGCCGATCGTGGGCGTGGTCTCGGGCTCGCTGTTGACCATCGCCCTGGCGGCCGTGCCCCTGGGGTCGCCCGTGCACACCCGCACCACCCGCTGGCATCGGGGTGCCTTCTCGCTGCAGTGCGTCGCGTACGGTGCCAACGACGGACAGAAGATGCTTGCAGTGCTGGCGGTCGCCCTGGGTGGCGGAGGCCAACGGGTCGACATCGCCGTGCCGTGGCTGCTGGCGTTGGCAGGGCTGTTCGCCGTGGGCACCGTCGTCGGGCTGCCCCGGGTCGCCGAGACCCTGGGCGGTGGCCTGGTGGCCTTGCAGCCCCCGGCAGCCGTCGTGACCGAGTTGTCATCGGCAGGAGTGGTGCTGGCCACCTCGCTGGTCGGGGCGCCGGTGTCCATGACCCAGGCGATCTCGGGGGCCATGGTCGGGACCGGAATCACGCGGGGACGCGGCCGGATCAGGTGGCAGGAGGCTGCTGCGGTGGCCGGCGCGTGGGTGGTCACCTTGCCGGCGGCGCTCGCAGTCGCCATGCTGACCACCGCGATCGCCACCCGCGGAAGCGCATGAGAGGCGAGGAGGACCACGGTGCTCGACCGACTGCAGCGGCTCGTCCGTGATCTCGCCGGTCGCAACGACGGGCGACTGGTCGCGCTCCTGGCCGGGCAGGTCGATGCCGCGAGTGACGGTGTCGCGCTGGCCCGCCAGGTCGCCGGCGGCGAGCTCGCGCCGGCGGAGGCCAGAGCAGCCCTGGAGGAGATCGAGACCACCGGCGCCGAACAGCGCCGACAGGTCGTCGGGGAGCTGTCGCGCGTGCTCGCTCCGCCCATCGACCGGGAGGACCTGTTCCGCTTCTCGCGCTCGCTCGACGACGTGCTGGACAACCTGCTGGACCTCGTGCGCGAGTTGGAGTTGTTCGACGTTCGGTCCGATCCCCTGCTGCTGGAGCCGCTCGCCAATGTCGACGACGGGCTGGCCCGCCTGCGCGCCGGCATCGACGCACTGACCGACGAGCTCGACGACGCCCGGAGCCGGACGCGCGAGGCCAAGCAGAACGAGGTGCGACGGGCCTACCAACGTGCCGTCGCCGATCTGCTGGACGGCGACGAGCCCGTGACCACGAACACCATCAAGCGTCGCATGCTGTTGCGACGGGTCGACGTGGTGGGCCTGCGCCTGGGCGAGGCCGCGGACGCGCTCGCCGACGGAACGGTGAAGCGCGACTAGGTGTACAGCTCCTCGGCCGTGCAGCGTCAGTCGCTGGCGGGCCGGTGCTGGTCGAGGACGCGGGCGCGTCGGGCGGCCGCCACGGCCGCGGTCACGGTGCCGTCGGAGATCTCGGCGAGGTCGGCGACCTCGAACCAACCGAGCCGGTCGGACTCGCCCTCGGCGGGGGCGAAGGGCTCGGCGGGGTCGGCGAACAGCAGCCAGCGGGTGTCGAGGTGGGTGTGGCCACGGCCACCGTCGTGCACGTGGACATGGACCAGGCGCGGCCCGTCGGCAGGATGGATGGCGTCCAGGCCAGTCTCCTCCCGGGCCTCGCGCAGGGCCCCGTCCTGGGCGGTCTCGCCGGGGTCGACGTGCCCGCCGGGCTGCAACCATCGCCCCAGGCGCTTGTGGAGGTGCAACACGGTGCGGTCGTCGCCGCCGTACCGGGGCAGCAGGATCGCCGATCCCGTCACGTGCACCGGGCCGTCCTCCTCGGAGAACGGGTCGGCGAGGTCGACCAGTGCGGCTCGGACGCGGACCAGGTGGGCCGCCTCGACCGCATCGCCGGGCTGATGGTCGGCCAGTCGGCGGGCAAGGTCGAGCGTGCGGGGGAGGGGCGAGCTCATGGGGTCGACACCATCGTCAGTCGGACCAGCCCAGCAGCGCCATCGCGTCGCCGGGGTCGGCGCGGATGCCGACGACGAACGGGCCGAACTCGGCGTAGCGCACCGAGGCCTCGTCGTAGCGCAGGCGGTAGACGATCTCCTTCAGGTCGGCCACGTCGTGGGCCAACAGGGTCACGCCGAATTCCCAGTCGTCCAACCCGGTCGAGCCCGACACCAGTTGCAGCACGCGCCCGGTGAACGCCCGGCCGGACCGACCGTGTTCACCCATCAGGCGCTTGCGCTCGTCGTAGTCCAGCGCGTACCAGTTGTCGTCGCCCTCGCGACGATGGGTCATGGGGTAGAAGCACATCGTCTCCCACCGGGGCAGGTCCGGGTGGAGCTTGTCCCGGGTGTAGGTCTGCATGCGCTGGTCGAACTCGTCGACTCGCCGCTCGAGGTCGTCGCCGGTCACGCCCTTGGCCGCCATCTGGTCCCGGTACTGCTCGGGTGTGGTCGTGTACTCCGAGCCCTCGGTCAGCGACAGGTACGACCAGTCGAGGTCGAACGCCGGACCGGCGGCGGCCATGATGGTGGTCTGGGCCGCTCGCAGCCGCACGAGGTCGGCGTCCAGCAGCATGACGACCAGGTCCGACTTGTGGCCGATCCCGGTGAACACGTGGGCCTGGACGTCGTCGCCGACTGCCTCCAGTGCCGCCGCGACCTCGCGACCGGCTGCCGGCGCAACGGCCACGGCACCCGGACGCATCGTCAGGAACAGGTGCAGCACGCCCCAGCCCTCGCCGGGGACGACGGGTTCGATCACGATGAGGCTCCGGGTTCGACGACGACCGGTCGGCCCAGCCGGGTCGGGACTCGGGTCGGGACTCATGACGAGCACCGGGGGTCGAGCACCGGGCGGGGTCCGGGATCGGTCAGGGCCTGTCAAGGTACGCGCCGCGCCGCCGCCCCACGGTCACGAGTTCGCCGTGGTCAGTGGCCCGTCGTGGCGTGTGCGGGCAGGTCCAGCCGCATGACGCGGTGGGGCCCCGAGGGCGGCAGTTCGAAGACGTCGGACACCGCGCGCCACCCGTTGGCGCGGTAGAAGCCCACGGCCACCTCGCGCGCGTTGCACCACACCACCCGCCCCCCGGCGTCGAGCACGTGGCTGACGCAGCGCGTGAGGAGTCGGGCCCCGACACCCTGGCCGCGGTGTCCGGGTTCGACCGCCATGCCCCGCAGCCGCCACGCGGTCCCGGTGGAAACGGGTTCGGTCAGCATCGGCCGGTCGGGCGCATCCTCGTGCAGGACCGTCGCCACCCCGGCCACCCGCTCGCCATGGAGGGCGGCGAAGTGGCCCGTGGCCAGCGACCCATCACCCGGATAGGCCGAGGCGTGGGGACTCATCCCCGGTCGCAGGACGGCGACGCGCAGGGGCCTGACGGCGTCCGCCCCCACGCGGTGGATGGTGACGTCGTGCAGACCGCGTGGATCGCTCATCCCATCGCCCCGGGCGCGCACGCCGCGGACACCACCGGCACGTGCCGACCTCGCCTGCCGCCGGCCGGCTCAGGCACGCGACCGGATCACGTTCAGGGCGCTGCCGGCCCGGAACCACTCGACCTGTTCGTCGGAGAAGGTGTGGATCACCGGGAAGGACTCCGTGCTGCCGTCCTCGTGGGCCAGTTCAACGGTGATCGGCGACCCCGGCGCAAGGTCGGCCAACCCGGTGATCGACACCCGGTCGCCGGGCCGGACCCGGTTCCAGTCGGCAGGATCCGTGAAGGTCAGCGGCAGGATCCCCTGCTTCTTGAGGTTGGTCTCGTGGATGCGCGCGAAACTGCGGACGACGATCGCGCGCACCCCGCGGTGACGCGGCTCCATGGCGGCGTGCTCGCGCGACGACCCCTCACCGAAGTTCTCGTCACCGAAGACCACCGAGTCCACGCCGGCCTCACCCCAGCGCTTGGCCAGTTCGGGCAGCGGGAGTTCCTCACCGTCACCCACGACGTCGATGCCGGTGCTGGCGCCCGTGAGGTTGTTGGCGGCCGACAGGTACAGGTTGCCGGAGATGTTCTCGAGGTGGCCGCGGAAGCGCAGCCACGGTCCGGCCATCGAGATGTGGTCGGTGGTGGTCTTGCCCTCGGACTTGAGCAGGATCGGCAGGTCGTGCAGGTCCTCGCCGTCCCAGGCCGGGAAGGGCTGGAGGCGCTGGAGCCGCTCGGAGTCATCGTCGATGACCACGTCGACCTGGTCGCCCTCCGCCGGCGGAACGAAACCCTCGGCGCCGCGGGTGAAGCCGCGGTCGGGCAGTTCTTCGCCCATCGGTTCCGGCAACGACACCTCGGTGCCGTCGGCGGCGGTCAGCGTGTCGGTCTTGGGGTCGAAGTCCAGGCGCCCGGCCAGGGCCATGGCGATCACCGTTTCGGGCGAGCCGATGAACGCCAGCGTCTCGGCGTTGCCGTCGTTGCGCTTGGGGAAGTTGCGGTTGAACGAGGTGACGATCGAGTTGACGTCACCCTGCTCGATGTCGTCGCGACGCCACTGGCCGATGCACGGCCCGCAGGCGTTGGCCAGCACGGTCGCACCCATGTCCTCGAGGTCACCCAGCAGGCCGTCGCGCTCGATGGTGGCGCGAACCTGCTCCGAGCCCGGGGTCACCAACAGTTCGACCTTGGACTCGATGCCGTGGTCGGTGGCGAAGCGCGCGATGGAGGCCGCCCGGGAGATGTCCTCGTAGGAGGAGTTGGTGCAGGACCCGATCAGGGCGGCCGACAGGTCCAGCGGCCACCCGTTGGCCTCGGCCTCGGGGCCGATGTCGGACACCATGCGCGCCAGGTCGGGCGTGTGGGGTCCGACCAGGTGGGGCGACAGCGTGTCGAGGTCGATCTCGATCACCTGGTCGTAGAAGTCGTGCGGGTTCGCCATCACCTCGTCGTCGGGTCGCAGGAACGCGGTGTGGGAGTCGGCCAGGTCGGCCAGTGCCTCACGTTCGGTCGCCTTGAGGTACCGCGCGATGGACTGGTCGTAGGCGAACAACGACGTGGTGGCGCCGACCTCGGCTCCCATGTTGCAGATGGTCCCCTTGCCGGTGGCCGAGATGGACTCCGCGCCCGGGCCGAAGTACTCCACGATCGCGCCCGTGCCGCCCTTGACGGTCAGGATCTCGGCGACCTTGAGGATGATGTCCTTGGGCGCGCTCCAGCCCGACAGCGTGCCGGTGAGCTTGACCCCGATCAGGTTCGGGACGCGGAGGTTCCACGGCATGCCGACCATCACGTCGACCGCGTCGGCCCCGCCGACGCCGATCGCGACCATCCCCAGGCCACCGGCGTTGGGGGTGTGGGAGTCGGTCCCGATCATCATCCCGCCGGGGAAGGCGTAGTTCTCGAGCACGACCTGGTGGATGATGCCGGACCCGGGCTTCCAGAATCCCATGCCGTAGCGCTGGCCTGCGGACTTGAGGAACTCGTAGACCTCGCGGTTGCGCTCGTTGGCGATCCGCAGGTCCGCGTCGGCCCCCTCGTAGGCCTGGATGAGGTGGTCGGCGTGGATGGTGGTCGGGACGGCAGTCGAGTCCTTGCCGGCCAGCATGAACTGCAGCACCGCCATCTGCGCGGTGGCGTCCTGCATCGCTACGCGGTCGGGGCGGTAGTCGGTGTAGTCCACACCCCGGTCCAGGCCCCCCTCCTCCGGGTCGTCGAGGTGGGCGAACAGCACCTTCTCGGCGAACGTCAGGGCGCGACCGTGGCGCTCGCGCGCCATCGGCATCAGCTGTTCGAAGCGTTCGTAGGCCGCACGGACCAACGAGGTCGGGGTGGATGCGGCGGGGTGGCGGTCGGACATGCCGTGGTCCTTGTCGAGGCGTGGTCGAAGGTGGCCGCAACCTATCACATAACCCATGCTGTTATGTGATGGTTCGCCGATGGCCCGTTCGACTCCCTGACCCTAGACCACCTCGCTCGCCCGCCGCCGTCCCACGACGACACGACCAGTTCGCGCCGGGAGACCCGGGGGCGTGCTCAGCTGGCGTTGGTTGGGCGGGCCTGAACCGGCACGGTGAGGGTGGGCTCGCCATCGCCTTGGACCAGCACGCCGAGGCCGACAGACCCCTCGCCTCCGGGCATGGGTGGTTGGCCCCACGGTGTGGGGCCGGTCGGGGTGGGGTCATCGTCGTGGCGTCCCGCCGGATGCATGCGACGGCAGGGCGGGCTGGGTGGTGTCGTGGTCACGGGTGGTGGGCCGGGTCGGCGGTTGCGGGTGGGCATCGTGGAGGACGGTGGGTGCGGGGGTGGTGGTTCGGATGGTGCCGGTGGGGGAGGTCCAGGTGGCGGTGGCGGTGGTGGGGTCGAGGTGGACGGTCCAGCCGCGGTCGTGGACGAGTCGGTGGCAGTGGTGGCACAGCGCGAGGCCGTTGTCGATGTTGGTG
>JAGXFT010000094.1 GCA_024637135.1 Nitriliruptorales bacterium | reverse complement strand
GGTCGCGCACGGTCGAGGAGTCGCCACGCCAGCACCGCCGTCACGAACGCCAGCGTGTACAGCCCGAAGGTCACCCGCCACGAGAACGCCTGGGTGAGCACCCCGGACAGCGATGGCATCGCGGCCAGCCCGACCGTCAGCACCGCCCCGTTGCGGCCGACCCAGAAGGTCCGTTCGGCACCCTCGAAGTGATCGCCCAGCAGCACGACGGCGAGGTTGACCAGTCCGGCCGACCCGAACCCCTGGCCGAGGCGGGCTCCGAGCAGGATCGGGAAGGTGGGGGCCAGCGCGGCCACGGCTCCGAACGTCGCGAAGATCGTGAGGCAGGTGGTCAGCACGATCCGTCGCCCGTAGCGGTCCGCCAGCACGCCGACCAGGGGCGCGACCACGACCCCGGCGACCGAGCCCGTCGCGACCAGCCACCCCGCGCGGGTGTTGGGCTGGCCGAATTCACGCAGGATGTCGGGGATCGCCGGGGTGACCAAGGTGTTGTTCAGGATTCCCGTCAGGGTCACGGTGAACACGAAGGCCAGCAGGCCGCGGCGGGACGTCATGCGCGCCAACCTACGGGATCGCCGGCAGCCCCGATCCGGCCCGCCCGCCCGGCTGGCCGGTCCTCGCGTGGGGATCGTCCGCGGCCGCGCGCGTAGGCTCGCGCCACGACGAGACCGCCGAGGGCACCCGTGATGACCGACGCTGACCACGAGCCTCGCGAGTCGGCCGCACGCAGCGGGCTGCGTTATGCCGACGCCGGGGTGGACCTGGCCGCTGCCGACGCCTCCATCCCCCTGATCGCCGAACAGGTCGCCCGCACCCGTCGACCCGAGGTGCTGGGCAGCATCGGTGGCTTCGGGGGGCTGTTCGCGTTCGACCCGACCCGGTACCGCGAGCCCGTGCTGGTGTCGGGCACCGACGGGGTCGGGACCAAGGTGGACCTCGCCCGGCAACTGGGACGACTCGACACGGTCGGCATCGACCTGGTCGCGATGGTGGTCGACGACCTGGTGGTGACCGGCGCCGAACCGCTGTTCTTCAACGACTACATCAGCGTCGGTCAACTGGATCCGGGTCGGGTGGCCCGGCTGGTCGCCGGCATCGCCGAGGGCTGTGTCCGAGCCGGGTGCGCGCTGGTCGGCGGTGAGACCGCGGAACACCCCGGCCTGCTCGGGCCGGACGAGTTCGACCTCGCGGGGTTCGGGGTGGGGGTGGTCGAGCGCGACGCCGTGCTGGGGCCGGACCGGGTCGTCGCCGGCGACGTGGTCGTGGCCATGGCGTCGTCCGGACTGCACGCCAACGGGTACTCGCTGGTCCGGCGGATCGTGGACGGCCTCGACCTGTCCGCGTCGCACGGGCTGTCGGCGCCGCTCGGCGAGGTGCTGCTCGAACCGACCGCGATCTACACCCGGCCGCTGCTGGCGCTGCTGGAGGCGGTCGAGGTCCACGCGCTGTGCCACGTGACCGGCGGCGGCATCCCCGGCAACCTCCCACGGGTGCTGCCCGCCGGCCTGGCGGCGACCGTCGACGTCGACACGTGGACCCGTGGCGAGGTGTTCCACTGGCTGGCCGACCGTGGGCCGGTCGCACCCGCGGACATGTGGGACGCCTTCAACTGTGGCGTGGGGATGGTGGCCGTCCTGCCGGCGGCCGCGGCCGAAGCAGCCGTCTCCACGCTGGCAGAACACGACGTCGACGCGTGGATCGCCGGCACGATCCACGACCTGACCACCGACCGTCCACGCATCCACCTCACCGGGACGTTCTGAGCCGGGCACACCCGCGTCGGGATCGATGCCCTCAACACATCCCCGCGTGCCGCGCAAGCTGCACGTGCGGCGGCCGGGCCCGGTCCCACGACTACGGTCGCGCTGGTCGTCCGGCGGGCACAGGCGACTGGCCCGGAGGGAGCGCACATGTCAGGCAGGCGCTGGTTCGTCGTCGTGTTCGCGCTGGTGGTCTTCGCGGGCATCGCCGCCGCCTGGTACCTCTCCCCGATCGCCCCGGTCGCGACCGGGTACGCGGCCAAGACCACGTGTTCCGGCCACCTGCTGGCGGAGCGCCCCTTCGACGAGGCCGCCGCCGACCTGCCGTCCAACCCGCTCGTGCCGTTGCTGCGGACCCGGGTCGACGAGGACGCCGGCACGGTCACGACCAGCCTGCTCGGGGCCTGGTCGTCCACCGCCTGGTACACGCCCGGGGCCGGCTGCACGCTGGCCGACGAGGATCCGGAGTTCACGGCGCTGGCACCGGCCGAGCCCCGGGACGCCGCTGCTGCCTGGCCCGCCGGTGAGGCGGTCGACGTCGAGGCGGCCCGGGCCGACGTCGGGGTGGATGGCACCGCGCTGGACCAGGCCGTCGACGGCGCCTTCGCGGAGGACGACCCGGCGGGGCAGCGCAACACCCGCGCGGTGGTCGTGGTCCGGGACGGCCAGATCGTCGCCGAGCGCTACGCCGACGGCTTCGACGCCGACACCGAACTGCTGGGTTGGTCGATGGGCAAGTCGATCGCCAATGCCGTCGTGGGCCGGCTGGTCGCCCAGGGCGACATGGCGGTCGAGGCCGACGACCTCCACGACGCGTGGTCGGCGGATCGACGGGCCGACATCACGGTCGCGGACCTGCTCCACATGACGTCCGGGCTGGCCTTCGACGAGGTCTACGACCCGGACACCGACGCGACGAACATGTTGTTCCGGCCCGGCGACACCGGTGAGTTCGCCGCCAGGAAGCCGCTGGTGGCGGACCCCGGAACGACATGGTCCTACTCCTCCGGCACGACCAACATCCTCTGTGACCAGGCCCAGGAGGCGTCGGGGCTCGGCATCGAGATGGCGCGTGAGCTGGTGTTCGATCCGATTGGGATGGACTCGGCGGTGATGGAACCGGACGAGTCCGGCGGGCTGGTGTGCTCGTCGTTCCCCCACATGACCACGCGCGACTGGGCCCGCTTCGGCCAGTGGTTCCTGCAGGAGGGGGAGTGGGACGGCGAGCAGTTGCTGCCCCCGGACTGGGTCGAGTTCTCCACCACGGCGGTGACCTTGGAGACCGAGAACCCGTACGGGGCCCAGTGGTGGTTGAACGAGGGCGTCGACGGGTCGTTGCGGATGCCCAGCGTGCCGGCCGACGCGTACTGGGCGTCGGGCAACGAGGGCCAGCAGGTCGTGGTCGTGCCGTCCGAGGACCTGGTGGTCGTGCGGCTGGGGTTCACCTCGGACTTCGGCGGCATCGACTGGGGCCTCGAGGACCTGCTCGCCGGCGTGATCGACGCCGGCTGAGCTGCGCACGTCGTGGCCGACGCCGGTCAGGCAAGCGTGGTCACGAGCGTCACGATGCCGACCAGCAGGAAGGCGGCCGCGCCCAGGCGCTGGAGGGTGGCCGGGCGCACACGGGTCCGCAGCCACGACCCGGCGGCCAGGCTGACCAGGGTGGCGCCGAAGAACCCCAGCGTGGCCCCGACCCAGGTCAGCAGCGCGTCGTTGGTGGTGGCCAGCAACGCGGTCGCGATGCTCGACTTGTCACCCAACTCGGCCACCAAGAAGGCCAGCAGGAACGCCGCCATGCTGCCGGGTGGCCCGTCGTCGTGGTCGTCGTCATCGGTGGCCAGCCACGTCCACCCGGCGAACCCGATGAACAGCAGGCCCGAGGCGACCCCCAGCACGGTGTCGGGCACGACCGTGGCCAGCAGCCGCCCGACCCCGACCGCCAGTGCCTGCAGCAGCGCGATGGTCCCGAACAGCCCGGCCAGGGTCGGCGCCAGCCGGCGACCCGCGCCCATCGTCAGCACCACCAACTGGGTCTTGTCACCCAGTTCGGCCAGGAACACCAGTCCAAGTGCCGTCGCCACGGCCTCCACGCTGGCCCCCTGTCCTCGGTCCGGTCGTCGTTCGGGTCGTCGCTCGAGTCGGTGCTCGGGTCGTCGCTCGGGTCGTCGTCGGCAGGGTAGGAACCACGGAGTCCACCTCGGTGCACACGGCGGTCGGGGGAGTACCGTTCCGGGCCGATCCTGTCCGGTCGTCCGATGGCTGCTCCGATGTCCCAGTCCGACCCGTCCTCACGACCCCCCGACCAGAACGGGGCTCCCGACGACGGCCCGTCGTCCGGCCTCGACGACCTCGTGGCGACCCGCCGGGCCAAGGTGGCGACGCTGCGGGATCGTGGTGTCGACCCGCATCCCCCGTCCTGGCCCGTCACCCACGCGTTGACCGACGTCCGCGACACCTGGGGGGACCTCGAGGCGGGGGTCGAGACCGGCGAGGAGGTCACCGTCGCGGGACGGTTGGTCGCCAAGCGCGGCCAGGGCAAGCTCGCGTTCGGCGTCCTGCGCGAGGACGGCGTCGAGGTGCAACTGTTCGTCCAGGTGAACGCGCTCGGTGCCGATGGCATGGAGGACTTCGCGAGCCTGGTCGACGTGGGCGACTGGCTGGGCGTGGTCGGCGAGGTCATGGCCACCCGCCGTGGCGAGCTGTCGATCCGACCGTCCCGGCTGGTGCTGCTGGGCAAGGCGTTGCGCCCGCTGCCGGACAAGTGGCATGGCCTGACCGACTTGGAGACCCGTTCGCGCCAGCGTGAACTCGACCTGGTCGTCAACGACGACACCCGTCGGACCTTCCGGGCCCGGTCCGCGATCCTGCGGGCACTGCGCGACGAGATGGCCGACCGTGGCTTCGTCGAGGTCGAGACCCCGATGCTGCACCCGATCCCCGGCGGCGCGTCGGCGCGGCCGTTCGTGACCCACCACAACACGCTGGACGTCGACCTGTACCTCCGCATCGCCCCGGAGCTGTACCTCAAGCGGCTGATCGTCGGGGGCATCCCCCGGGTGTTCGAGGTCAATCGCAGCTTCCGCAACGAGGGGATGAGTGCCCGCCACAACCCCGAGTTCACGATGCTGGAGTCCTACCAGGCCTACGGCGACTTCGAGGCCGGGATGGAACTGGCCGAGGCCCTGGTCCGGCGTGCGGCCGCGGCCGTCGGTGCGTCCGACCTGACCTATCCCGACCGGTCCGGCGAGGTCGTGGTCGAGACCGACGAGGACGGGGTGGTGTCGGACGTGGTGCCCGACCGTGACGTCGGCCTGGCGGGGCCGTTCGCGCGCGTGACGATGCTGGACCTGGTGCGTGACGTCACCGGCATCGACGTCTCCTACGACGACCTGCGCGAACTGCGTGGGGTCTGCAACCTCAACGAGGTGTCGTGGGAGGACGACTGGGGCCCCGGCCGACTGGTCACCGAGTTGTTCGAGGAACTGGTCGAGGAGACCCTCTGGGACCCCACCTTCGTGACCGAGTACCCGATCGAGATCTCGCCGCTGGCCCGTCGGCACCGCAGCAGGGACCACGTGACCGAGCGCTTCGAGCTGTTCGTGACCGGGCGGGAGTTCGCCAACGGCTTCTCCGAACTGACCGACCCCGACGACCAGCGCGCCCGCTTCGAGGCCCAGGCCGCCGCCCGCGAGGCCGGCGACGACGAGGCCATGCACGTCGACGAGCCCTACCTCCGCGCCATGGAGCACGGCATGCCCCCCACGGTCGGCCTGGGCCTGGGTGTCGACCGGCTCGTGATGCTGCTGACCGGCGCCACCTCCATCCGCGACGTCATCCTCTTCCCCACCCTCCGTCCAGAAACCCGTCCAGAAACCCGCCCCGAGTAGCCCCCAGCCCCCCACGCCCCCCGGCTGGACCCCGCTGCCCCCCCGGAAGCGTGCGTGTGTCGTTCCACGGGTGGAACCTGACACGCACGATGGACCGCCTCGACCGGAAGCGTGCGCGTGTCGTTCCACAGGTGGAACCTGACACGCACGCAGTTCGCCAGGCGCGGATGGCCGACGGGGGGGCTGAGGGGACGACGGGGGGACCGGGGCATCATGGGGCGACAGTCAGGGCGGCGTTGCCGGACGGCCGACTGGTCAGGCGGCGAGCTTGCGCCGGACTTCCGCGACGAACGCGGCCGGGTGCCCGTGCAGCCGCTTCCAGGTCAGCCAGACGAGCTGCCACCCCGCGTCCTGGAGGAGGCCCCAGCGGGTGCGATCGCCCTCGAAGGCCTGCGGCGCGTCGGGTCCGTGGTAGGCGAACCCGTCGCACTCGATCGCCACCAGGCGATCCGGGAATGCGATGTCGGCATGGAGGGTGCGGCCGTCGCAGTCGACCGGATGCGGTGCCGGCGACGGATGCAGCCCGGCGTCGGACAGGATGCGCCGTGCCCGTCGCTCGAGGATGGAGTCCGCGCCGTCCTGGGTCAGCAGGATGCTCGCCGCCCGGAAGGCAGGCGCGCCGTGCAGTCCGGGTCGCCGTTCGTACTGGTCGACGAGCTGGTCGAGGTCGAGGAGTCCGCGTTGCCTCGCGGCGAGCATCATCGCCTCGAGACGCCACACCTCACGCGCTGCCGCGAGGTCCATGATCGTTCGCGCTGCGGTCGTGATCGGCAACCCGTCGACCTCGGTGAAATCGCGATCGAGCAGGCTTCGCGATCGATGGCGGACCAGGCCCGGATGGTCGATCGCCGACAACCCGTATCGGCGCAGGACGTGGACCTGTCTGGGACGGACCTCGTCGTGGAGGCCGAGCAGGTGCGAGGCGGTGGCGTGGCTCAGCACCGATCCCGATCCGGTCGAGAGCACCGCTGCCCAGTACCTCGCCGTGCTCGTGAGCGGGGCTCCCGGTACCAGCCAGCAATCGGGGAACGGTTCCCGCCACGACTCCCTCCGCACGCGGCGGCGGAAGCTGTTCCTGGCGATCCCGACCCGTGCAGCGATCCCACTGGTGGTGACACCGCCGGTGCGGCGTGCCTCGACGTACAGCGCGGGCCAGTTCGCAGTTCCCATGGTTGTAGAGTCTGCTCGGGGACGACCCGGTGCGGACCACCGACCTCCGCACCTGTGGACCCGCCGCCCGACCGTTGTGTGCGTCCCACGTTCCATCCGTGGAACGTGGCACGCACGCATCTGGTCTCGGGGGGAGCGTGCGCACCCAGTTCCATCCGTGGAACGTGGGGCGCACGCAGGTGGGGGCCCACGACTTGTAGGGTGCGGGGGTTCCTGCCGCACCCGTGTTCGATCCGAGGATTTCGTCGTGCCCGAGTCACCACAACCGCCCGCCAACTACGACGACCTCACGGCCATGTACGTCAACTGCACGCTGACCCGGTCCCCGGGGGCGTCGCACACCCAGACGTTGCTGGACAAGTCGATCGCCATCATGGAGGCCAACGGGGTCACCGTCGACCAGTTCCGCGCGGTCGACCACGCGATCGCGCCGGGCGTGCAGCCCGACATGACCGAGCACGGCGCCGAGGTCGACGAGTGGCCGGCGCTGGCCCGACGGGTCCTGGCGGCCGACATCCTCGTGCTGGGGACGCCGATCTGGCTGGGGGAGCGGTCGTCGGTCGCGACGTCGGTGATCGAGCGGCTCTATGCACTGTCCGGCCAGACCAACGACAAGGGCCAGTACCTCTTCTACGGCCGCACCGGCGGCGTGATGGTCACCGGCAACGAGGACGGGGTCAAGCACATCGCCATGGGCACGCTGTACGCGCTCCAGCACCTGGGCTACATGGTCCCGCCGCAGGCCGACTCCGGGTGGATCGGGGAGGTGGGACCGGGCCCGAGCTACGGCGACGACCCGGACGAGGGCGACGTCCCGGTCGGGTTCGACAACGACTTCACCAACCGCAACACCACCTACATGACCTGGAACCTGTTGCACACCGCGCGGATGCTCAAGGACAACGGCGGCATCCCGGCCCACGGCAACGTCCGGGCCGAGTGGGACGACGGCACCCGCTGGGACTTCCCCAACCCCGAGTACCGCTGAGGTGGTCGAGGTCACCGGCGCCACCCGACCGACCGTGGCGGTGTTCGCGTCGTCCGCGGCCCACGTCGACCCCCACTACCGCGAACTGGCCGACGAACTCGGCACCCGCATCGGGACCAGGAACTGGACGTTGCTGTACGGCGGGACGCTGACCGGCATGATGCGTTCGGTGGCCGACGCCGCTCGGGCATCGGGCGGATCCGTGCTGGCCATCACGATGCAGCAGTTCGTCGACGTGGGCATCCACGACGTCGACGCCGACGAATTGGTCGTGACCACGACGCTGGCCGATCGCAAGGCCGTCATGCTCGCGCGGTCCGACGCCTTCGTCGTGCTCCCGGGCGGACTCGGGACCCTGGACGAGGCCGTCGAGGTGCTGGCATGGCGCCGGCTCGGCGGGTTCGACAAGCCGCTGGTGTTCCTGGACCACGGCGGGTTCTGGGCGCCCGTGCTGGGCCAGATGGAGGTGATGGCGCGTGAGGGCATGCTGGCGCGCGGTGACGGGGTCGAGCCGCCGGTCGCCGGCCACCAGGTCGCCGCCGACCCCGCCGCCGTCGAGACCCACCTCGCCCGCTACTTCGCCGGCGACGCCTGACCGCGCACTGCCGTCCTGGGCTGGGGGGCCTCCGTCGTGCCGGGACGGTCGCACTGCCTGGCCACGATCCGTGGGAACGGGTCGGGCCCCACCGATCGAGTCGGCTCGTGTCAGGGGCGGGCGACGTCGGTGGGGCGATCGCCGAGGCCGGCCTCGTCGTACAGGGCCAGGACGCGGCGCAGGGCGTTGCCGTCGGGGCCGCGCAGGACCGGCACCCAGGTGCCGTCCGCGTCGTGGTCGCCGGCGTCGTGGGCCTCGACCTCCTTGGGACCCGGGAAGCCGTGGGACAGCACCTGTTCGGCCGCGCTCAGCGTGCGGATCGCGATGGCCCGGACCGCGGTCGGGTGACGTCGGGCGAACTCCCGGTAGATGGTCGGGTCGTGCTGGCCGTCGTCACCGACCAGGATCCACTGCACGTCCGGGAACTCGCGTCGCAGCCGTTCCAACGTCCGGCGCTTGTGGGCCTGCCCGCTCCGGAACCAGCCGGTGTTGGTGGGCCCCCAGTCGGTCAGCAGCAGCGGACCCACGGGGTAGCCGTTGCGTCGCAGGAACCGGACCAGGGTCGGCGCCACGTTCCACGCACCCGTCGACAGGTAGAACACCGGGGCGGTCGGGAACCTGGTGAGGACCGACCCGGCAAGGCCGGCCATGCCCGGCACGGCCTCGCGTGCGGTCTCGGATCGCACGAAGGTGTTCCAGGCGGCCACCAGCGGGCGCGGCAGGTGGGTGACCAGCACGGTGTCGTCGATGTCGCTGACGATCCCGATGCGGGCGTCGGGGTCCATGATCCGCACGTCCGCGTGCACCTCGCCACCACCCGCGCTGGCGACGTGCGCCTCGTGCCATCCGGTCGCCAGCCCGTGACCGTGCAGGTCGACGTCGACGTACCCGCTGCGGTCCGCACTGGTGGTCACGCTGGCGTCGCCGACGGTGACGGTGACCCGGGCGAAGCCTGCTGGCGTCGTGACGAAGTCGCGCCAGCCACGTTTGCCCTGCGCCTGGTCCAGTTCCGCGTCGGTCGCGGTCGCATCGGCGGCCGCCTCGGCGTCGTCCGCCCCCGGTTCGGCCAGCACCACGCGCGCCAGCACGCGGACCACGTCGCGGCCGCCGGCGGGCGCCCCGTAGCCGGTGTAGGCGATGATCCTCTCGACCCAGCCACGTTCCCGCAGGTACGCCTCGAGCCAGTGTTCGACCACTTCTTCGACGACGGCGGCGAGGTGGGGGCGCATGCGGGCAACGATAGGCCGCTGCGTCTCGTCGGGTCCCGGGATCCGCACCGGATCGTCCGGGCCAGCAGCCGTATGGTTGACCTGGCTCGGGTCGACCTGGCTCGGACCGGGCATGGTGCGCGCGAGGCCGGGAGGCGAGGCCGGGGATGGGTGGCAGTGGAGGTGTGCGCATGGACCAGTCCGCGCGACGATCCGACCTGGTGCGTCGCATGGCCGGGGCCGGTTTCGTGGCCGCCGGTGACGAGGTCGACCACCTGGTGGCCGCGGCCACGCGGACCGGGCTCGACCTCGACGGGCTCGTGGCGCGACGGCTCACCGGTGAACCGCTGGCCTGGGTCACGGGCCGGACGGCCTTCGGCGACCTGGTCGTCCGGGTCGACTCGGGGGTCTACGTCCCTCGCCCCCGGACGGTGGGACTTGCCCGTCGCGCCGTGACCCGACTCCCGCCGGGCGGGGTGGCCATCGATGTCTGCACCGGCGCCGGGGCGATCGCCGCGACCCTGTCACACACGCGGCCGACCGCCCGGGTCGTCGGCACCGACGTGGACGTCGCGTCCGTTGCCTGTGCCCGGTCCAACGGGGTCGAGGCCCACCTCGGTGACCTGTTCGACCCGGTCCCGGACGGACTGTCGGGTCGCGTCGACCTCGTCGTCGGGTCGGTGCCCTACGTGCCAACGCCGGCCCTGTCGTCGCTGCAGCGCGACACCTTCACCTTCGAGGCGACCACGGCCTACGACGGTGGAGGGGACGGCTTGGACGTCGTTCGACGGGTCCTGCGGGACGCGCGGTCGTTCCTGCGGCGCGGCGGGTGGATCCTGCTCGAACTGGGGGGCGGGCAACCCGACGAACTGGCCGATGAACTGGTCCAGCTCGGCTATCGCGATGTCACGACCCCGCGCGACTCCGACGGCGACGTGGCGGGCGTCGAGGCGTCGTGGCGCGGCGGGTCGGCCGTGGGCCGGGGACGGCCTGACGGGCCCTGACGCCGAGGAGGCGGGTCAGGCGGCGTCCCGGGAGGTGGCGGCACCGGGCAGGTCCCAGACGATTCCCGTCAGGTGCTCGGACAGCCGCCACAGTCGTGTTCCGAGTTCGCGGTCACGGGCGTCGGCGAGCAGTTCCACCTCGGTGGGGTGGCCGCGCTGTTCGAGCAGCCCGTCCGGTCCGTAGTAGTGGCCCGACGCGGCGGTCGGGGCGGTCGCGGCGAACAACTGCGGGAGCGCACCCATGTCGCTGTTCTGGGCGAACATGGCGTTGGCGGCCCGGTTGAACGGCGTCGCGAGGCTCGCGCGCAGGCCACCGCGCATGCGGGGCCCTGCGGCCTGGAGGTTGGTGGCGGCGAACCCGGGATGGACGGCCATCGAGGCGATGGGCGACCGGGCAGCCCGCAGGCGGCGGTGCAGTTCGACCGCGAACACCTGGTTGGCCAGCTTGGACTGGCCGTAGGCGAGCCATGCCACGTACCGCCGGCGGTCGAAGTTCGGGTCGTCGAGGTCGATCGTGCCGATCCGTGCCAGCCCGGACGACACCGTCACGACCCGCGGGTCGATGGCGTCCGCCAGCAGGTCGATCACGCCACCGGTGAAGGCGAAGTGGCCGAGGTGGTTGACCCCGAACTGCAACTCGAACCCGTCGACCGTTCGCCGCCGCGGCGTGTTCATCACGCCCGCGTTGTTGACCAGCAGGTCGACCCGTTCGACGCGATCGTGCAGCATCGCTGCTGCGGCCGCGACCGACGACAGGTCGGCGAGGTCCAGCGGCAGGTGCTGGAGGTCCGCGCCGGGGATGGAGGTGCGGAGTTCGTCGATGACGTCGGCGGTCTTGTCCGCGTCACGTGTCGCCAGGACGACGGTGGCGCCGGCCCGAGCCAGCGCGATCGCGGTGGAACGGCCCAGCCCCGAGGTCGCGCCCGTGACCACGGCCGTGCGATCGTCGAGCCGCGGCATGTCCGCTGTGGTCCACCCCATCCACGTTGCTCCCCGGCACCCAGGCCTGTCGGTCTCGTTCGGTCCACGGCACCAACGCGCGCAACACGGTCGCCGGGATCCGGTCGGAAGGCCGAACAGGGAGCGGGGGGCGCAGTCATTCGATGACGTGCCCCCACCATACGTGGAGTTCAACATCCGGGAGGCCGTCCGGCACGGACGATCGAAGGGTGGCCCCTCGGGCATTCGCGCGGGTCAGTGACCCGGCACCTCGCGGCCACGCCCGCGCGTCCACGGCGACGATGGTGGCCATGGACGTGCGCCGGCCCGAGGGCCTGGTCTGGGTGCTGGTCCTGGTGGGATCCGCCCCGGCCTCCAGCCGCCGTCTGTCCGGTCGTGGCGCCTCGGTCACCTGGGACGACCCCCATGCGCGCACCCGAGCCTGGCTCGTCCCGACCCTGTGGAACATCACCAAACATATTGCAATGGCCAAATGGAGAGGCTAGAATCGAACACATGTTCTTAGCAATCGCGTCGACCCCACGCGCGACGAGCCATTCTCGGGCCCGTCGCCTCTCGGGCAGCATCCCGTTCCCGGTGGGTGGGGACGCTCACCCCCTTGCGGGTGAGGCACGAGGACCGTGGTGCATGGAGGCGGACGGGGATGTTCCCCACCCAGTCGACGTCGTGACCCCCGGGGTGGACGACGTGATGCGACGGTTGCGGGCGGCCGTGGACCAGGTTGCGCGCGGCGTGGAGGACGTGAACACCGTGGTCGACCGGGCAGCGCTGCGTGAACAGGTGGGTCTGTTCGACCGGTTGGAGTCGTTGGCCACGGCCGGCATGGCTGCCGTCCTGGGCTCGCTGCGCACGACGGGTGGCGTGGAGGCCGACGGTGCCGCGTCGACCGCCGAGTGGGTGACGGCCAACACGCGACGGTCCGGGCGGGAGGCGGCGAGGATGGCACGGCTGTCGACCGAGCTGCCCGACCTGCCCCAGACCCGGGCTGCGCTCGTGGACGGGGCGATTACGCCGGAGGTCGCCGACGCGGTGGTGTCGGCAACGCGGGACGGCCGACTGGGTGGCGGGCGGGACGTCGAGGACGCCCTGCTCCCCACGGCCACGTCGTCGTCACCGGAGCGTCTGCGTGCCTGTCTCTTATACACATCT
>JAGXFT010000093.1 GCA_024637135.1 Nitriliruptorales bacterium | reverse complement strand
CGCGGCCAGCAACGACACGAACAGGTCGGTCTCGTAGATCGTCGGCACGTCCTGCACCAGGGTCGCCAACCGTTCCAGGCCCAACCCGGTGTCGACGTTCTTGGCCGGCAGGTCACCGACGATCTCGCCGGCGCCGTCACACACGAACTCGGTGAACACCAGGTTGTAGTACTCCATGAAGCGTTCGTCGTCGACCGCCGGGCCGCCGTCCTCGCCGAACTCCGGACCCTTGTCGTAGAAGAACTCGCCGCTGTAGCCCGCAGACCCGGCCATGCCGGTCCACCAGAAGTTGTCCGAGCCGAGGCGCTGGATGCGCTCCGGCGGGAGGTCGGTCTCCTCCAGGGCGAGGGCGGCGGCCTCGTCGTCGTTGACATGGGCGGTGAACCAGATCCGCTCGGGGTCGAGGCCGAAGTGGTCGACCGACAGTTCCCACGCCCACCGGATCGCCTCGCGCTTGTAGTAGTCCCCGAACGAGAAGTTGCCCAGCATCTCGAAGAACGACAGGTGGCGCGCGGTGCGGCCGACGTTCTCGATGTCGTTGGTCCGCACGCACTTCTGGAAGCTGGCCAGGCGCGGGGCGGGCGGGGTCGCGTCGCCGGCGAAGTAGGGCGCGAACGGCAGCATCCCCGCGATGTTGAGCAGGACCGACGGGTCCTGCGGGATCAGGGGGGCAGACCCGACGACGTGGTGGTCGTGGTCGGCGAAGAACTGGAGGAAGGTCTCGCGGATGTCGAGTGTGCTCAATGGGGTGTTCACGGAGTCCTCAGCGGACGTGGACGGGACGAAGACGGACGCAGGCGTCGCAGGCAGGCCACGGCCGGCCGACGAGCCCGCCGACCGGTCGGACCGCATGCTATCCGCCCGCCCGACGGGATCCCCGGGTCCCACCACGCACCGCGCCTCGCCCCAGGTCCAGATCCCGCGCCTCCGCCCGTGCACCACGCCGCCGCCGAGCCCGGCACACACCGGGTCGTCGGCGACAGCGAGTCCGGACCTCCCTACACCCCCGTGGCCAGCAGGCAGCCGACGTCCAGGGGCATGTGGTCGTCGACCACGAACGGCGCCCACCGGCGCACGACCTCGCGCTGGAGGGCATCACGATCCTGCTCGTCGACCTCGGCGACCGCCGTTGCCAGCGGGGTGCCCAGCAGGTACTGCCAGAGGAAGTCGGCCGGGGCGTCGAGCCGCACCGGGACCGGGCGAACCTGCACCCGGACGTCGTCGAATCCTGCCGCCACCAGGAGTTCTTCCAACCTGGTCGGATCGTCGAGCGCGAACACGCCATGGACGAACGCGGCCACCTCCGCCCCGAGGTGGTCGGTGAGCACCTCGTGCAGCACCTCGAGCAGTGGCGGGGTCGGTCCGGGCACGCCGATGACCACGCGACCGCCCGGGACCAGGACCCGGCGCATCTCGCGGAGCGCCCGCACCTTGTCGGCGAAGAACTGGAGGCTGAGCGAACACACCGCAGCGTCGAACGAGGCGTCCGGGTAGGGCAGCCCGTCGGCACTGGCCTGGCGCCACTCGATGGCGCTGTCCGGGGGCGTGACGTCCCGGGCAACCACGAGCATGCCCGGATGGCCGTCGATGCCCGCCACCGCGCCCGCAGCCCCGACACGGTCGGCGGCCAGGCGCGTGGCCACGCCCGTGCCGCAGGCCACGTCCAGCACCCGCTCGCCCGGGTGGAGCTCCGCAGCCTCCACGACCCGTGTGGCGAAGGGCAGGCCGATGGCGGGCACGAACCAGCGCTCGTAGATCGCCGCGGGTGACCCCTGGTAGCGCTCGAACACGATGTCGGATCGGGGTGTCGTCGTCTGGCTGTCGGGGCTCATGGGTGGCTCCTGGGTCGGTGGGTGGGCGGTCGCGGTGGCGGGCCGGCCGCGGCCGACTGCCACGTGTGCTCCCGGTCCCACGACCGTAGGAATGCCCCCTGCTCCCGCCATCGGGGCAACCACCCAGTTCCCGCCCGTCCCGACGTGGGGGAAACCCCCACTGGTGGGCACCGTCGTCTACCCCGGGATCAGGTCGCGCTCGTAGGCGATCGCGGTGGCCGCGGCACGGTTGGCGGCACCCAGTTTCACCATGATGTTGGACACGTGCCGCTCGACGGTCTTGGTGCTGATGAACAGCTCGTCGCCGATCTCGCGGTTGGTCCTGCCGCGGGCGACGCGACGCAGGACCTGCAGCTCCCGCGGGCTGACGTCGGAGCCCTGGCCCGGCGCCGTCACCGGCCCCGGCTCGCGGCCGGCAGGTTCCCCCGCCACGACGCCGCCGAGTTGCCCCAGGACCGTGCGGGCCGACTCGGTCTCGAGTCGCGCCGTCTCGTGGTCGCCCATGGCGTCGCACGCCCGCGCCACGAGCAACTGCGTGCGGGCCGCCTCGTACGGTGCCTCGAGTTCCCGCCACTGCTGCCACGCGAACCGCAGGCGCTCCATGGCGTCTCGCGGACGGTCGTCGGCGACCATCACCGCACCATCGGACATGGCCGCGACCGCCGCCAGGAACGGTGCGTCGGCGTTGGCGGCGATCGCCGCCAACTGGTCCGCGGCCGACCGTGCGCGATCCACCCGGTCGGTCGCCAGCATGATCTCCACGAACGCCGGCAACAGCCGAGCCAGGGTGACCGGGTCGCCGGCGCCCGCGACCGCAGCGTCGATCGCGGCGGCGGCCGCGTCGACCTCTCCCTGGGCCAGCCGCACCAGCGCCAGTCCCGGCTGCGGCGGTCGGCCGAATCGCTGCGCCTCGAGGTAGGCGGCCTCGGCCTCCCCGAGCGCCCCGCGCAGCCGCAACAGCTCACCCAGTTGGTAGTGCGCCATCCCGACGGCGGGATGCGGTGGATCCGACAACCGTTGCTGGGCGCGTGTCGCCTCGTCCATGGCCTCGCCCCAGGCAGTGGAGTTGCAGGACCTGCGAGCGATGCACCATGCACTGGCCGCGGTACGGCACGAGCCCGGGCTGGTCGGCACACCAGCGACCCAACGCCGTGGTCCACTCGCGTGCGCGCCGGACGTCGAACGCCTGCTGGCACTTGTCGATCACCGCGCAGTAGACGATCCCGGACACGACCGGCGACACCTCGCCCCCACCGACCGCCCCCATGACCTCGTCGAACAGGCTGGCACCCTCGTCACGTCGTCCGAGGCAGAACAGTGCCTGGCCACGCCCGAGCATGGCCAGCGCACGCAGGTCCGCGTCGTCGAAGCGTTCGGCGACGGCGCCCGCCTCCTCGCAGCGGTCGTGGGCGTCGTCGAAGGCGCCCCGGTCGAGGCTCATCAGGGCGAGCGGCACCAACAGGTACCCACCGCCCACGCACACCAGTTCGTGCACCTCGACGAGTCGGTTCGCCCGCGCGATCCAGCCACCACCCTGGGCCATCTCGCCCCGCTGGACCAGACCGAAACCGGCCCAGAACGCGCACTCCACGGCCTGGTCGGGTCGATGCTGGTCGAAGTGCGACCGGTAGCACCTGGCCCACAACTCGGTGGCGACGTCGTCATGCCCGCTGAGGTAGGCCGCCGTCGCCCACTGCTCGAGGTCGTGGACGTCCAGGGGCGTGGCCGCGTCGGCCCGGCGGAATGCCTCGAAGGCCGCCGCCCACTCCATCCGGGCGGAGGCGTCCCGTCCTGCCGCTCGTTCGTCAGCCATCGTCGGCTCGATGCTAGGTGACTGGTGCCAAACTCTCACACACGCCCGGCTGGTCCATGCCGCCGCTGACCGCGTCGCCGATCCTCGACAATGGACCCCGCATTGCCTTCGGATCGTCTCCCCACCCATCGATCAGCCAGCGACGACCTGTCCTGCGCCGGTCGCACAACACGTTCTTCACCAGCCACCCAGGTCGAGTTGTGCCGCTCGGCGGGTCGCCGGCCACGGATCGCTCCCGGTCCACGCATGCGTGGACCGCCTGACCGCGCGCGTGCTCGACCCTAGGGTCGACGTCGACGAGTCACCGCCGACTCGTCGACGTCGAGGGAGCCCGACCATGACCGCGATCGCATCCGGAGCCACTCGCGACCGGGCGGGGAGGCGACGATGGCTCGCCGTCGCGGTCGTGATGGCGACGCTCCTGCTGCCGACGGCGTCGGGGATCTCGGCGACGGCGGCACCGAAGTCCGTGGCGATCCGCGTGCTGTCGTCCCCGCCGGACCAGGTGTCGGGTGGGGACGCCAGGGTCGCGATCGACCTGCCCCGGGGGCTGCTCGACAAGGTGTCGGTCGACGTCGACGGCCGCGACGTCACCGCGGCCTTCGTCCCGTCGGACCGCGACACGCTGGAGGGCGTGGTCGACGGGCTGGTGGTGGGGGCCAACCAGGTCAGCGTGGGCCTGCGCCGGGCACGGCGATCGATGGCCACGCTCACGCTGGTCAACCATCCTTCCTCGGGCCCGATCTTCTCGGGTCCGCAGCAGCAGCCGTTCGCCTGCTCCACCGACAGCCACCGCGCAAACGCCGAACTGGGCCCGGTGCTGGACGACGACTGCACCATCGCGACCGCCGTGTCGTGGAAGTACCGCACCACCGACGGCGACTTCGTCGACTACGAACCCGACGCGCCCCGACCCGCCGACATGGCGACCACGACCACCATCGACGGCACGACCGTCGACTTCGTGGTGCGCTGGGAACGGGGCACGATCAACCGCTTCGTCTACTCGATCGCCGTGCTGGACCCCGCGGCCGATCCCGAGGTCGACCTGTCGGCCTGGAACGGGCGCCTGCTCTACCACTTCCAGGGTGGCGTCGGCATCGGCCACTACCAGGGCAACCCGTCGCGCAGCCGCATGCTCTACGAACAGGGACTGTCCCGTGGGTACGCGATGGCGTACTCCACCGGAACCAAGGCCGGCGAGCACTACAACCTGGTGGTCGGCGGCGAGACCGCGATCATGGTCAAGGATCGCTTCGTGACCCACTACGCCGACCCGGACTACACCGTCGGCATCGGGGCGTCCGGCGGTGCCATCCAGCAGTACGTCTACGGCCAGAACCACCCGGGGCTGATCGATGCGGCGATCCCGGTCTACTCCTACCCCGACATGATCACCCAGACGATCCACGTCGGGGACTGCGAACTGCTCGAGCGGTGGATCGACCTGCAGGTGGTCGCCGGCTCCTCGACATGGGCCGACTGGTCCAACCGCACGCTGCTGGAGGGCATGAACGCCATCAACGGCTACCCCAACCCCTACCTGCAGGTGATGCCCCCGGGCTTCCCCGCGGGGAGTTCGGAGTGCGTCAACGGGTGGCGCGGGTTGGCATCGTTGGTGTTGAACCCGAACTTCGGCACGGCACCGGGGCTGTCCGCGGAGGAACAGGCCAGCACGGAGTGGACCCACTTCGGCGATGCCGTCAACGTCTACGGCGTGGCCGACGACGGCTACGCGCGCCGGACGTGGGACAACGTCGGGGTCCAGTACGGCCTCGAGTCGCTGGTGGCCGGTGACCTGTCGTTGGCGGACTTCCTGGACGTCAACGCGCAGGCGGGGACGTGGAAGAACGAGCCCGACATGGTGCAGGAGGGCTGCCCGTTCATCTCGGCGCTGTGCCCGGACCCGGCCGACCTGGCCGGACTGGGGTTCTCCGACATCTGGCCCACGCTGGTTGATCCGTGGTCGTGGCGCAACATGGCCCTGTCGCCCGACGGTGGTGCCACCCCCGCGCCGCGCGCCACGGCGGACCCCGGGGCGGTCGAGGCCGCGATCTCGTCGGGACTGGTGTTCCGGGGCGACCTCGAGATCCCGGTGATCGACTGGCGCAACTACCTCGAACGTGAACTGAACATGCACAACTCCCACCAGTCGTTCGCGTCTCGCCAGCGGATGCTGGACCACGACGGCGATGCCGGCAACCAGGTGATCTGGTTCACCGACGGCAACGACGACGGTGGCGAGTACGACCAGACCGGGCTGGCCCTGGAGGTCATGGACGAGTGGATGGCCAACATCGCCGCGAACCCGCGTCGGTCCGTGGCCACCAACCGGCCCGACCGGGCAGTCGACTCCTGCTTCGACGCCGGCGGCGAGTTGCTGGCAGCCGGCGACGACGTCTGGTCCGGCATCCTCGACGACCGACCGGACGGCACCTGCACCCGGGACTTCCCGCTCTACGGGACGTCGCGGATCGTGGCGGGCGGGCCGATCACCGGCGACGTCTTCCAGTGTGACCGCCAGTCGGTCGCCGACGCGCTGACCGCCGGGGTCTACGGGGACGTGAACCTCGATGCCACGGCCGTGGCCCGTCTGGAGGCCATCTTCCCCACGGGGGTCTGCGACTACTGACGGTCGGCCGCGGGTTATCGTCGCGGCCATGGACGCCCTGCGACTGCCCCGACTGCTGGAGCCGGGCGACCGCGTCACGGTGGTGGCACCGGCCGGCCCGGTCCCCGCCGACCGTCTCGATGGGGGCCTGGCGTGGCTGCGTGACGCAGGCCTGGTCGTGGAGGAGGGTGCCAGCCTGCAGGCGACGAGTGGGCATGGGCTGGCCTTCCTGGCCGGGGACGACGGGCGTCGGCGCGACGACCTGGTGACGGCGCTGCTCGACCCGGACGTCCGTGCCGTCGTGGCGGCCCGCGGCGGCGACGGCACCCCCCGCCTGCTGGACGACCTGCCGTGGGACGACCTGGCGACCACAGAACCCACGATCGTGGCCGGCCTGTCCGACCTCACCTGCCTCCACCAGGCACTCGCGGCGCGGCTGGGGTGGGCGTCCCTGTGGTCGCCGATGCCAGGGACGTCCGTGCTGGGCGGCGACGAGCCCGACGGCTGGTCACGCGACGGGCTGCTCGGTGCGCTGTCGGCGACGACGACCACACCCCTGGTGCTGTCGGGACGCGCCCGGGTGACGGGCGCGCCCGTGACCGCCCCGCTCGTGGGCGGCACGCTCGCCCTGCTGTCGGCCATGGTGGGGACCGCGGGGTTCCAGCCCGCACGCGGCGCGATCGCGCTGCTCGAGGACGTCGGCGAGCGCCCGTACCGGCTCGAACGGTTCCTGACCCACCTGCGCCGCGCAGGGTTCTTCGACGGGGTGGTCGGGGTGGCCATCGGCGACCTCACCGACTGTCGCCCGGTGGACCAGGTCGCGGCGGTGGTCGCCGACGCCGTCGACGACCTTGGGGTGCCGGTGGTCGAGGGGCTGTCGTTCGGCCACGGCCCGCGCCAGGCATCGCTGTGGCTGGGACGACCTGCCACACTGGATGCAACGACCGCGACGCTGGCCCAGCCACGTCCTGCCTGACCCGTCCCCCGACCCGATCGGAGCCGCTCGTGGCCATCCTGGTGTTCGACGTCAACGAGACCATGCTGTCGCTGGAGCCGGTCGGGAAGGCGCTCGCACCCCTGTTCGGCGACGACCCGCCGGCCGGTGAGTGGTTCGCGCGGCTGGTCCACCTGTCGGCGGTGGTCGACCACATCGGCGCCCATCGGCCGTTCGACGAACTGGCCGTACACGCGCTGCTGCGGGTCGCGGCCGGTCACGGCGTCGACCTCGCCCGCGACGGTGCCCGCGAGGTCGTCGCGGTGATGGGACGCCTGCCGCCCCACGACGACGTGGTCGAGGGACTCCAACGGCTGGCCGAGGCCGGGCACGGGCGCGTCGCATTCTCCAACAGTTCGTCGACGGCGCTGCCGGCACAACTGGCCCATGCGGGGCTGACCGACCTGTTCGACGACATCGTGTCGGTCGAGGAGGCGGGCTGGTTCAAGCCCGACAGGCGGGCCTACGACGGGGTGGCCAGCCGCCTCGACGCGTTCGCCAACGAACTCACGATGGTGGCCGCCCACGACTGGGACGTCGCCGGCGCGATGGCCACCGGGATGGGCGGGATCTTCCTCGAGCGCGTCCCTGACACGTGGCACCTGCCGGTGCCACGGCCGACGACGGTCACCTCCATGCTCGACCTCGTGGACGTGGTGTGACCCAGGTCGACGCACCCATCCGGCATGCCAGGTGGACCGCCCCATGATCCTCGTCGACACACCCATCTGGCACGCCCACGGCCGCCGGTGGTCGCACCTGGTCAGCGACACCGACGTGGACGAACTGCACGACTTCGCGGCCGGGCTCGGGCTCCCCGCCCGGGCGTTCCACCGCGACCACTACGACCTGCCGTCCCACCTCCGCGACGACGCGATCGCCGCCGGCGCGATCGCGGTGGGGTCGCGCGAACTGGTCCGACGCCTGCGTGCCGCCGGCCTGCGCCGCCCGAAGGCCCGAGCCCGCATCGACAACGACTGATCCGCCTGCCAACCAGTCGAGTGAGCGCATCGGCGCGAGAGACCGCGCTGATGCGCACACCCGACGTGCCGGACGGCGGGGGCGGCGGGGACGCCGGGGCGGCGGGGCCGGAGGGGCGGCGGGGCCGGAGAGGTGGCGACGCGGCCGGCGGTCAGGCGGTGAGGGTGGCGCGTTCGCGAGCGAGGTTGGCGCGAGCGGCGGCCGTGCGCCGGGCGCGGTCCTGGGGCGGCCCGACCAGGTACCCGACCGTGGCCAGGCGGCGGTCGAGGTGGTCCAGCACCGCACCTCGACCCCGCCGCCAGTCGTCGTCCGGGACGTGGCCGTACTCCGCCCGCACGTCCGCCCGGTAGTCGTCGTAGCGGTCGCCCGGGCTCGCGAGGATCCACAGGTCCGCGTCCACGAGCAACGACCCCGCACGGTCGCCGGCAGCCGCGTCGTGCTGGGCGGTCAACCGGACCAGCCGGGCGACCTCGTCGACCACGTCGGTGTCGACGTCCCATGCCGTCAGCAGGTCGATGGCGAGGTCGGCGCTGCGGGCCTCGTTGTCGGCGGCCGTCGGGTCGTACACGGCGTCATGGGTGGCCACGGCCAGCACGACGGCCGGCGGTACCGCTCCCCCGTCCAGGTCCACGAGGCGATCCACCTCGGCCAGCATCTCGTCGAGGTGGCGGGTGGTGTGGTAGCGGCGCGGTGGCTGGTCGTGGCACGCGACCAGGTCGACCGTCGCGGCCCGGTCCGGCTGTCCGCCGCCACCCTCGACCGCACCCATGACACGGTCCACCAGTCGTGCGATGCGTGGTTCGTGCGACACGTCCAGTCCTGTCCGACGGGTGCTCGACACCGTCAGCCGGAGCCAACCACGTCCACCAGCGAGGTGCCGTCCGCGGGGCGGACCACCAGCACCTCGGCCGGCAGGTCGTGCACCTCGCGGTAACGCGCCACCATCTCCTCCACGTCCACCTCGCCGGGGTGGGCCAGTGCCACGACTGCGCCGCCGAACCCCCCACCGGTCATGCGGGCACCGACGATCCCCGGAGTCTCGTTGGCGAGCGCGGCCATCGTGTCGAGTTCGGGACCGGTCACCTCGTAGTCGTCCCGCAGCGACGCGTGCGAGGCCCGCATCGCCGTGGCGAGCTCCGCCAGGTCGCCAGCACGCAGCGCCGCGGCCACCACCCGCACCCGCTCGTTCTCGGTGACCACGTGACGAGCCCGTGCCCGCAGGGCCGCGGGAAGGTCGGCCAACGCGGCGAGGTCGTCGACGTCACGGAGGCTGGCCACGCCCAGTCGTGCGACCGCGTCCTCGCAGTCGTGGCGACGATCGTCGTAGGCCGAGCCAACCAGCGAGCGGCGCGCGCCCGTGTCCAGCACCAGCACGTCGAGGTCGTCGGGCACCGGCACGTGCGTCCACGTGGCGTCGCGGCAGTCCAAGGCCATGGCATGGGCGGCACGTCCGTGCGCCACCGCCAACTGGTCCATGATCCCGGTGGCCACGCCGACCCACTCGTTCTCGGCCCGTCGTCCGTCGCGTGCGGCCGCCGACGGGTCCCAGTGGGTGCCGTCCACGACCGCCGCGGCACGCCCGACGGCCAGTTCCAGGGCCGCCGACGACGACAGTCCGGCACCTTCGGGCAGGTCGCTGGCCACGGCCGCGTCCAACCCCCGCGGCCGCGCGCCGTCGTCGGGCTCGACCCACCGCTGGCGCAGCACCCCCTGGACGTAGGTGGTCCACGACGGCCACCGCGCGACCGCCTCGACCACGCCGGACACCAGGTCGGCCAGGGCGAAGTCGTGGACCACGCCGTCGCGCTCGGACACCAGCCGCACGCGGTCGTCGTCGCGGGGCGCCATCGCCAGTACCAGCTCACGGTCGATCGCCAGCGGCAGGGCCAGCCCGTCGTTGTAGTCGGTGTGGTCGCCGATCAGGTTGACGCGTCCGGGCGAGCGCACGACGACGGCGGCGTCGACCCCCAGCGCGGACACCAGCAGCGCCGCGGCGCGTCCGGTGGCCGGGGCCGGGGCGGCCGTGGCCCGGGCCGGCGCGGGCGTGCTCACGATCCCGCCCCGGCGGGGACCTCGATGGTGTCGCTGACGGCGAGCAGCGCCGCGGCGGCCACCTCCGGGGTGATGTCGCGTTGTTCCTCCGCCAACAACTCGAACCCGACCATGAACTTGCGCACACTCGCCGACCGCAGCAGCGGGGGGTAGAAGTGCGCGTGCAGTTGCCAGTGGTCGCCCCCCTCCACCCCGGGCGCGACGTGCCAGCCCATCGAGTACGGGAAGGGTGTGCGGAAGAGGTTGTCGTAGCGGGCCAGCAGCCGCTTCAGCACCACGGCGAGGTCGTCGCGCTGGGCGTCGTCCAGGTCGGTCAACCGGCGGACGTGTGCCCGCGGCAGCACCAGCGTCTCGTAGGGCCAGGTCGCCCAGAACGGCACGATCACGACCCAGTGGTCACCCGCGACCACGACCCGTTCGCCCGCGGCCAGCTCCTGGGCCAGGGTGTCCAGCAACAGCACCGAGCCGTGCTCGTCGTGGTGAGCGGCCTGGCGGGCGTCCTCGGTGGCGAGCTGGCGGGGCAGGACCGACGTGGCCCACAACTGTCCATGGGGGTGGGGGTTGGACGCCCCCATCGCCGAGCCACGGTTCTGGAACACCTGCACGTAGGCCCACCGTGCCGCCAGTTCGGTGTACTGGTCGCTCCACAGGTCGATCACCTGGCGCACCTGCGCCGCCGAGGCCCGGGACAGCGACAGGTCGTGGCGGGGCGAGAAGCACAACACGCGACAGGTCCCCGACACCGGTTCGGACACCAACAGCCCATCGTCGGCAGGGGGTCCGTCACCGTTGGGCGAGGGCTCCCACGCGTCCGGCAGCAGCGCGGCGTAGTCGTTGGTGAACCACCAGGTGCCGTCGTAGTCGGGGTTGCGTTCACCGCCCGCGCGCTCGTTGCCAGGGCACAGGTAGCAGTCGGGGTCGTGGGCGGGACGCTGCGGCGTCGGGACCGCCTCCTCCTGTCCCTGCCACGGCCGCTCCGTGCGGTGTGGCGACACCAGGACCCACCGACCCGTCAGCGGGTCGTGGCGGCGGTGCGGACGATCCGGGATCGGGGTCAACGGGTCCTCCCTGACGACACGGCGGGCAGCGGGGCCGTCACTCGGCCACGATCACGGACACACCGCGCTTGCGAAGGTGCGCGACGACGTCGGCCGGGGCCGAGGCACCGGTCACCAGCAGGTCGAGGTCCTCCACGGGACACACCCTCGCCAGCGTGGTCACCCCCAGTTTGGACCCGTCCGCCAGCAGGATCGTGCGACCGGACTTCTCGTGCCACCGCTGCTTGACCGACGACTCCGGCACGTTGATGTTGGTGACGCCGGCCGTGGGGTCGACGCCGGTGCAGCCCAGGATCGTCGTGTCGACGTGCAACTGGTCCGCGACCAACCCCGACATCGGATCGACCAACGAGTGCTGCAGCGGCCGCAGGGTCCCCCCGGTCACGATCACCTGCAGGGGCGGGATCGCGTCCTCCAGTTCCAGGGCCACCGGCAGCGAGTTCGTCACCACCACCATGCGCGACACCGCCTGGGCCCGCTCGGCCAGGTGCCGCGCCATCGCCGTCGTCGTGGTCCCGGAGTCGATGAAGACCGACTCGGAGGCATCCAGCAGGTCCACGACGACCTGGGCGATCGCCGCCTTCTCCTCGGCGTGGCTGCCGAGCTGGTGTGCGAAGGTGTTCTCCAGCGCGGTCCGAGTCCCGATGGCACCACCGCGAACACGGTCGATCTGGCCCACCTCCTCCAGGCGTTCGAGGTCGGCCCGCACCGTGACCTCGGACACGCCGAAGCGTTCGCTGAGGTCGCCGACCCCGACGTAGCGCTGGCCGATGACCAGTTCCCGGATCCGTTCGCGCCGGCGGGTGGCCGGCAGCCCGCGGTCGGTCGACTCCTCGCTCATGCGCAACCCTCCGGCTCGCTGGGGGCATCGCCGGTCTCGGGGGCCACGGCAGGCGCGCCATCGATGCCGGTGTCAGGCACTCCCGGGGACGGGGGCCGGGGGCACGGCGGGGCCGGTCGGCAGCGGATCGGCATGGTCATCCCTTCGAGCTCCCCAGCGTCAGCCCGGCGATGAACTGCTTCTGGAGCGCGATGAAGATCACCAGGGTGGGGATGGCGGCCAGCACCGATCCCGCGGCGATCAGGTTGTTGTCCGTGAAGTACAGCCCCTGGAGGCTGTCCAGCGCCGAGGTGATCGGGCGCTTGTCCCCCGACGCCATCAACACGCGGGCCCAGAAGAAGTCATTGTAGATCCACGTGAACTGCAGGGTCCCCAGCGCGGCCAGTGCCGGACGGGTCAGCGGCAGGATGACCGACCAGTACTGGCGCCACACGCTGGCGCCGTCCACGACCGCCGCCTCGGTCAGGTCCTTGGAGATCGCCTTCATGTAGTTGGACAGGACGAAGGTGCAGAACCCCATCTGGAACGCGATGTGGATGACGGCGATGCCGAAGTAGCTGTCGTACATCAGGCCGCTGTCGGACAACCACTCAGGCAGCGGGATCGCCAGGAACATCCGGAACAGCGGCGTGATCAGCGTCTGCTGTGGCAACAGGTTCCCGGCCGTGACCAGCATCAGCAGGATCACGTTGAACTTCAGGCTGTAGCGCGACAGCCCGAAGGCCACCATCGAGGACAGGAACAGCGTGATGACCACGGCCGGGACGGTGATGTAGAGCGTGTTGAGGAAGTACTGGACCAGGTTGGCCTGGGTCCACGCGGTCACGTAGTTGTCGAAGTTGAGCGTGTCCGGAGCCGAGAAGTAGCCCTTGGCCGCGGTCTCGTTGAACGGACGCAACGAGGTGTAGACCGCCGCGATGATCGGCACCAGCCACACCGCCGTGGTCAGGCCCAGCGCGATGGACAACCACGTGCGTCCGGCCGTGCGCTTGTGGGCCGTGACGTCGGGGGCCAGGTCGGTGGAGGTCGCCGTGGACATCTCAGGCCTCCTGCATGTCGCGGTAGGTGATGAACAGGTAGGGCACGATCACGATCATGGACACCACCAGCAGCATCACGGCCAGGGCCGACCCGAACCCGATGCGGCTGGCTTCGCCGATGATGTTCTGCGTGATCAGCACGCTCAGCAGTTCCAACCCGTTGATGCCGCCGTTGATCACGTAGACCAGGTCGAAGGCGCGCAGTGACTCGATGACCGTGATCACCAGGACCACCACGTTGATCGGGCGCAGGACCGGGAAGACCACCTTGAAGAAGGTCTGGGACTGGGTCGCCCCGTCGATCTGGGCGGCCTCCTTGAGCACCGGGTCGACGCCCTTGAGGCCGGCCAGGTACAGGATCATCACGTACCCGGCGTGCCGCCACGAGGCGAACACGAGCACGGCCCACAGGTTGATGCTGGAGTTGCCCAGCCAGTCGATGTCCAGGTCCAGCGCCGAGTTGATCATGCCCTGCTCGGGAGCCAGGAAGATCTGGGTGATGTAGCCGATGACCGCCAGCGACAGCACCACCGGGAGGTAGATCGCCGACTGGTAGAAGCGGGTTCCGGCGACCTCCTTGTCCAGCAGGACGGCCAGGAACATGCCCAACGGCGTCGCGACCAGGAAGAACACGGCCAGCCAGATCACGTTGTGGGCGATCGCGGGCCAGAAGAGCGGGTAGATCGTGGTGGCGTCGACGTAGTTCTGCCCGCCGATCCACCCGATCTCGCTGATGCCGTTCCAGTCGGTGAACGACAGCACGACCGAGGCCATCGCCGGGACCCACACGAACGCGACGTGGACCGCCAGGGGCAGCAGCACCATCGACCACACCACCGCCCGGTCGGTCCCGCTGAGCAGGGACCACCGCGACCGGGTGGGTGGAGGATCGTCCTCGAAATCGGCTCGTGGGGCGGTGGTGAGGGTGGTCTCGCTGCTCATGCGGTCGCCTGCCTGGATGCCGAGGGACGTCTGGAGGGGCGCGGCGTGGCTGGCACGCACGGAGCGCACCGGCCACGCCCGTCGTCAGCTGTCGAAGATGGCGGTCTTCTGCTGCTCGATCTCGGTCTGCAGCGACGCGACGTCACCGGGGTTCTCGATGAACGACTGCAGGGACGGGATCATCACCGTGGAGGCGAAGTCCGGTCGCGTGTCGCGATCGAGGAACTGGGTGATGTGGTCGCTCCCCGACACCAGTTCCTCGGCCTTGGTCTGCAAGGCGTTGTAGCCCGAGGTGTCGACGTCGGAGTTGGCACCGACGTTGTTGGGGTCGGACTCGAGATAGGCCTGCTGCGCCTCGGCCGAGCCGAGGTGGGCCAGCAGTGCCATCGCGCCCTCCTCGTTCTCCACGCCCGTGGAGAGCATGAACCCGTCGATGGGGGCCTCGATGGTGTCCTGCCCGAACTCGGGATTGACCTCCGGGAACAGGAAGAAGTCGAGGTCGTCGCGCTCCTCGTCCGGGAACTGCTGGCCGACGAACATCCCCAGGACGTAGGTCGCCGCGTCGCCGCTGACCAGCGTCTGCGCGGCGTCCTGCCACGTCCGGCCGAGCGCCTGTTCCTGGTGGTAGGGCAGGAAGCGGGCCCAGTTCTCGAATGCGTCACGCACCTCGTCGGACTCCCACGACTCCTCGCCCGCCATCAGGTTGACGTGGAAGTCGTAGCCGTTCGTCCGCAGGTTGAAGTAGTCGAAGGTGCCCATCGCCGGCCACCCGTCGGAGTCCCCGAAGGCGATCGGGACGAGCCCGGCACCCTGGGCGTCCTGGCACAGCGCCTCGAAGTCGTCGGCCGTGGTCGGGACCTCCCAGCCGTTTTCCTCGAACACGCTCTTGCGGTAGAACACGCCCCACGGGTAGTAGTAGAACGGCACGAAGTACTGTTCGTCGTCGTCGCCGGTCGACGCCTGCTTGAAGCCGTCGGTGTACTGGTCGCCGATCTCGTCCCACACGCCCGTGATGGGTGTCGCCAGGCCTTGGTCGGCGAAGAAGCGCATGCGATAGCCGGCGAACCACGCGAAGACCTCGTCCGGACGACCCTGCAGGTAGGAGTTGATCTGCTCCTGGAAGGTGTTGTGATCCACGGTGTTCACGTCGACCTCGCCGCCGAAGGACGACAGCGCGTCGGCCAGGGCCTCGCGCGGGACCTCGTCGGAGTAGTTGGACCCCAGCGTCACGGTGCCCAGGTCCCCGCCGCCGGACGCACTGGTCGCCCCGCCGGTGGCCGCACCGTCGCCGGCGGACTCCGACGAGTCGCCGCAGGCGGCCAGCCCCGGGATGGCAGCAGCACCGAGCGCCGCCGCCATCCCTTCAGGACCGAGCGGCGGCTCGAACCGCCCAGGAGTCCGGACGGGTCGGTCGTCCCGACGTCGGATGTGGTGGTCGTGCGTTCACTGTCCATGGGTCAGCGGTCCTTGTGGTCGGTCGCAGCGGGCGGCAAGGGGGTTTCGGAAACGCAAGTTCGACGTTGCCCGAACGCAAGCGATTTGTCAAGAGCGCGATGGAGATTGCCGCAGAACTGCCCTTCATCGGCATTCTCCTTCATCTTCGGAATGACGAACCCTTCAGCCTCGCAAAGTCGGCTTGACCCGGCAGCCCGCGACGGGTTGGCTGGATCCATGCAGACCACACCGCGCCGGCCCGACCATGCCTCCCTCACGACCGCCCTCGGGGACCGGTTGGCGTGGGGTGCCGACTACAACCCGGAGCAATGGCCGCCCGACCTCGTCGCCAGCGATGTCGCCCTGATGAAGGAGGCCGGCGTCACGATGGCCACGGTCGGCGTCTTCAGTTGGGCGTTGCTGGAGCCCGAGCCCGGCGTGTTCGACTTCGACTGGCTCGACCTGGTCCTCGACCAACTGGTCGAGGGCGGGATCGCCATCGACCTCGCCACCGCCACGGCGTCGCCACCGGCGTGGCTGCACCGGGCCCATCCCGAGATCCTGCCCGTCACGGCCGACGGCACGGTGCTGGGCTTCGGATCGCGCCAGGCGTGGTGTCCCAGCTCACCCGTGGTGCGCGACCACCAGCTCCGGCTGGTCGAGGAACTGGCTGCGCGCTACGGCGACCACGACGGCCTCGCACTGTGGCACGTGGGCAACGAGTACGGGTGCCATGTGTCGACCTGTCACTGCCCGACGTCGGCGGCGGCGTTCCGGACGTGGCTGGAGGACCGGTACCACGACGTCACCGGCCTCAACGATGCCTGGGGCACGGCCTTCTGGTCCCAGCACTACACCGACTTCGACCAGGTCGCCACGCCTGCCGCCACCCCCAGCCATCCCAACCCGACCCAACAGCTGGACTTCCGCCGGTTCAGCTCGGACGCGTTGCTGGACTGCTACCGGGCCGAGCGAGACGTGCTGCGCCGACACACCCCGGACGTGCCGATCACCACCAACTTCATGGCGCTGTGGACCTTCGACGGCGTGGAGTACGCGGACTGGGCGGACGAGGTCGACGTCGTCTCCAACGACCACTACCTGCGCGGGTCCGACCACGACCCCCAGCGCGAACTGGCGTTCAGCGCCGACCGCGTGCGCGGGCTGGCCGGTGGCGACCCGTGGTTGCTGTTGGAGCACTCGACGTCGGCCGTCAACTGGCAGCTGGTGAACGTGGCCAAGGGCCCCGGGGAACTGGCTCGCAACAGCCTGGCGCACGTCGCCCGCGGGTCCAACGGCGCCATGTTCTTCCAGTGGCGGCAGTCGTTGGCCGGGGCGGAACGCTTCCACTCGGCGATGCTGCCCCACGCCGGGACCGATACCCGGGTGTGGCGCGAGGTCGTGGAGACCGGTGGACACCTGCGGACCCTTGCAAAGGTCGCCGACACGGTGACCGAACCGGCCCGGGTCGCACTCCTGTCCGACACGACCAGCACCTGGGCGCTGGACCGACCGAGCCTGCCCGTGGGCGGCATCGCCCACGCCGACGTGGCCCGCGCCCTCCATGGCGCGTTCTGGGACCGCAACGTCGCCTGTGACGTCGTGGCACCGTCGGGTCCGTGGGACGACCGCGACGTCGTGGTGGTCCCCGCAGTGATGCTGGTCGACGACGCCCTTCCGTCCCGGTTGGCAGCCGCGGCCGACCGGGGCGCGCAGGTCCTCGTGACGTTCGCGTCCGGGCTCGCCGACCTCGACGACCACGTGCTGCCGGGTGGGTACCCGGGTGCATTCCGGGACCTGCTGGGGATCGTCTCGGAGGAGTTCACCCCACCACGGGCCGGCGAGGTGATCCACCTCGACGACGACCTGGTCGGTTCTCGGTGGTTCGAGGACGTGCGCACCACCGACGCGACGGTGGTGGCGGCGGCCGTCGACGGTCCCCGACCCGGTGGTCCCGCGATCACCCGGGCGACCCGCGGGGCGGGCGCGGCCTGGTACGTGGCCACCTGGCTGGACGACGCCGGCTGGGCTGCCGTCGTGGCCGACCTGCTGCACGCAACGGACATCGCCCCGGTGGCTGACGTCGACCCGGGCATGGAGGCGGTCCGGCGCGTCGGGCCGTCCGGGTCGTGGCTGTTCCTGCTGAACCACGCCGACGAGCCGCGCACGGCTCGTGGTGTCCGCGGTCACGACGTGCTGGCCGACCGGGCGACGACCGGCGTCGTCGAGGTGGCGGCTGGCGGGGTCGCGGTCGTGCTCGAGGACTCCGACGACGACGGGCCGGACACATGACCGGTGCCGCCGACCAGCCCGACGGACCGACCCCCGGGGTGCAGGCCCACTGGTTGGTGGGGACGCACAGCGGCCTGCTGGTCGAGACGCCGCCGGGTCGGGTCCCGATCGTGCGGGCGTGGGGCCCGGCGCCGGTGCCCGGTGACGACCCGGCCGCGTCGGTGGCGGCGCTCACGCCCGCGTGGACCCAGTCCGGGGTCGATCCCCGGGTCGACCACGACCTCCTCCCCCGACAGGCCACCGGCTTCCAGGGGTCCCCCGCCGTCCGGGGCAGTTTCGGCGACGGCACGGGCTGGGCCCCGGAGGCAACCGACGTCACCGTCCGCATCGACGACGACCGACTGCTCGCCCGGGTCGACGACGTCGACGGTGGCCTGCGGATCCATGTCGAGGTCGCCATCGACGGTCACGACGTCGTGACCGTCCGGGCCGCACTGACCAACCTGCGAGGTCGTCTGGACCCTGATCCGACCGACCCGACGTTCCCGGTCGAGAGCGCCGGACTGGGGCGCGCGTACGGCGTCGCCGGTCCGGACGACTACCGCCTGGACGCCATGCGCCTGACCCTCCCGGTCCCCGACGTCGCCCGCGAGGTGCTGGACTTCCAGGGCCGGCACCTCCGGGAACTGCATCCGCAACGTCATCCGTGGCACGTCGGTCGACTCGAACGGGTGAACCTGCGGGGCCGGACCTCGCACGAGGACCCGCCGCTGCTGGTCGCCGGCGAGGTCGGGTTCGCCGAGGAGCACGGGCGGGCATGGGCCGTCCACCTCGGCTGGTCGGGCAACCATGAACTGCGGGCCGAACGCACCGCGGACGGCTTCGCCGCGCTGCAGGCGGGCGAGCACCTGCACCCGGGCGAGGTGGTGCTGGCACCCGGACAGACCTACGTCACCCCGGTCCTGTACGGCGTCGCCTCCACGACGGGGCTCAACGGGGTGTCCGACTCCTTCCACGGGCATGTCCGCGCTCGCACGAACCATCCCGACACGCCACGTCCGGTCACGCTCAACACGTGGGAGGCGGTCTACTTCGACCACGACGCCGGCCGACTGGGCGACCTGGTGGACGCGGCCGCCGACGTCGGCATCGAACGGTTCGTGCTCGACGACGGCTGGTTCACCGAGCGCGACGACGACACCGCCGGGCTGGGAGACTGGGCCCTGGACCGGCACAAGCACCCTGACGGCCTGCGGGCGCTGGGCGACGCGGTGCGGGACCGGGGGATGGAGTTCGGCCTGTGGGTCGAACCCGAGATGGTCAACCCCCAGTCCGACCTGTTCCGCGACGACCCCACGGTGGTGCTGGGCCGGCCCGACGGACCTGAGTTCCGCCACCAGCGTGTCCTGGACGTGGCCCGGCCCGACCTCGGTGCCCACCTCCGTCGAGTTCTGGACGCCGCGATCGACGACGCCCGGCCGAGTTACCTGAAGTGGGACTGCAACCGCGACCTGGTGGCTGCCGAGCACGACGGTTCCGCGGCCACGCACGCCCACGTTCGCGCGACGTGGGCCCTCCTGGACGACGTCCGGGCGGCCCACCCCGGCCTCGAGATCGAGTCCTGCGCCAGCGGTGGGGGCCGCATCGACCTCGGGATCCTGGGCCGCACGGACCGGGTCTGGGCCTCGGACACCAACGACCCGGTCGAGCGCCAGCGCATCCAGCGCAGCCTGTCCTACCTGCTGCCGCCGGAACTGGTCGGGTGCCACGTCGGCCCGGCAGTGGCACACACCACGGCGCGCGCCACGAGGCTGGGCATGCGCCTGGCCACGGCGTTCTTCGGCCACGTCGGGGTGGAGTGGGATCTCGCCACCACCACCGCCGCGGAACGCGACCGGCTGCGTGCGGCCATCGCCCTGCACGCCGAGTGGCGCTGGCTGTTGCACGGCGGCCGCACGGTTCGGGTCGACCATCCCGACCCGGGTGCACTGGTCCATGCCGTGGTCGACCCGGCGGCGGCGCTGGCCTGCCACGCACAACTGGAGACGTCGGCGTGGGCCCGGCCGGCCGCCGTGCGCATCCCGGGGCTCGAGCCCGACGCCCACTACCGGGTGCGACGACTCGACCTGTTCATCGACGGTCCGGCCACCACCCGGGGGGTGCCACCGGCGTGGTACCCGGACGGGTTCGCCACGGTGACGGGCGCGCACCTCGCGGAACACGGCATCGCCCTGCACGTGCATGACCCCGCGACGGCCACGGTGCTGCTGGCCACGCGCACCGATGGGTGACGTCGGGCCGGGACCGGGCTCGCCGTCCGGAACTCAGGCGGGCGGTTGGCGGCGGTCGGGGGGCATCCGGACGCTGACGTGCGGTTCGGGGTCGAACACGCGGTCGGTGATCTCGTCGGGGAGGTACTGCTGGTCGGTGAAGTTGCCCGGGCGGTCGTGGGGGTAGACGTAGCCGTCGCCGTGGCCCATCGCCCGGCCGGCCGAGGAGTGCGCATCGCGGAGGTGGCGCGGAACGGGGTCGTTGGGGTGGTCGCGGACCAGCGCCTTGGCCGTCCCCATCGCGCGGGTCACCGCGTTGGACTTGGGTGCGGTCGCCAGCGCGATCGTGGCATGGCTGAGCGCGAACTCGGCTTCGGGCATGCCGACGCGCTCGACCGACTGGTAGGCGGCCAGCGCGACCGGGAGCAGTCGCGAGTCCGCCACGCCGACGTCCTCGGACGCCAGGATCACCAACCGGCGGGCGAGGAACAACGGGTCCTCCCCCGAGGCCAGCATCCGCATCAACCAGTACATCGCGGCGTCCGGGTCCGAACCGCGGACCGACTTGATGAAGGCCGAGATCTGGTCGTAGTGGTCGTCGCCACGCGAGTAGCGCAGGTGGGCCGCGGCGTCCAGCACGTCCTCGGCGTCGAGGACGTCCCCGTCGAGCGCTCCGACCGCCAACTCCAACAGGTTCAGTGCCGACCGCGCGTCGCCGCTGCCCCCGCGGACCAGCAGGTCGCGGGCGTCGTCGGTCACCTCCACCCGGCCACCCAACCCGTGGGCGTCGGTGATCGCATGGTCGAGGATGCGCCCGATCGCGTCGTCGCCGACCGCCGCCAGGTGGATCAACCGGCAGCGCGACAGCAGCGGGGCGTTCAGTTCGAAGTAGGGGTTCTCGGTCGTGGCACCGATCAGGGTGACCCAGCCGGCCTCGACCCCGGGCAGCAGCGCGTCCTGCTGGGCCTTGTTGAAGCGGTGGATCTCGTCCACGAACAGGATCGTGCGCCGGTCGACCGCGCCCTGGCGGGCGCGGCCCTCGTCGATGACGGCGCGCACGTCCTTGACGCCGGCGCTCACCGCAGACAGTTCGGTCCAGGCCGCGTCCACGTGGGCGGCGATGACGCGCGCCAGCGAGGTCTTGCCGACCCCGGGTGGCCCGTGCAGCACCAGCGAGGTGAGGTGGCCGCTGTCGAGCATGCGGCGCAACGGCGCGTCGGCGCCCACGACCTCCTCGTGCCCGTGGAAGTCGGCGAAGTCGGTCGGGCGGACTCGCGCCGCCAACGGTTGCCCACGCCGACCGGTCGCGGCCGCAGGACGACCGGCCGAGTCGGGCTCGACGCCACCCGACGACGACCCCTCGGCGCCCGGCGCCGGATCGAACAACTGGGACACGACGACCTCCTCACGTCACCCGAACCGTCGGACCGCCCCACGATCTGTCGAGTGTGCACATCAGGGCCACATGCGGCCGCGATGCGCACACGCGACATGGGATCGAGTCGGCGTGGGGTCGAGTCAGTCCTTGGCGGGCTTGGGCAGGGTCTTGAGGCGCAGGTCGGCCAGGGTGGCCTCGTCGAACGGCGCGGGCGCGTCGGTCAGCGGGCACGACCCGGACTGGGTCTTGGGGAACGGGATGACCTCGCGGATGTTGGGCTCACCGGCCATGAGCATGACCAACCGGTCGATGCCCGGGGCGATGCCGCAGTGCGGCGGCACGCCGTACTGGAACCCGCGCAACAGGAAGCCGAACTTGTCCTCGGCGTCGTCGTCGGAGATGCCCAGGAACCGGAACACTCGTCGCTGCAACGCCGCGTCGTGGATCCTGACCGAGCCCGAGGCAAGTTCGACGCCGTTGAGCACGATGTCGTAGGCGCGCGTGATGGCCTCGCCCGGACGCTGCTCGAAGTCGTCGACGAACTCGGGGGCCGGGGCCGTGAACGGGTGGTGGTTGGCCACCCAGCCGTCGGCGACGGCCGCCATCGGGTCGTCGGAGTCCTCGGCCGCGTCGAACATCGGCATGTCGGTGACCCAGAGGAACTCCCACTGCCCGTCCGGGATCGCGT
>JAGXFT010000092.1 GCA_024637135.1 Nitriliruptorales bacterium | reverse complement strand
GGCTCAGGCGGACTTGAAGCCTTCGAACGGTTGGCGACAGGTGTGGCACATCCACAGGTCGCGGCACGGGGTGGGGCCGAAGGCCGAGTCGCGCGTGGTCTCGGTCGACTGGCAGTAGGGGCACACCCGCTCGGTCGCGGGCTCGGCCGCGAACGCCACGGGAAGTCGCACGACGTTGGCGGGCAGCACCTGCTCACCGCCGGGCGTGCGCGGCGGGGCGATGCCGAAGCCTTCCAGCCGTTCGCGGCCCTCCTCGCTGATCCGGTCCGGGGTCCACACCGGGTCGTAGCGGAACAGCACCGTGATCGCGTCCACGCCATCGAGGCCGGCCACCGCCTGCAGGACGTCGGCCCGGATCATGTCGGTCGCGGGGCACCCCGCGAAGGTCGGCAACAACTCCACCACGACGTTGCCGTGGCCGTCCACGTCCAGGGCGTGCACCATCCCCAGCATGCCGATCGTCACCGCGGGCAGTTCCGGGTCCTCGACGGACTCCACCGTCGTCCGCACGGACTCGATCGCCACCGGCGGAACGAACAGCTCGGACTCGCTTCCTCGTGACGGGATCACAACGGTGCTCCTTGTCGGGACGGGGTTCCCCTTCTCGATGACCGCGTCACCACGTCGCTCCTGGATCGGAGCGATACAGCGCGGTCATCTCGTGACCTTCCCCTTCTCGATGACCGCGTCACCACGATGCCCCTGGATCGGAGCGGTACAGCGCGGTCATCTCGGGCCACAGGTCGTCGGTGAAGTCGGGGCTGTGACGGCCGCAGCGGCCGCCCGAGGCCTCGTCGGGCACCGTGTCGATCGCGAGCAGGTCGGCCAGTCCGAGCCCGTCGAAGACCGGCGTCATGGCCTCCACCCAGCGAGCTCGGATCTCGCGGTGGTCGACCGGCAGCAGTCCGTCCGCGACCACCTCCTCCTCACCGTCGAACGGCTCGAACAGCCCTTGCGCCTCCGCCACCACCACGGCCAGGGCGTCCTCCAACCTGCGACGATGCTCGCCGCCGGCACCGGCCAGGCGTGCCAGCCAGTGGTCGGCGTGCTGGAGGTGGTAGCGCTGCTCCCAGGCGAGCTTGGTGGCCAGGCCGGCGATCGCGGGGTCGGACGAACCCTGCAGGACCGACAGTCGCACGGCCACCACGTGGTCCACGACGATGTGGCGGGCGAGCGAGAACGCGATGTCCCGCGGTGGCCGCTCGCACAGGATCGCGTGGCGGTACCTATCGGGCTGGCGTCCGAGTCCGATCGCGTCCACCGCCACGCGCACGTGGTCGTCGTCACTCGACAACTCGTCGGTCACGATCAGCTGGTACCACAGGTCGGCGTGGTTGACGCCGTCCTGTGCGATGGTCGCGAAGGCCAGGTCGAGTTCGATCGCGGGGGCGACACCGGTCCAGTGCGACGCGCGGTGGCCGTTGACCAGGTCGTCGTCGCCCAGCACGAGCAACAACTGTGCACGCGGGCTGTCCAGGGCCGGCACGGCCAGCCCGGTGGCGGCACGCACGGTGGTCATGTCGATTCCGAGGACACGTCTCGCCCCGGTGCGGGGCGGGTCTGGAGGTCGGTCATCCCACGACGTTCGGCGGCTTCCCGGGCCGCGGCACGCTTGTCGCGGAAGCCGGAGTATCCGGCCTGCAGGCGGTAGTCGATGTCGACGTGGCGCTCCAGGATCGACTTGTCGTCGACGTGGTGCAACTGGTCGCTGCGCACCACCGCGTAGTCCACCGCCTCGTTGTGGCGGAAGTGGGTCTCGCGTGCCAGCACCAACGCGGTGTCGCGGTCCGCCGCGTGGATCCGACCGACGTGCGCCAACGAGTCGTTGACCCGCCGCCGCCCGAACACCTCCCAGGTGCTCACGCGGCCACCACCGGGGGCTCGTCGCCGAGCACGACCTCGCGGATCCAGTCGTTGTGCTCGGCCAGCTGCTGTTTCCACCACAGTCGGGTGGCGGTGGCCTCGGACGGCTCGCCCTTGACCAGGTCCGCCAACTCCTGCCAGTCGGGCTCGGTGTAGGACCACACCTCGGTCTCGGGGTCCCATGCGAGCTGGTCGTCGGGCAGCGAGATGCCCACGTCCCACAGCTTGGGGATGTAGGTCGTCATCCACTCCTGGCGGGACTCCTCGTTGGTCCGGGGCTTGATGCCCCAGAAGATCGAGGGGTCGTCCTCGCGGGCGACGTCGGTGCCGAAGAAGTGCAGGATCGGCGTCCACCACCGGTTGACGGCCTCCTGCAGCATGTCGACCTGGGCGTCGGTACCGCTGGCCATCGCCAGCAGGATGTCCTCGCCGTGGCGGTAGTGCAAGGATTCCTCCGCGACGACCCGCCGCATCACGCGCAGGTACGGGGCGTAGGACGTGTCGGTCAGTGCCCGTTGGGTGACGATGGCCGCGCCGTCGACCAGGAAGCCGATGCAGGCCACGTCGCCCCATGTGTGGGTCGGGTAGTGGAAGACGTTGTGGAACCGGCCGCGACCGGCCACCAGGTCGGCGTACATCTCGGCCCGGGGCTTGCCCAGCGACTCCGCCACCCGGTAGATCAACTGTCCGTGGCCGACCTCGTCCTGGACCTTGGCGGCCAGCGACCGCTTGCGCTTGAGGCTCGGCGCCCGGGCGATCCATTCGCGCTCGGGCAGCGCGCCCATGATCTCGGAGTTGGCGTGCATCTCGATGAACTTCAGGTTCAGCGCCCGGTAGGTGTCTGGCATCCAGTCGCGGGCCTCGACCTTGCCCCCGCCGTGGACGTGGTCGATGAAGGCGGCCGTGCGGTCGTCCATCTCGTCGCGTGCGGGGATGAGGTTCGCCATGCTCGCTCCGACCTCCTTGTCGATGCCCGCCGTGATCATCGATCGTATCGATGGGCTCGAGCGCTTCCCGTGGTCGCAGGGTGATCTCGCGTGCGCGTCCAACGCACAACACCTACGACCGCCATCGGACTTGGGGCAACGGCTCCAGTTGCGGCCTACCTTTCGGCAGCGTCAGGAGGGCGACCTGGCCGGAACTGTCCCCACCCAGGAAGGTCGGACCGCAACGTGCTGGACGTTCGCAACCTGGAAGTCGTCTACGAGGACGTCATCCTGGTCCTGAAGGGGTTGTCCCTGCAGGTGCCGGATGGCGACATCGTGGCGCTGCTGGGCCCGAACGGGGCAGGCAAGACGACCGTGCTGCGCGCGCTGACCGGGCTGTTGGACGTCCACCACGGCGAGATCACCCGGGGCGAGGTCACCTTCGACGGGGAACGCATCTCGGATCGTGAGGCCCACCACATCGTCGCCGGGGGCATCGCCCAGGTCATGGAGGGACGACGGGTCTTCGCCGAGTTGACGGTCGAGGAGAACCTTCGCGCCGGGGCCTACACCGGTCGGACCGACGGGTCCACCGACCGGGTCTTCGACCTGTTCCCGGTGCTGGCCGACCGACGCAAGTCCACGGCCGGCTACCTGTCCGGCGGCGAGCAGCAGATGCTGGCGATCGGGCGCGCCCTGATGGCCGACCCGCGCCTGCTGCTGCTGGACGAGCCGTCACTGGGACTGGCGCCCCAGCTGGTCGAGCAGATCCGTGACCTGATCGTGGAGATCAACGCCCAGGGAACCGCCGTCCTGCTGGTGGAGCAGAACGCCGCGATGGCGTTGTCCATCGCCTCCCACGGCTACGTGCTCGAGACCGGCAAGATCGTGTTGGACAAGTCGGCCGAGGAACTGCTGGCCGACGAGGACATGCAGGAGTTCTACCTGGGGGTCCAGGCCGGCGGGGGCCGGCGCTCCTTCCGCGACGTGAAGCACTACCGGCGCCGCAAGCGATGGTTGTCGTGACCGGGCCCCGACCACGACCACTGCAGGAGCGCTGATGGCGATCACCCGTCCACTGGGCACGGCCCTGCCGTCGACGCAGGACGCGCTGCCCGACGAACCGGTCGTCGTGGCCGACGACGTCTCGCTGGGTTTCGCTGGCGTGACCGCCGTCAGCCACGTCTCCTACGAGGTCCAGCCGCGCGAACTGTTCGCGATCGTGGGTCCCAACGGCGCCGGCAAGACCTCCAACTTCAACCTCATCTCCGGGGTCTACCGGGCGACGTCGGGGTCGGTGTGCGTCCTGGGCCGGGACGCCGCGACCATGAGCCCACCCGAGATCGCCCGGATGGGCGTCGCCCGCACCTTCCAGAACATCGAACTGTTCGAGAACCTGTCGGTCGTCGACAACCTGATGCTGGGCCGCCAGCAGCACATGTCGTACTCCACGGTCGCGGCGATGCTGCGGACGCCCGCGGTGCGCCGGGCCGAGGTCGCCAACCGGCAGGTCGTCGAGGCGATCGTGGACTTCCTCGACCTCCAACCCCACCGGGCCTCCCTGGTCGGGATGCTGCCCTACGGGGTCCAGAAGCGGATCGAACTGGGCCGGGCGCTGGCGATGGAGCCCAAGCTGCTGCTGCTCGACGAGCCGGTGGCCGGCATGAACCTCGAGGAGACCGAGGACATGGCGCGCTTCATCCTCGACATCCGCGACGAGCTCGGCATCACGATCATCATGGTCGAACACGACATGGGACTGGTCATGGACCTGGCCGACCGCGTGCTGGTGCTGGACTTCGGTGAGGTCATCGCCAACGACGTGCCGTCGGTCGTGCAGCGTGACCCGGCGGTCATCCACGCCTACCTGGGGGGATCCGGCGAGGACGTCGAGGACGCCGCCGTGGCGAAGGTGACCGGATGAGCGCCATCGCGACGCCGCCGACCCTCGACCGCCCGGTCACCGACGCGCCGGTGCTGCGCCTGCGTGGGCACGCCGCCGATCCCCCGTCGCCCGTCGCCCTGCGCGAGAAGCACCTGGGCGTGTGGCAGGACATCACCTGGGAGGAGTACTGGGACCAGGCCGAACTGGTGGGCCACGCCCTGCTGTCGCTGGGCATCGAGGTGGGCGACCGCGTCGCGGTCCAGGGCGAGAACCGCTTCGAGTGGGTGACCACGGACTTCGGCACCCAGGCGATCCGGGCCGCGTGCATGGGGCTGTACCCCACGAACCCGTCCGCGGAGGTGGGCTACATGCTCGCCGACGCCGGGGCCAGGGTGTTGGTGGCCGAGGACCAGGAGCAGGTCGACAAGGTCCTCGAGCTCGACCGCGGTGACCTCCCCGACCTCGAGGTGGTCGTGTACCTGGAGGAACGGGGCGTCCGCGACTACGACGACGACCGGCTGCTGTCGTGGGTCGACTTCCTGGAACGTGGACGCGCGCACCGCGAGGCCCACCCTCGTGCGGTCGACGAGCGCCTCGCCGACATCGCCGACGACGACCTGGCCGTGCTCATCTACACGTCGGGGACCACCGGTCCGCCCAAGGGCGCGATGATCACCGTCGCCAACATCAACTTCGCCATTGCCACGGCGGGCTCGGCCGACGGATTCTTCCAGCCGCCCATCGGTCCGGGCGACTGGTTGCTGAGCTACCTGCCGCTGTGCCACGTCTACGAGCGCCTGCTGACGTCGTGGCTGGGGGCCGGGCTGGGCGCCACCGTGCACTTCGCCGAGTCCATCGACACCGTCACGCGCGACCTCGCCGAGGTCCAGCCGACCATCTTCGCCACCGTCCCCCGCATCCTCGAGAAGATGCACGCCGGGGTGTCGGTCCGGATGGCGTCGGCGTCACGCCTCAAGCGGGCGAACTGGGCGGTGTGGTCCGGCGTCGCGACGCGGATCGGTGCGGCCAAGGTCGCCAACAACGGCAACCACACGCCCGCCACCCGCGCGCTGGAGGCGGCCGGTGAGGTGTTCCTGTTCCGGGCGCTCAAGGAACGACTGGGGTTGCAGCACGCCCGGGCCGCCGTGTCCGGCGCGGCACCGATCGCGCCGGAACTGCTGGAGTTCTTCATGGGCATCGGCGTGCCGGTGTCCGAGGCCTACGGCCAGACCGAGAACTGCGCGCTGGCGACGTCCAACCCGCTCGACGACATTCGGCTCGGCACGGTCGGCCGACCCGTGCCCGGCATCGAGTTGAAGCTGGACGAGGACAACAACGAGATCCTGGTCCGCCACCCGGCCGTGTTCGCCGGGTACTGGAACCGCCCGGACGCGACCGCCGAGACGATCGACGCCGACGGCTGGCTCCACAGCGGCGACGTGGGCGAGTGGGAGGGCCAGCACCTGCGCATCGTCGACCGCATCAAGGACATCATCATCACCGCCGGCGGCAAGAACATCTCGCCGTCGGAGATCGAGAACAGCCTCAAGACCTCGCCGTTCATCAAGGAGGCGATCGTCATCGGCGACCGCCGCAAGTTCATCTCGGCGCTGATCGGGATCGACGGCGACATCGTGGGCAACTGGGCCCAGGCCCGCAAGATCACCTACACCACCTACCGCGACCTCACCGAGCGTCCCGAGGTCGTCGACCTGGTGGCCGGCGAGGTCGCGACGACCAACGCCAAGTTCGCGCGGGTCGAGGAGGTCAAGCAGTTCCGGCTGCTGCCCAAGGAACTGGACGAGGACGACGGGGAGGTCACGGCGACACAGAAGGTCAAGCGGACCGCGATCGAGCGCATCTTCGCCGCCCTGATCGACGACATGTACTCGGGTGGCCGGCGGCCGGCCCACGGCGGCGCCGGCACCGACGCCGGGTCCGACGCCGACGACGGGTCCGATGCCGGGAGCGGGGCATGACGTTCTTCCTGCAGGCACTGTCGTCGGGACTCGCCCTGGGCACGGTGTACGCCCTGTTGGCGCTGGGCTTCGTGATCATCTACCGCGCGACGGACGTGCTCAGCTTCTCCCAACCGGCCCTGATGGTCTTCGGGGCCTACTGGACGGTGTACTTCGCGACCGTGATCGGGTGGAACTTCTGGGTGGCGCTGGTGCTCGCCGCGGTGATCGGTGCTGCGGTCGGCTGGCTGGTCGAGCGCGTGCTGCTGCGACCCCTGGTCGGGCGTCCGCCGTTCTCTGCCGTGATGGTCACGATCGGCCTCGACATCGTCCTGCGCGTCATCACCGACGACCTGCTGGGCATCAGCCAGCGCACCGTCGGCGACCCGTTCGGGCTGCAGGTGGTCAACTGGGGCGGCGTGACGATCCCGCGCTCCAACATCGCCACGGTGCTGGGAGCCATCCTGGTGATCAGCCTGCTGCTGGTGTTCTACCGCACGACCAAGTTCGGCCTGGCGATGCGGGCCGCGGCCTTCGACCAGGAGGCGGCGATGGCCCAGGGCATCCCAGTCGGCCGGATGTACGGACTCGCATGGGCCCTGGCGGGGTCGATGGCCGCCATTGCCGGCACGTTCATCTCGATGGGCAACTCGTCGCTGTCGCGATCGACATGGGTGTTCGCGTTGCGGGCGTTGCCGGTCATCGTGCTGGGCGGACTGGACTCGATCCGCGGGGCGATCGTCGGCGGGCTGCTGATCGGCGTGATCGAACGGATGGTCGGGGCCTACCAGCCGGGCACCGCCCCGTGGCTGGGCGCCGGTTTCGAACAGGTCGTGCCCTACATCGTGATGGTCATCGTGCTGCTGGTGAAGCCCTACGGGTTGTTCGGGACCCGGGAAGTGACGCGGGTGTGACCATGCCGACGACGATCGTCCCGACCCACGCCAACGCGACGCGCCCGCCGGGCGCACCGACTGCGGAGGTGCGCTGATGGCCCGCCCACGCATGATTGGCGACCACGGCCAGGCGATGGCGCTCGTGCGGACGCCCACGAAGGCCTTCTGGCTCACCGCCCTGCTGCTGGTGGCCTTCAGCGCGCCGATCTGGATGTCGAACGGGTTGCTGTTCCTGCTGATCGCGGGGCTCGCCTACGTGGTCGGCGCGATCGGGCTCAACCTGGTGACCGGGTTCGCCGGCCAACTGTCGCTGGGGCACGCCTTCTTCCTGGCGGTGGGCGCCTACACCGCCACCTTCATCTCCAGCGAGTCCACCGGCACCACCGTCGGACTGGGCATCCCCGAGATCTTGGTGTGGCTCCCGGCCGCAGGGATCGTGGCCGGGCTGGCCGGACTCCTGGTCGGCCCGATCGCCACCCGCCTGAAGGGCCTGTACCTCGCCATCGTCACGCTCGGCCTGGTGTTCGTCGGCGACCACGTCCTGCGCGAGTGGTCATCCCTGACCGGCGGGGTCGGTTTCGGACGCGCCGCACCCGACCCCACCCTGCTGGGCATCGACCTCGCCCGCACCGGGCCGATCCTGGGCATCGAGGTCGCACGCTCGGCGCTGCTGTACTGGTTCAGCCTGGTGGTGGCGATCGTGCTCACGATCCTGGCCCTCAACCTGGTCCGGTCGCGCATCGGCCGCGCCTTCCAGGCGGTACGTGACCGCGATGTCGCCGCCGAGGTCATGGGCATCGACCTGACCCGGACCAAGCTGATCGCCTTCACCGTGTCGTCGGCCTACGCCGGGCTGGCCGGTGCGATGTTCGCGATGCGGCTGGAGACGATCGAGGCCACGCAGTTCAACCTGCTCCTGTCGTTCCTGTTCATCGCCATGATCCTGGTCGGCGGGATCTCGTCGATCCCGGGGGCGATCGTCGGTGCGCTGCTGATCGCCACCCTGCCGAGCATGGCGGGGCCCATCAGCGACGTCGTGACGCCGATCTTCGACGTACTGGCGTTCTGGCGTGGCGACGCCGGCTTCCCGCTGGACACCTTCCAACTCGAACAGTTGCTCTACGGTTCGCTGCTCATCACCTTCGTGCTGTTGGAGCCGCGTGGCCTGATGGGCCTGTGGCTGCGCATCCGCAACTACTGGCGTGCCTTCCCGTTCTCGTACTAGTCCACCGATCACCGGGTGGTGCCGACGCGCCACCCAACGACCCCGACCCCCGGTCCGCCGGGACATGAGGAGAAACACCATGAGACACCTGCGAACACCTGCCCGCGGCGCCATCGCCGCGGCTGCTGCCGCGGCGCTGGTCCTGGCCGGCTGCGGTGGCTCCGACGAGCCCGCCGACGACGCGACCTCGGCGCCCGAATCGGAGATGACCTCCGAGCCGAGCGGCGCGCCGAGCGCATCCGAAATGACGAGCGCGCCCTCGGAATCCACGTCCACCGCGGCAACCGGCGAGGTCGCCATCGGTCGCGGCGTCACCGCCGAGCCGTGCCCGGACGGCAGTCCCGACCGTGGCTGCATCTACCTCGGCGTGATCTCTGACCTCAGCGTCGGACCGTTCGCACCGCTGGGCGTGCCGATCACCGAGGCCGAGCAGGCCTTCTGGACCAAGGTCAACGAAGACGGCGGCGTCGGCGGCGCCTACGACGTCAACATCAGCGAGTACACCCAGGACGCCGAGTACAACCCGCAGATCCACGCCGAGGAGTACGAATCCATCCGCGGCCAAGTGCTGGCGCTGGCCCAGTCGCTGGGCACGTCCCAGACCCTGTCGGTGTCGGATGCGATGGCGTCGGACAACATGGTGGCCGGCCCGATGACCTGGTGGTCCGGGTGGAACTTCGACCCGCTGGTGCTCCAGTCCGGGTCGTCGTACTGCGCGGCGGCCATGAACGGCGTCGACTACGTCGCCGACGAGGTCGGCTCGATCGCGATCGTCAAGTTCCCCGGTGACTACGGCGAGGACTGGGCGGCCGGGACTCGCGTTGCCGCCGAGGCCCAGGGCATCGAGGTCATGGGCGAGGACATCGAACAGGTCCCGATCTCGGCCGGCGGCGACGTCGCGGCCACGGTCGGCGCACTCGCGGGCCTGGACCCGGCGCCGGACGCGATCTTCATGGCGACCGGCCCGACCGAACTCGGCCAGATCGTGGGTGGGTTGGCCCAACAGGGCTACGAGGGGCGCTACATCGGCTCCAACCCGACCTACAACGGCGCGCTGCTCGACTCGCCGGTCGGCCCGGTCCTGGAGGCCAGCTACCTGGTCGTCGGACCGTTCGCCCCCTACGAGGGTGACACGCCGGCCCACGAGGCCCTGCGTGAGGCCATCCCCGAGCCCGCCAACGACGGTGCCACCTACGGGTGGCTGATGTCCTACCCGTTGCTGTCGGTCCTCGAGGCTGCCTATGAGTCCGGCGACCTGACGCCCGAGGGCGTCGCGGCAGCCGCCACCACGGCCACCGTGGACTACCAGGGCGCCCTGCCCGATCTCGACCTGTCGGCCTCCCCGGCCGACCAGACCGTGCGGGCGTCCAACATCAGCCAGCCCAGCGCCGACGGCGCGACCGGGCTGACCGTCGTCGAGCCGGAGTTCGCGGGTGACACCGCGGCCGGCTACGCCTTCGACGAGCCTTGCTTCCAGCTCAGCTGAAATCGGCGACCTCGACGACGACGGGCACCCCTGCGGGGGTGCCCGTCTCGTCGTGCCGTGGCGAAGAACGAGCGCGCTCGTCCGGCCCGCAGGTGCCTGTGGTGCAACTCGCCGCGCAGAACGAGCGGAGCGAGTTCTGCAACCTGACCGAGCGCAGCGAGGTCAGGCCGTCACATGCGAAGGAGGAGGATCCGGCCCACCAGGGCGGGGCGGTCGGCATCCTCGATCTCGACCGTCACGTCGACGTGCATCAGCAGGCCGCCCGCCTTCTCCTCGACGTGGTCGATGGTGGCGACCGCGCGAACGCGGCTGCCGACCAGCACAGGGGACGTCAGCCGGACCCGGTCCGAGCCGTAGTTCACACCCATCTTGGAATCCGAGACCTCCATCATCCCGCCCAGCAGGGTGGGCAGCATCGCGATCGTCCAGAATCCGTGCGCGATCGTGCCCCCGAACGGTCCCTCGGCCGCCCGCTCGGCGTCCACGTGGATCCACTGGTGGTCATCAGTGGCGTCGGCGAACTGGTCGACCAGGTCCTGGGTCACCTCCACCCAGTCCGACGTGCCCAGGTCGAGGCCGTCGGCCCCGGCCAGTTCCTCCATGGTCATGGTGACGGCCATCGACGGCCTCCTGTGTGATCGGTGCGGGCGACCGCGGTCCGCGGCCGCGGCCACCCTAACCGCCACGAACGCCATCGGATCGACCGATCGACGACGACCGGCCGGGGTCGGCAGACAGCGTCCAGGTGACTAGCGTGGCGGCCACGGTCGCCACGAGGACAGCCACCATGGAGCCCACTCCCCCGCCCGCGCACGACCCCATCATCGACGCGGCCGACGATCCCTCCGTGGATGAGCTGCGGGCTCTGCAGGTGACACGGCTGCAGTGGAGCCTTCGCCACGCCTTCGCCAACGTCGAGCACCATCGCGATGCCTTCGTCGCTGCCGACGTCCATCCCGACGACCTGCACGACCTCGACGACCTCGCGCGGTTCCCGTTCATGACCAAGGCCGACCTGCGCGACCACTACCCGTTCGGCCTGTTCGCGGTGCCACGCGAACAGGTCGCCCGCGTCCACGCGTCCTCCGGCACCACCGGCAAGGCCACCGTGGTCGGCTACACCGCGGCCGACCTCGACATCTGGGGCGAGGTCGTCGCGCGGTCGCTGGTGACCGCGGGGGCACGACCCGGTGACGTCCTCCACAACGCCTACGGCTACGGGCTCTTCACGGGCGGGCTGGGCATCCACATCGGTGCCCAACGACTGGGCTGCACGGTCGTGCCGGTGTCGGGGGGTCGTACCGACCGCCAGATCGACCTGATCGTCGACCTCGAACCCCGCATCATCACGGTCACGCCGTCGTACTTCCTGGCGATGCTGGACCGCATGGAGGAACGCGGCATGGACCCGGCCGGCACCACCCTGGAGGTCGGGATCTTCGGGGCCGAGCCGTGGACCGACGCGATGCGCACCGAGATCGAGGGTCGCGCCGGCCTCCACGCCGTCGACATCTACGGGCTGAGCGAGGTGATCGGCCCGGGCGTGTCCCAGGAGTCGGTCGACACCAAGGACGGCCTGCACGTGTGGGAGGACCACTTCCTGCCGGAGGTGATCGACCCCGAAACCGGTGAGGTGTTGGACGACGGCCACGAGGGCGAACTGGTCTTCACCTCCTTGACCAAGCAGGCCCTGCCGATCATCCGGTACCGCACGGGGGACCTGACGACCCTGCGTCCCGGCACGGCCCGACCGGCCTTCCGCCGCATGGACAAGGTGGTGGGGCGCCACGACGACATGATGATCGTCCGGGGTGTGAACGTGTTTCCGAGCCAGTTGGAGGAGGTGCTGCTGGGCATCGCCGGGCTGACCCCGCACTACCGCTGCGTCCTGACCCGGCCGGACCGCCTCGACCGGTTGACCGTGGAGGTCGAGCGCCGCGACGACACCACGCCCGATGACGCCGCCCGACTGGCCGACGACCTCGCGTCCGCCGTCAAGCAGCAGTGCGGCGTCACGGTCGACGCGGTCGTGGCCGACCCGGGGACGTTGGACCGGTCCGAGGGCAAGGCCGCCCGCATCATCGACCACCGCTAGCGCCTGACCTCGTTCCTCGGTCAGGTTTGAGCAACTCGCTGCGCTCGTTCTCACGCTGCAACCGGGGTCGACAACGGCTCGTTCTCCGCCCTCCTTCGGCGAAGCGGCTGGACGTTGCGAGTGACCACGGGGAGATGGGTGTGGGGGGGATGTCTGTAGGCTCTGGCACCATGACGCGACGACACTTCCTGCTGGACATGGACGGCGTGCTGGTCCGCGGCTCGACGCCGCTGGACGGCGCCGCCGAGTTCCTGCGTCGGCTCGACGAGGCCAACCGGCAGTACCTGGTGGTGACCAACAACCCGCTGTACACGCCAGCCGACCTGTCGCACCGGCTGCGATCGCGCGGACTCGACGTGCCAGCCGAGCGGATCTTCACCTCGGCGATGGCCACGGCG
>JAGXFT010000091.1 GCA_024637135.1 Nitriliruptorales bacterium | reverse complement strand
TAGCGACCGGTGATCTCCTCAGCGGCGTCCTTCGGGGTCGGGTAGAACCACGCGCCACCCGCGGCCACCTGGTCATCGACGACCACGTCCTTGTAACTCGCGGTGCCCTTCCACGGGCACACCGAAGTCATGTCGTTGTCACGCAGGAAGCCGTCGTCGACCGCGTCTGCGGGGAAGTAGGCATTGCCCTCGACGGTGACGATGTCGTCACTGTCGGCGATCACGGTGCCGTTGAACGTCGCGGTGGCCATTGGAGGTCCTCGTGGTCGGGTTGTCGGATCGACCATGCCAACCCGCCGGCACCCGCGGCTGTTCCCGGCGACGGTCGCCACGTCCGCCCGCGTCCGACGTTCCGCTGGCCAGTCACGTTGGGGGTGGCGCCTATGCTGTCGCGATGTCGAGGGACCCCGATCCGAGGACGAGCAGTGGCGGCAGGTGGCGGCACCAAGGCAGTCGTTACGGCGATGATCGCCAACGGCGGCATCGCCGTGGCCAAGTTCGTGGCCTTTCTCTTCACCGGATCATCGTCGATGCTGGCCGAGTCGATCCACTCGGTCGCCGACACGTCGAACCAGGGCCTTCTCCTCCTCGGGGGCAAGCGAGCGCAGAAGGTCGCCGATGACCAACACCAGTTCGGCTATGGCCGCGAGCGCTACTTCTGGGCCTTTGTCGTGGCGCTGGTCCTGTTCTCCGTCGGCGGTGGCTTCTCGGTCTACGAGGGCATCAAGAAGATCCGTGACCCGCACGAGATCGAGTCGGTCGCGTGGGCCTTCGGCGTCCTCGGGTTCGCGCTCGTGGCCGAGGCGTTCGCATTCCGAACGGCCCTGGTGGAGGCCAGGAAGGTCAAGGGGGGCCGCACCTGGTGGAAGTACCTGCGGACAGCCCGCAGCCCGGAGATCCCGGTGATCCTCATGGAGGACACTGGAGCCCTTCTCGGCCTCGTCCTCGCCCTGATCGGCATCGGCCTCACCACCACCACGGGCAACCCGGTGTGGGACGGCATCGGGACGTTGGGCATCGGCATCCTGCTCGTGGCGATCGCGGCGTTCCTCACGCTGGAGATGAAGTCGTTGTTGATCGGCGAGGCCGCCACGGACGACGACACCTCCAACATCGTGGCAGCGGTGTCGGGTGCCCCCGAGGTGACCCGCATCATCGACCTGCGGACCCAGCACATCGGTCCGGAGGAGGTCCTGGTGGCCGGCAAGGTCGAGTTCACACGTGGCCTGAGCCAGTCCGAGGTCGCCGATGCCATCGACGGCGCCGAGGCCGCGGTCCGGGCCGCCGTCAGCCACACCGTGCAGATGTACCTCGAACCCGACCTGTACGACGCCGACCACGTCGACAGTCCCGACGCCGCCCACGACGGTGCTGCGCCCCACCACTGACCCGGGCGTCCCGACCCCGTCGCCGGCGGCCCCGGACGACACGACGGGACCGCCCCCTCCCCCCAGCGGACACGCTCGGCGACGTTGCCTGACCGCACGATCGAGGACCCAACCCGCGAAACACCCTCGTCGGCATCCCCCGCGCGGTTTACTCGTTCGAGTCGCAACCATCGACGGGGAGTCCGACGTGCAGGTGCCCGAGACCTTCGACTACGAACGCGTCGCGACGGTGGAGGAGGCACTGCAACGCCTGTCCCACCACGGTGACGAGGCCCGGCTGATCGCCGGCGGCCACAGCCTCCTGCCGATGATGAAACTCCGGCTCGCGCTGCCAGAGGTGCTGATCGACATCAACGACGTCCCTGGCCTCGACCACGTCCGCGTCGTTGCCGGGGGCGAGGGGGGCGGCGGGGGCGAGGACGAGATCGCCATCGGGGCCCTGGTCCGCCATGCGGCCATCCTCACGGACCCGATCCTGGGCGAGCACTGGCCGATCTTCGCCGACGCCGAACGCAAGATCGCCGACCCGCTGGTTCGCAACCGGGGCACCATCGGAGGTTCGGTCTGCCAGGCCGACCCGGCCGAAGACCTGTCGGCGGTGATCACGGCCCTGCGTGGCTCGGTGGTGGTGCAGTCCGCCGACGGTCGGCGCACCGTGCCCATCCGCGAGTTCCACACCGGCCCGTGGGAAACCGTGGTCGGCGACGGCGAGATGGTCGTCGAGGTGCGGGTCCCGATCCGGACCTCGGTGGGCAGTGCCTACGAGAAGGTCGAGCGCCGCGTCGGTGACTGGGCGGTCGCCGCGGCAGGCACGTTCCTGCGGATGGACGGGAACACCATCGCCGAGGCAGGCATCGGGCTGGCCGCGGTCGGTGCGACCCACATGACCTGCCCCGAGGCGGAGGAATCCCTGGTCGGCGGCCCCGCCGACGCGGACGCGTTCGCGACCGCCGCCGGAATCGTGTCGGCGGCGGTGGACCCCACCGCCGACCAGCGGGGCCCGGTCGACTACAAGCGCCACCTGGCCGGCGAACTGACCAGGCGAGCGCTGGCGAGATCCGCCGACCGAGCACGGGACGACTCACTGCGAGAGGACGCCTGATGGCCACCACGATGGACGTCACGATGACCGTCAACGGCACCGAGGTCACCCGGGAGGTCGAGCCCCGCACCCTGCTCGTGCACTTCGTCCGAGACCAGCTCGGCCTCACCGGCACCCACTGGGCCTGTGACACGACCAACTGCGGTGCCTGCACGTTGTGGGTGGACGGCGAACCGGTCAAGAGTTGCACCGTGCTGGCCGTGATGGCCGACGGGCACGAGGTCCGCACCGTGGAGGACCTCGACACCGGCGGCGAACTGAACCCGCTCCAGCAGGGCTTCATGCAGGAACACGGTCTGCAGTGTGGGTTCTGCACCCCCGGGATGCTGATGACCGGGCAGTGGTTGCTGGACCGTGACCCCGATCCCGACGAGGCCACCATCCGGGAGGCCATCTCCGGCAACCTGTGTCGCTGCACCGGCTACGAGAACATCGTCCGGGCGGTGCGGTGGGCGGCCGAGCACGGCGACGGCACGGCGGCCGGCGACGACGCGAGCGCCGACGACCACGCGACCGACGAGGTGACGGCATGACGGCGACCGAGACCACCCCGGACGCACCGCTGAGCGAGGCGGGCAACCCGATCGGCTTCGGCCGCATGCTGCGCAAGGAGGATGCGCGATTCCTGCGTGGCCAGGGCCACTACGTCGACGACGTGAAACTGCCCGGCATGCTCCACGGTTCGATCCTGCGCTCGCCGATGGCCCATGCCCGGATCGTGTCCATCGACACGTCGGCGGCCGAGGCGATGGACGGGGTCCACGCGGTCATCACCGGCGAGGTGCTGGAAGGACTGGGGCTGGCGTGGATGCCGACCCTGTCCAACGACACCCAGTCGGTGCTGGTGACCGACAAGGTCCGCTTCCAGGGCCAGGAGGTCGCCTTCGTCGTGGCCGACTCGGGGTACCTGGCCCAGGACGCTCGGGACCGGATCGTGGTCGAGTACGAGCAGTTGCCGGCGGTCGTGGACGCCAAGCAGGCACTGGCGGACGACGCCCCCGTGATCCGCGACGACCTCGAAGGACGCACCGACAACAAGATCTACGACTGGGAGGCCGGCAACCTCGAGGAGACCGACCGGGTCTTCGCCGACGCCGAGGTGGTGGTGACCCAGGAGATGCTCTACCCGCGCGTGCACCCGGCTCCGATGGAGACGTGTGGCTCGGTGGCCCACATGGACCCGGTCACCGGCAAGCTCGTCATCTGGACCACCACCCAGGCGCCGCATGCCCACCGCACCCTGTACGCGTTGGTCGCCGGGCTGCCGGAGCACAAGATCCAGGTCATCTCCCCCGACATCGGCGGCGGGTTCGGCAACAAGGTCGGGATCTACCCCGGCTACGTGTGCTCGATCGTGGGCTCGATCGTGACCGGCAAGCCGGTGAAGTGGATGGAGGACCGCGCCGGCAACCTCATGTCGACCTCGTTCGCCCGGGACTACCACATGACCGGCTCGATCGCGGCCACCAGGGACGGCGACATCCAGGGCCTGCGGGTCGACGTGCTGGCCGACCACGGTGCCTTCAACGGCGTGGCCCAGCCGACCAAGTACCCGGCCGGGTTCTTCCACATCTTCACCGGGTCCTACGACTACGGCGCCGCCCACTGCAACGTGCGCGCGGTCTACACCAACAAGGCCCCCGGCGGGGTCGCCTACGCGTGTTCGTTCCGCATCACCGAGGCCGTCTACCTCGTCGAGCGCATGATCGACGTGCTGGCCGACGAACTGGACATGGACCCGGCCGAACTGCGGATGAAGAACCTGCTGCAGCCCGAACAGTTCCCCTACACCACCCCGACCGGGTGGGAGTACGACTCCGGGGACTACCCGCGGGCGCTGCAGAAGGCGCTGGACATGGCCGGCTACGACGACCTGCGCGCGGAACAGGCCGACAAGCAGCGTGCGTTCGACGCCGGCGAGTCCACCGAGGTCATGGGCATCGGCATCTCGTTCTTCACCGAGGGGGTCGGGGCCGGGCCACGCAAGCACATGGACATCCTGGGGTTGGGGATGGCCGACGGGTGCGAACTGCGCATCCACCCCACCGGCAAGGCGGTGCTGCGCATCAGCGTGCAGAGCCAGGGCCAGGGCCACGAGACCACCTTCGCCCAGATCGTCTCGCAGGAACTGGGCCTCCCACCCGAGGACATCGACGTCGTCCACGGCGACACCGACAACACCCCGTTCGGGTTGGGCACCTACGGTTCCCGGTCGACACCGGTGTCGGGGGCGGCCGCGGCGGTGGTGTCCCATCGGATCCGCGACAAGGCCCGGATCATCGCCGCCACCTCGCTGGAGTGCGACCCGGACGACCTCGAGTGGGAACCGGGCAGGTGGTTCGTCAAGGGCTCCCCGGAGACCGGCCAGACGGTGCAGGAGTCCGCCTTCGCCGCCCACGGCAGCATGGAACTCCCCGAGGGCGTGGAAGGCCACCTCGACGCCCAGACCGTCTACAACCCACCGAACCTGACCTATCCCTTCGGGGCCTACATCTGCGTCACCAACGTCGACACCGCGACCGGCGAGGTGACGGTCCGCCGCTTCATCGCGGTCGACGACTGTGGCCCGAGGATCAACCCGATGATCGTCGAGGGCCAGGTCCACGGTGGCCTCGCCGACGGGATCGGGATGGCGTTGATGGAGGTCATCGCCTTCGACGCCGACGGCAACCACCTGGGCGGGTCGTTCATGGACTACCTGCTCCCGACGTCGATGGAGTGCCCGAGTTGGGAACTGGGCGAGACCGTGACCCCGTCCCCGCACCACCCCATCGGGGTCAAGGGCGTCGGCGAGTCCGCCACCGTCGGGTCTCCCCCGGCGGTCGTCAACAGCGTGCTGGACGCCATCGGGGTCCGCCACGCCGACATGCCGTTGACGCCCGCCGCCGTGTGGCGGGCGCTGCAGGGCTCGCCGTTGCGGACCGACCTGGCGATCGAATGAGCGGCCGGGCCGCCGGTCGAGGTCCCGAGGAGGCAACGAGGTGAGCGCGACGACGCTGGCAGACCGGTCGGACGCCCTGCGTGCGGCCCGGGTGCCGTTCGTGCACGCCCGGGTGGTGCTGGCCGAGCGACCCACGTCGGCCTCGCCCGGCGACGAGGCCGTGGTCCTGGCCGACGGCACCATCATCGGGTTCGTCGGCGGCCAGTGCGCCGAGGCGACGGTGCGTGAGCAGTCGCTGCGCGTGCTGGCGTCGGGTCGCGCCCAGGTGGTCCGGATCACGCCGGACCCGGAGCCCACCGACGACCCGTCCGGGGAGGGCAAGGTCGTCGTGCACAACGCCTGCCTGTCGGGTGGGACGCTGGAGATCTTCCTCGAACCCGACCTGCCGACGCCCCTGGCCGTGGTCGTGGGCGGGTCGCCGATCGCCACGGCCCTTCGCGAGGTGGCCACTGCCGTCGGCTGGGAGGTCGCCGACGCCCAGGACGGCCTTCCCGAGGGCACCGCTGCGGTCGTCGTCGCGTCGCACGGACGTGACGAGGAGGCGACGCTTGCCGCCGCGGTGGCGGCCGACGTGGCCTACGTCGGCCTGGTCGCCAGTCCACGGCGAGGGTTGGCGGTGGTCGCGTCGCTGGGCCTGGACGCCGAGGCGATGGCCCGCATCGACACGCCCGCGGGGCTGGACATCGGGGCGCGCACACCCCACGAGGTGGCCGTGTCGGTCCTCGCCGGGATCATCGCGGCCCGGCCGGTACCCGCCGACGTCAGCGGCGATCCCGACGCCGGCACCGTGGTGGTGGACCAGCCCACGAGCGCGATCGACCCGGTGTGCGGCATGACCGTCGCCGCCGTCGACGCATCACTGCACGTCGACCAGGACGGCGACACCGTGTGGTTCTGCGGACCCGGCTGCCGCGACGCCTGGCTCGCCGACCCGGCCTCGTTCGCCAACTGACCCACCCCGTCGGGGTGTGCGTCGCTCGTCCTGCCCTCGGACCACCGACGCACACCTGCCACCTCGCGGGCGATCGTCAGACGACGGTGACCGTGGTGGTCGGGGACGAGCGCAGCGTCTGGAGGACGACGCAGTAGCGCTCGGTCAGGCGGACCAACGTCGCGACGTCGTCCAGGCTGGCGTCGGTGTCGAGGTCGACGGCCAGCCGGATCTCGCGGAACCCCACCGGCGCATCCCTGCCCACGCCCAGGGTGCCGCGGAAGTCGAGGTCCCCGTCGGCGGTGATGGTCCCGCCTCGGACGGCCAGGTCCATCGACGTCGCGACCGCCCGCAGGGTCACCCCCGCACAGGCGACCAGCGCCTCCAGCAGCATGTCGCCCGAGCACAACCGGGACCCGTCGCCACCGGTGGCAGGATGGAGTCCCGCCTCGGCGACCCGGCGTCCGGTGTCGACCGAGCACGTGACCGACTCCTCCCCCAGGCGTCCGGTGGCCGTCAGGGTCAGCAGCGCTGCGGCCGGATCGTCGTGGTAGCTCTCCTTGAGCGGCTGCTGTGCGTCACGCAGGGCGGTGCGGTCCATGCCGGGTCCTTCCGGGGCCAGGGGCTCGGGTCAGGAGGCTACGGACCGCCGGCTGCCCCGGGGCGGCCGTCAGCCATCGACCACGACCCGCCCGTCCATGAACAGGTGGAGGGTGCAGGAGTACGCGTACTCACCCGGGCGCTCGAAGGTCCGCGACCACGTTCCGTCCGCCTGGACCGACGATGCCTCGCCGTCCTCGAACACCACGTTGTGGTCCTGGCTGTCCGACCACCGCCAGGTCACCTCGTCGCCGGCGTCGACCCGGACCGATGCCGGGCGGAAGTTGGAGTCCACGACGTCGACGGTGGTGACGCCGCCCGCGGGCTGCTGGCCCGCCGCGTCCGCCCGCCATCGCGCACCGATCGGGGAGAACCAGAAGCCGGCGGCGGTGGTCACCACCAGCACGGCCACGAGCGCCGCGACGACCCGCACCACGCGTCGTGCGCGGGTCGGACCGGGCGTGGGTTCGACGTGCCGTGCATCCTGGCGGGTCGCGGCACTCATGCCACCACCTCGGTGCCCCGGTCGCCGGCCGGGGGGACCGTGGCCGGCACGTGCGCCCGGAACCACTCCACGGTGGTGGCCACGGCCTCGCGGTGCGGGGTCACCTCGATCGGGCCGAACGTCGCCTCGAACCGGCTGGCGTCCACCACCCACGGACGGTCGTACTGGACCCGAACCGACCGCGACTCCCGGATCATGGGGTCGAACAGACCGCCCACCCAGATCATCGGGTGTGTCAGGACGCCCGGGCGCTTGGCACCGGTGGCCTCGCTGACCAGGTCGAGCAGGTCGCGCTGGGTGGTCGCCGGCGCGGCGGGGAGCACCCACGCCCGGCCGTCGGCCCGCTGATCCTCCACCAGGGTCGCGAACCCCCGGGCGGCATCGGGGAGGAAGTGGAACGTGTGGGGCTGGTCGAGGTTCCACAGGCCCCGGGGGCGACGGCCCGCCAGGGCGGGCGAGATGCCCATCATGAACAGACCGGAGTTGGTCCCGTGCGGTCCGTAGTAGTCGCTGAAGCGCCCGATCGTGACCCGGACGCGACCATCCTCGTGTGCCTGGAGCAGGGTCCGGCCGAGTTGGGTGCGCAGGCGTCCCTTGGGATCGGTGGCGTGTTCCGGCGAGTCCTCGGTCAACGGGCCGTCGGCGGGTGCGTACATGTAGAGGTTGTCGACGAAGACCAGCTTCGCGGTGGCCGCGACGGCGGCGGCCAGCACGTTGTCGACGATGGGCGGGAACGCCGCCACCCAGTCGGGGTACGGAGGTTGCGCGGCCATGACCACGACCTCGGCGCCGGCACAGGCAGCGATGGTCGCGGCCCGGTCGCGGACGTCGAACGCCGTCGACGGGACACCGTCGAGCACGGGGTCACCGCTGCGCGACGCGGTCGCGACGTCGTGGCCGCGGGTGTGGAGTTCGTGGGCGATCGCGCGGCCGATGCCGCCGGTCGCGCCGAGCACGGTGACCTTCACCAGGGTTCCTTTCGTGAACACTGTTCGCAATCTATGCGAACAGTGTTCACACTGCAACGTGTGGTAGCGTCTTGCGCGATCGGCGCACAGCGAGCGAACAGCCGAACCCGACCCACCAACCCCCCCGACTGGAGGCAGTCATGACCGGGCGCCGCGAACACCTCCGTGCCGAACTCCTGGCCGGGGTCCGGGACGCCGCGCGCGACCACCTCGCCAACGACGGTCCCGGCGGGCTGTCACTGCGTGCGATCGCGCGGGACGTCGGCATCAGCCCAGCGGGGCTGTACCGCTACTTCGACGGTCGCGACGCCTTGCTGACGATGTTGATCACCGACGGCTACCACGACCTCGCCGACCACCTCTTCCTGGCCCAGGGCCTGGCCGGTGAGGTGTCGGAGTCGGTACGGGACCACCACGTCCCCCACGCGGTGCCGGTGGACGCCGACGTACGAGATCGGCTGGCAGCGACCTGGCGCACCTACCGGTCATGGTCGGTGGCGCACCCCAACGAGTTCCACCTGTTGTTCGGGGAACCGGTGCGGGGCTACGCGGCCCCGCCCGACGGCGACACGGTCCGCGCCAACGCCCGGATGTCGCAGGCCCTGATTCGACCGGCTGTCGAGGCCGACCTCGCCGGACGGTTGGACGTGCCGAGCGTGGACGAGGCACCCGAGGGGGCCGCCGAACTGGCCGCCGCCATCGCCGAGGACTCGGGTGTCGACACGTCCGGGGGCTTCGCGGCACTGATGGTTGCGTGGTGGTCGACCCTGCACGGGGCCGTGGCCCTGGAATGCAACGGGCAGTTCCTGTGGATGGGGCCCGACAGCGCCCGTGACCTGTTCGAATCGACCATGCACACCGCATTCGCGGGCATCCTCACCTGAGGATCGGCCACGTTCACTCGACCAGGTCACCGCGGGACGGACGGGGCCGTGCACACCAGGTTGCGGCGCGAACCGGCGCCCAAAGGCCGCAGCATGCTTGCCCGAGACTCAGTAGCCGAGGCGCCGGAGTTGCTTCGGGTCGCGTTGCCACTCCTTGGCGACCTTGACGCGGACGTCCAGGTGGACCTTCGAGCCGAAGAAGGCCTGGAGTTCGACGCGGGCGGCCGATCCGGCCTCCTGCAGGGTCGACCCGCGGCGCCCGATGATGATCCCCTTCTGGCTGTCCCGCTCGACGTAGATGCTGGCCCAGACCTCCACGACGTCGTCGCGGTCGTCCGAGGGCGTGATCTCGTCGACCACCACGGCCAGCGAGTGCGGGAGTTCCTGGCGCAGCCGCCCGAGGTACTTCTCGCGGATGACCTCGGCGGCGAACAGCCGGTCGGGCTGGTCGGTGACGGTGTCGGCCGGGAAGATCCGTGGGCCCGGCGGCAACGCGCCCACGACCAGGTCGAGCAGCACGTCGACGTTGAACCCGTCGAGCGCGGACGTGGGCACGACCTCGGCGTCGGGCACCAGTTCTGACAGGGCCAACAACTGGGGTGGCAGGCCCGGGCGCCGACGGACCCTGTCCTCCTTGTTCGCCACCGCGAAGACCGGGACGTCGACCGTGGCGACGACCCGTGCCAGGAACTCGTCGCCAGCGCCCAGGCCCGCCGCCACGTCCACCAGGAACACGACGGCGTCGACGCCCTCGAGGTTGTCGCGCACGACGTCGTTGAGACGTCGGGCCAGCAACGACTGCGGCTTGGACAGGCCCGGGGTGTCCACGAACACGACCTGGGCGTCATCCCGGGTGACGATCCCACGGATGGCGTTGCGAGTCGTGCCCGGCACCGCCGACACGATCGAGACCTTCTCCCCCACCAGGGCATTGATCAGGGTGGACTTCCCGACGTTGGGCCGTCCCACGAGCGCGACCAGCCCGCTGCGATGCCCATCGGGCACGACCTCGTCGGACCCGCCCAGGATGGCATCGACGTCGAGTTCGGTCACGCCGGGACCTCGCCGGTGTGGGCCACCACGTCATCGGCGACGATCGCACCGTCGGGGTCGGGGGGGTCGGTCTCGGTGGCGCGCGCCTGGCCGGACTCCAGCCGACCGGCCCCGAAGGCGACGGGCAGCAGCTCGGCAGCCGTCCATCGGGCAACCCGTCCGGAGCGGTCACGCGAGACCACCAGGGCGTCGGGTTCGGCGAACTCGGCGATGACCTGGCGACAACTGCCGCACGGCGTCAACGGCTCCTCACCGGGTCCCGCGACGGCGACGAGCACGATCCCGGAGCGGTCACCGGCGGCCACCATCGAACCGATGGCGACCCGTTCGGCACACATCGTCAACGAGTACGACGCGTTCTCGACGTTGACGCCGTCGTAGGAATTGCCGTCGGTGGTGACGACGACCGCCCCCACCGCGAACCCGGAGTAGGCGGCATGGGCCCGTGAGGTCTGGACCCTCGCTCGCTGCAGCCACTGGTCGACGGCATCGGCGGCCGGGACGTGGCTCCCGTCGGATGCCGACGGCGCGCCGTCGCTCGATGGCACCTGGTCGGTCTGGGTCATGCTCGCACTCCCTCGATCTCGGTGTCCACGGTGGCCTCGGCGTCGAGGGGGTCGCGGCGGACGACCAGCACGCGGGCGACCCGTCGACCCGTGACGGCCTCGACCTGGAAGTCGATGCCGCCCACCTCGACACTCTCGCCGGCGGACGGGACCCGGCCGAAGGCGGCGACGACCATGCCCCCGACGGTGTCCCAGTCGTCGTCGGGCAATCGGGTGCCGAGTTGCTCGGCGAGGTCGTCGACCGGCAGGCGCGCGTCGATGCGCAGGCTCGCCTCGTCCACTACCTGCACCAACGGGGCTTCGTCGTCGTGTTCGTCCACGATCTCGCCCACGATCTCCTCGAGGATGTCCTCGATGGTGACCAGCCCGGTGGTGGCACCGTATTCGTCGACGACCATGGCGATGTGGACCGACGCGGCCTGCAGTTCCTGCAACAGGTCGTCGACCGGCTTGGTCTCGGGCACGAATGCTGCGGGGCGCAACAGGTCGATCCAGCGTCGCCGCCGGGCGCTCGCGAGGCGTTCCAGCACGTCCTTGGCGTAGATGATGCCGATGACGTGCTCGCGGTCCTCGCGATAGACCGGCAGTCGCGACTTGCCGCACGCGATCAGCAGGTCCACCAGGTCGTCGAAGCCGGTGGACGCCTCCACGACCACCATGTCGGGACGCGGGACCATGATCTCGCGCACCATCGTGTCGGACAGTTCGAAGATGGCCCGGATCATGGCGCGTTCGTCGTCCTCGATCGCCTCCGGGTCCTCGTTGGCCAGTTCCTCGTCGTCGGGGTAGGGCCCGCCGTCGGTGGTGGGCGCCTGCCACTGGCCCAGGGCCACCAGTCCACCGGCGACCGGCCCCAGCAGCCGGGCCAGCCAGCGGGCACCGTCGGCGCGTCGACGACCGGCCGCGATCGGGTCTCGCTGGGCGCGGGCACGCGGGCCCACCTCGGCGACCACGACCGTCACCACGACCAGCACGAGTCCGCCCACGACCGCCGCCCACAACGGGACGAACCACGTCCGCGCCACTGCATACGCCGCCAGCGTGGTGGCGGCCCGGACGGCGACGATCGCGACCAGGGTGGCGTTCAGGGCCGTCCCGCGGTGCTCGACCAGCCAGCGCAGGCGGTCGTCGCGATCGGCACCGGCGCCGACGGCGGTCACCGGGTCGAGCGCGACCAGCACGGTCTCGACACTGGCCAGCCATGCGGCCGCGCCCAGTCCGGCCACGACGACCGCGCCCAGCAACCAGGTCATGGTCGGCCCGGTCCGGCATCGTCCCACGACCCCAGCAGGTCGTCGGTCAGCGAGAACATCGCCGCCTCCTCGACCGGGTCGGCGTGGTCCATCCCCAACAGGTGGAGGATCCCGTGCACGACCAGCATCTCCACCTCGCGGGGCCCGGTGCGGTCGAACTCGGGCGCCTGGCCGTGGGCGATGGCCGGGCACAGGACCACGTCGCCGAGGATCGACGGCACGTCCGGCGGCGACGATCCGGGTTCGTCCATCGGAAACGCCAGGACGTCGGTCGGCCCCGCCGTGCCCATGTGGGTCTCGTTGAGCCCGGTGATCGTGGCCTCGTCGACCAGCAGCAGGCTGGTGACCATGTCGTCCGGCACGCGCTGGTGCTCCAGCACGTGGGCAGCCAGCGACCGCAGGCGCTGGTGGTCGACCGCGACGTCGGACTGCTCGTCGACCAGTTCGACGGTCATGCCGGTCCACCCTCGCGCTGTTCGGCGTGGCGTTCGTAGGCCTCGACGATCCGCTGCACGATGTGGTGGCGTACGACGTCGCCGGCGGTCAGGCGCGCGAACGCGATGCCGTCGATGTCGTCGAGGATGTCGCGCACGACCCGCAGGCCCGATCGGGTCCCGCCGGGCAGGTCGGTCTGGGAGATGTCACCCGTCACCACGGCACGGGAGTTGAAGCCGATCCGGGTCAGGAACATCTTCATCTGCTCGGGCGTGGTGTTCTGGGCCTCGTCGAGCACGATGAACGCATCATTGAGGGTGTTGTGCGTGACGAGGAAGTCCTCCGTCACGTAGAGCGAGTCCTCCGCCGCGACACTGATGCACACCATCTCCGCCTCGCCGAGCGTCTCGATGCTCTCGATGCGACGCGCGACGGGTCCCGCACCGTGGTCTCGATAGGTCTGGATCTTGCGTGTCAGCCGGAACGGGTCCAGGTGCGCCGGGAGTCGGATGTCGACGTTGTGCGCATCCGATCGATGGTGCACGTCCCGCCCGCGAGCCCGGCCCGGTCGGCGGCCGGCGGCTGGTCGTGTCCGGGCGTACGCCACGCCACCCAGCGATCGCACCAGCCTGACGACATCGTCCCGGAGCCGGTCCGAAACGGTCGTGTACTGCACGCGACAGGTCCGTCCGCGTTGGGTCACCGGGCCGCCGTCGGCGTCCAGCAGTCCCTGCAGGAGCCCCAGGCGCGTGTCGACGTCGTTGTCGAGGTAGATCGGCGGGACGAACTTGGTCGCGGAGGTCGAGCCGAACAGGCCGAGCCGGCGGAGCACACCGGTGACCGGGTTCTCCACGATCACGCCACCGCGGCCGCCAGACTCACGATTGAGGGCATAGTCCGGCCCGCCACGGTGCCGGAGGCGCACCCCGGGGAGCGCGTCCTCCAGGCGCACGACGAGCTCCGCGTCGGCGGTGGCGAACGACGGCGTGGTCGAGCCGGTCAGGCAGCCGTCGCCGAGCAGGAGACCCAGGGCATACGGGTCCATGGGCACCGGATGGTGGTCGAACTCGACAGGCCCGACCATCGGGATCTCGTACGTGCGGTAGTGGGCCGTCCGAAGTCGTCCGACCATCGCACGGGTCTCGAGGACGCGGGGACCCTTCCCACGACGACGGTCGGACCGCGTCCAGACCGCCCACAGGTGTTCACCGCAACAGCGTGTCGAGGCCCCGTCCTGGGTCGTGACCCGGTAGACCTCCTTCTTCCCCTGGGGGTACACGCCGGTCACCGTGGTCGCCAGGCCGTCGGAGCCGATCACGGCATCGCCGATGCTCAGCTCGCCGATCGGACGGAAGCCACCGGGGGTGACCACCGGCGTGTCCACCGGTTGGGCCCGACCACGCATGTATGCGAGCGGGGCGACCTCGATGGTGCCGGCGTCGACGTGGTCGACCAGCTCCTCGGCGTCCATCATGTCGCGCAGGGCGTCCCACAGGGGCTTGAGGTACGGGTCGATCTTCTCGTGCAACGTCCCCGGCAGGAAGCCCAGGCGTTCGCCGGCCTCGACCGCGGGTCGGGTCAGGATCAGGCGGTTGACCTGCTTGGCACGCAGGGCCTGCACGGCCATCGCCATCGCCAGGTAGGTCTTGCCGGTCCCGGCCGGGCCGATCCCGAACGTCACGGTGTTGGACCGGATCGCGTCGAGGTAGCGCTTCTGGCCCAACGTCTTGGGCCGGATCGTCTTGCCCCGGTGGGTCAGCAGGGCCTCGGACAGCACCGCCGCGGGCTTGAGGTCGCCATCGCTGGCGTCGGCGTCGGTGACCATGCGCAGGACCTGTCGGACCGTGGGTTCGTCCAGTGACTGGCCACTGGCGAGGACGTCCCGCAGTTCGGCCAAGGCCGACACCGCCTCGTCGACGGCGTCGGGCGCACCGGTGACCGTGATGGTGTTGCCACGGACGTGGATCCCGGCCTCCAGGGTGGCCGCGACCAGGTCGAGCAGGCGATCACCGGGGCCCAGCAGGGCAACCATCGACTGGTCGCCCGGGATCGTGAGGGTGGCGGAGGTGGTGGTGGGGACGGCGGCGGACTCGCTCACGCGGCCGCCCGGGTGGGGCGATGCGGTGATGCGGCGAGGGCGCCGGTCGGGACGTGGCGGCGGCTGGTCAGCAAGGGAGGTCTGGGGCCTTGGTCGACGCGTTGGTGGGAGAAGGTGCAGGGTAGCGCTGCCACCGACGTCGCCGAGGGTCGATCCATGGCCGCGGTGACGGTGCCGGCCAGGACCAGTCCCACGGGTTCCGTGCGCAACACCGCCGAGCCGAGCGACACCGATCGGCCCCCAGCTTCCTCGATCGCCGTGACCTCGCCCGACGACCGCGTCGGCCGCCGCGTCACGAGAAGGCGCGCCGCAGTCGACCGAAGATCCCGGCGGCCCCGGGTGCGTCCTCGCCCCGCTCCTCCGCGAACCGCGTCAACAGGTCGCGCTGGACGTCGCTGAGGTCGCGCGGCACCTCGACCCGGACCGTGAGCCGCACGTCCCCGCGGGCGCCCCCGCCCGTCCCGGGCAGACCGCGACGCCGGATCGTGAGCACGGCCTCGGGCTGGGTGCCGGTGGGAACGTCGATCTCGGCGTCCCCGTCCAGTGTCGGGATGGTGAGGCGGGCGCCCAGCGCGGCCTGGGACACCGGCACGACGACCTCGCCGAGCAGGTGGCGGCCGTCGCGCGCCCACACCTCGTGGTCGGCGACGTGGATCTCCACGTACAGGTCGCCGGCGCGCCCCCCGTTGCGGCCCGCCTCGCCCGCACCGGTCACCCGCAGCCGATCGCCATGGCTGATCCCGGGCGGGACCTCCACGTCCACCGCCCGGGTGTCCAGCACCCGGCCCTCACCCGAACAGTCCGGGCACGGGTCGGCGACCACCGACCCGGTTCCCTGGCAGGCGGCGCAGGGTGCGGCCGTGGCCAACTGGCCGAAGGCCGTGCGCACGACCTGTTGGACCTGGCCGCGGCCGTGGCAGTGCTCGCAGGACACCGGTCCCCCGCCGGAGGCCGAGCCGGACCCGTCACAGGTGCGACACGTCCCGGGCACCTCGACCTCGACGGTCCGGGAGACCCCGTGGAGCACGTCGGTCAACGTCAACTCGGTCCGGACGAGCACGTCGCGACCCTGCGTGCTGCGCTGACGGCTGCGTCGGGGCTGTTCGCCGAATGCCTGGCCGAAGAAGGCGTCGATGACGTCGCCGATGCCACCGAACCCGGCCGCCCCGCCCCCGGCGCCCCCGGAGCCTCCGAACCCGAACGGGTCCTGGCGTCGGCTGCTCGGGGTGCCGTCGTCGCCGAAGCGGTCGTAGCGGGCCCGGGACTGGGCGTCGCGAAGCACCCGGTAGGCGTGCTGGACCTGCTTGAACGCCTCCTCGTCGCCGCCGGCGTCCGGGTGGACGGTCCTGGCCCGGGCGCGGTAGGCCTTCTTGATCTCGGCCTCGGACGCGTCGCGGGACACGCCGAGGATCTCGTACAGGTCAGACATGACGGACAACCAGGGTGGGAACGAGCAGGAGGAGGAGTCGCGGCGACACACGGTATTGCCGCGCGCACTCGCTGTGCTCGGCCGCGTTGGAGTTGCTCACGTCGCTGGCGTCAGCGGGAGAGGTCGGCCAGGGTGGCCTGGAGTTGCTCGGCGACCGCACCGACCGTGGACAGGACCTTGATGTAGTCCATCCGGGTCGGACCAAGCACCCCCAGGGCGCCGGCGGAGACCAACTGGTAGCGCTGCGCCACCAGCGACGTGGACTCGAGGTCCTCGACGTCGTGCTCCTGGCCGATGCGCACCACCGCGGACGAGTCGTCGCCGGTCGAGTTGTCGAGCACCCGGGCCAACGTCGACTGTTCGTCCAGCAGCGCCAGCACCCGGGACAGGTCGCCGCGGGGCAGGCCCTCGGTGGCCAGCGACGCCCGCCCCGACACCAGCATCCGGTGGACGGCCTCGTCGGCGGCCGAGGAGGCGGCGACGGCGGCGATCGCCGACAACACCGCCTGGAGTTCGACCGGCGCGTCGGCGCCCATGGCCGACACCGATTCCGACAGCGCAGACATCGACCGACCGACCAACCGTTCCTGCAAGGCCGACCGGACCCTGGCCACGTCGTCGTCGTCGGTCGCCTCGCCGAGTTCGAGGACCCGCTTGGTGACCGATCCGGTGTCGGAGACCAACAGCAGCAACGCCGTGTGCGGTGTCAGCGACACCAGTTCGACCAGTTTCAGGTGGGCGTCGTCGAACACCGGCGCGACGACCAGTGAGACCAGTCGGGTCAACTGGCTCAACACGGTCGTGGTGCGCGCCAACAGGTCGTCGACGTCGGTCGCGGCCGACAGCAGTTGGCCCACCAGTTCGCGTTGCGACGACTCGATCGACCCGGGGGCGCCGGTGTCGCGCAGCATCTCCACGAAGGCGCGGTAGCCGGCGTCCGTGGGGATCCGGCCGGCCGAGGTGTGCGGCGCCATGATCAGGCCGAGTTCGTCCAGCACGGCCATCTCGTTGCGGACGGTCGCGGCCGAGCAGTCCAAGCCGGCGACGGCGACGACCCGGGCGGACCCGACCGGCTCGCCACCGGCGATGTACTCGGTGACGACGGCACGCAGGATCTGCTCCTTGCGTTCGTCGAGCACGACGACCACGGTTTCGTCGAGCATGCCGGCTCCTCGTCGGTCCCATCGTAGTGCCGGGTGCCTCCCCGACCGGTTGGCGTCGCACGGCCGGGTGCCATGCCCTACCGTTCCAGCGAGGAAGGAGCCACCATGTCCGGAGCAGGATCCCCCCGTGGGGGCCAGGGTGACGGGGCCAGCACGGCCGCGGACGCCGCGACCAACATCATCAGCCACGTCCAGACGCTCGTGCGCCAGGAGATCGCGCTGGTCAAGGCCCAGTTGTCGGACGCCGCGGGCCACTTCGGCAAGGCAGCCGGTGCCGGCGGTGCCGCCGCGGTCATGGCCCTCTACATGCTCGGCTTCTTCGGCGTGGCCGGCGCCCTGGGCCTCACCCGGGTCGTTCCGGACTGGCTGGCGTTCGTCATCATCGGCGCCGTGTTCCTGGTGTTCCTCCTCATCGCGCTGCTGATCGCCCGTTCACAGGCCACCAAGGGGTCGGAAGCCCCCAGCGTGGCGACCACCAAGATCAAGGAGGACGTGGCATGGGCCAAGCAACAGATCAAGCCCTGAAGGACATCGAGGCGACCAAGGCCGCCCTGGAACGAGACGTCCACCGACTCACCGATGCCGTTCCCGACGCCCTGACCGACGTCGTCGGTGGGGCTGCCGGCAACCTCGGTCCGAAGGTGTTCGCCGGCGTGGGCGCGGTCGCCGTGGCCGCCCTGGGTGCCAAGAAGGCCAAGTCGTCCAGCGCCAGCAAGAAGGTCGCGACGCAGGAACGCCGCGCGGCCCGGGTGCAGGCCGAGGAACTGGCCCGTGCATTCGGGTCGGTCGGGACGGCGCCCGGCGGCGGTCCGCTGGCACCGGATCCCGAGCCACGGGAACGCGACGGTGGCGGTGGTGGCCGGATCGGCCTCGTCCTCGTCCTGGCCGTGGCCGCCGGTGCCGCCGCAGCCTGGTTCGCCGGACGCAGGTAGCTCCTCGGGTCACGGACCCCAGGGATCCACCGGCAGGCGCTCGCGAACGCGCTCGATGACGTCGGGAGCAGCCGTCGCCGTCAGGATCGTCGCCGGGAACCGCGACACCTCGTGGAGGGCGCGCATCTGGTGGCAGTCCTCGACCAGCAGGAACAGCGCGGACTCGCCGTTGCCCAGCTGCTCGCCCCACTGCTTCATCTCGTCGTCGTTGATGCCCTTGTCGCGCAACTTGGCGAACAGGCCGCCGGCGGCCGCGCCCAGGGCCAGGCCCACCAGCGCACCGGGGCCGGGGACGAACATGCCCGCGAGCAGGCCCAGCCACGACCCCGAGATGGCGCCCTGGCCGGTCGAGATGTCCTTGGTCTGGATGATCCGCGTGCGGCCGCGATCGTCCCGCACGACGATGGCGGCGTCGTCCAGTTGGATCCGGTTGCGGCGCTGCAGTCGCATCGCGGCCAGCAGCGCTTCCTGTGCCATCACCGGGTCGTCGAAGCGGAAGGCCCACAGGTCGGCGGTGACGCCGTCGGCCGAGGTGGTCGTCGGGGCCGGGTCGTGGGAGTCGTCCTGGGCGTCGACCGTCGGCGGTGCCAGGTCGCCGGTCGCCGACGTCGCGTCCTCCCCCGCGGGCACGTCGGGTGCCGGCTCGGCCGGGATGGCGTCCGCCGCCGGCTCGTCGTCGGTCAGCACGGGTGGGACCGCCGGCGGGGGCGGCGACCCGGCGTGGCTGTCCCCGTCCTGCTCGCCCGTCGCGTGGTCGCGATCGTGGGGCGGTGACGGCAGGTGCGGGTGGGCGGCACCGGGTCCGTGGTCATCGGTGGTCACGGGCCGTCCGATCAATGGGGTCATGGGGTCGAGGAGCCGGCCGGGTCGGACCGGGGAGGCGGGTCAGGAACACTGCTCGTCCAGGAAGTCCAGCACCACACTGTCGTCGAACCCGTCCCCGACCAGGCTGATCAGCACGTCCACGACCGCGTCGGCGGTGACGACGTAGGTGCTGCAGAGGGTCTCCCGCTCGGAGTCCGACGCGTTCTGCCAGGCGAGGTCGAGCGCCTGGAGTTGGGCCTCGTCGGACAGTTCGACTCCGTCGGCGGCGCCGGCGAGTCCCTCGATCGCGAGTCGCTCGTCGTCGGAGTCCGGTGCGGCCTGCAGGAACAGGTCCGCGCAGGCCGACTGGTCGCCGGCGATGCAGTCGTCGCGCAGCTGGTCCACGTCCGCCGAGGTCGCCGGAGGCGAGGCGGTCGACTCGTCCGACGTGGTCGGGGTCGGGATCGGCGTGTCGTCCGAGCCGGTCGAGTCGTTCGGGGTCGATGCCGGGTCCGTGGCCATCGCCGTCGGCGCCGCCGTCCCGAGCGACGTCGGCGAGGTGACCGCGACGGGGTCATCGCCGCCCAGCCCGGCAAGCACGGCGACCAGGATCACGACGGCCAGCACGGCCACGACGGCGCCCACCACCAGGCCGGTCCGACCGGCCGATGACCCCGCGTCGTCGGGTTCCCCGGTCGATTCCGCCACCGTCGGGTGGGACGGCGGTGGGGGCGGTGCCGGGTTCGGTGGCACCCCGGACGGGGGCGGGGGTGGCGGGTCGGTCGGGGGACTCATCGGGGCTCCTCGTCACTGGACCGCACGATAGCGGTGGGTCGTGTCGGGCCGATGTCCGACGGACCCGTCCGGCAGTCCCGACGCGCATCCGTGTCCGTGCCGTTCAGGCCAGGCGACGGACGGCCTCGTCGAGCAGGTACCAGCCCCGGTCCGTGGCCCGGATCCGCCCACACGCCGTCTCGACCAGGTCGTTGGCCATCGCGTCCTCCAGCGCCATCGGGTCCAGTGGCGGGGCGTCGTGGGGGTGCAGGCCGTCGCGCAGTCGCAGGCCGAGCAGCAGTCGCTCCAGCCGGCGCTCCTCCGGGTCCAGGTCCTCGCGCATGGCGGTCGGATCCTGCCCGGCCTCCACCGCCCGCACCCACGCGTCGGTCCCGCGTGGGTTCCACCACCGGTGCCCGTCCAGGTGGCCGTGCGCGCCGACCCCGAATGCGAGGTAGTCCCCGTGCCGCCAGTACAGCACGTTGTGGCGCGACCGGCGCGCCGGGGTCCGGGCCCAGTTGCTGACCTCGTAGTGGTCGAACCCGGCGGCGGCGAACCGTTCCCGTGCGAGGTCGAAGCGGTCGGCCGCGACGTCGTCGTCGACGTCGGGAAGGGTGCCCGCCGCACGGGCTCGCCCGAACGGGGTGTTGGCGTGGATCGACAGGGCGTAGGCCGAGACGTGGTCGACCCCGGCGGCCAACGCGGTGTCGACCGTGCGCGCCCAGTCCTGGTCGCGTTCCCCGGGCGTGCCGTAGATCAGGTCGAGGCTGACCTGGTCGATGCCGGCCGCACGGGCCTCGGCGACCGCGGCCAGTGGACGGTCGACGTCGTGCTGGCGTTCAAGGGTGGTCAACACGTGCGGCACGAACGACTGGGCGCCCATGGACACGCGCGTGGTCCCGGCCGACCCCAGGGC
>JAGXFT010000090.1 GCA_024637135.1 Nitriliruptorales bacterium | reverse complement strand
GCGTGGGTCCGGTAGAGGCGTCCCGACGCCGGCAGGACCCGCCACCACGGCAGGCCGGGGACGCGCCGCAGCACGTTGGCCACGGCCTGGCCCGCGCCCGGATGGCCGGCCTCCCGGGCCACCTCCGCATAGGTCAGGAGATCGCCGGGCGCGAGCGCCTCGACCACCGCCACCACGTGTCGCTGGAACGGGGTCAACGAGGTCGGGACCCCCGCGTGCCCGCCGGGTGGCCGGGGTCCGTCGAGCAGGCGGTCGTCCTCGTGGGCGTCGTCGGTCACGTGACCTGGCGGAGGGTCGTGTCGAGGTCGGTGGGGGGTCGGCCCAGGACGCGCTCGACGTCGTCGGACACCACCGCCTGCGACCCGTCCGCGATCGCGGTGTAGGTGGTGACCCAGGCATCGAGTTCGAACTCGGCCGCGTCCGGCCACCCCTCCCGGCGGCTCTCGTAGGCCTCCTCCACGGTCTCGTCGACGAAGGACAGGTCGCGACCCGTGACGGCGCCCACGCGTCCGGCGACGTCTGCCATGTCGACCAGTTCTGGCCCGGTCAGTGCCAGCGAATGGTCGGCCCAGCGTTCGTCGAGCAGGGCCTGGACTGCCACGTCGACGACGTCGGCGCGCGCGATCGGCGAGAACCGCCCGTCGCCGGCCGGACCACGCAGGACCCCGTCGTCGCCGAAGAAGGAGGGCAGGACGTCCTGGTAGAAGGCGTCGCGCAGGGCCGTGAGGGCCATGCCCGCCTCGCGCAGGGCGACCTCGGTGTGGAAGTGGTCGCGTCCGAGTGTGAAGGTGCAGTCGGGCGCCGCGCCCAGGAAGGAGGTGTAGACCACGCGCCGGATCCCGGCCTCCCCGGCCACCCGTGCCACCGTCCGGTGCTGGGCGAGGCGGTCCGGATGTTCCGCTCCGGACACGAACATGAGCGTCTCGGCGCCGTCGAAGGCCCCGGCGAGCGCGTCGGCGTCGTCGTAGGCAGCCACGGCCACGTCGGCTCCGGGCAGGTCGGGGGCCCGGGCGGCGTCACCGCGCACGACCAGACGTTGGTCGATGCCGCGTTCGGCGAGGGCGCGGGCGACACCGCCCCCGACCGCCCCGGTGGCGCCGGTGACCACGATGTTCGCCATGCCTGCCTCCTGTCCAGTCGTGACCGTAACAGCGTCCTCGGTGACGGCGTCCTCGGTGACCGCATCGGGTTCAGCGACCGGGCTCGAAGCCGGGCGGGGCCGGTTCGAAGCCGTCGACGGTGAAGGCGGGCGAGACGGTGCAGCCGACGAGCGTCCACGCACCGGTCGTCCGGGCACGGCGACCCGGGGTCGATGCGTAGGCTGGGCCACGTCCGGCTCCGAGGTCGCATGCCCGAGTTGTCACCGATGCTGGCCACGGCCGGCACCGAGGCGGTCGTGGCCGGTCCCGACTGGACCCATGAGTTCAAGTGGGACGGCATCCGGGTGCTGTTCGTGGTCGACGACGACGGCCATCGCCTGCTGACGCGCAACGGCAACGACGTGGCGGTCGCCTGGCCCGAACTCGATCCGTTGGCGGCGGCACTGCCCTCCGGAACGGTGCTGGACGGCGAGGTGGTGGTGCTCGACGACGACCTGCGTCCGGACTTCGCCCGCATCGCCCGGCGGATGCACGTGAGAAACACGATGCGGATCGCGACCCTGCGCCAGACCCATCCCGGCCAGTTCATGGCCTTCGACCTGCTGCGACGTCGGGGCGAGATGGTCGTCGACCGTGCCCTGGAGGACCGACGGGCAGCCCTCGCCGACCTGGTGCCGTCGGGCGGTGCCTGGGCGGTGTCGCCGGTCGTGGCCGACATGGCGACGATCCTCGCGGTGGTCGACGACCGCGCGATGGAGGGGATCGTCAGCAAACGTCGGGGCAGCCCCTACCGCCCCGGGGTCCGATCCCGGGACTGGCGCAAGCTGCGGCGGGTCCGCGAGGCCGACGCCGTCGTCGTGGGCTGGCGTGGCATCGATGGCGCGCGGACGGGTCCCGTGGGCTCGCTGGCGCTGGCCAGATGGGACCCCGAGGCGGTCGACTGGATCGCCCTGGGATCGGTCGGGTCGGGCCTGACCGCGCAGGAGGGCGAGCGGCTGCACGCGCTGGTCTCGTCGCGTCCGGTGCCGGTGGGAGACGTCCCGACGTTGCCCGACGGCTTCGTCCCCACGGACCCGCGAGTGGTGGTCCGGGTCGCCTACCTCGAGGCCACGCCCCAGGGCCACTTCCGCCATCCGGTCTATCGCGGTGAACGTGTCGACATCGATCCGCGGGACGTCACCGACGAGCCGTGACCCCCGCGAACACCCCCGCATGAGCCAGCGTCGCCCACGGTCAACAGGCCCATGCCCAGGATGACGGCCGAGGACAGGGCGAACACCGGTCCGCCGCTGTCGTAGGCGGTGACCACCGAGGCCCCCATCGGGATGGAGGCGACCGTGGCGACCAGGAACCACATGCGCACCGTCCGGGAGTTGCCCGACACCGCGTTGGCGGACAAGTGGAACTGCGTCCACGGGAGCCAGATCAGCACGAACAGCAGCAGCGTCCGGGCCACACCGGGCGGGGTCGGGTCGTCCACGAACCGTGCCACCAGTTGCGAGCACGCGAACACGTGGGACAGGTCGAAGAACAACTCCACCGGGTCGGCGGTGAAGTCGTCCTCCCGTGGTGGGATCTCCAGGCCCCGCCGCTCCCTTTTTCCGCGTCGCCACCGGTCGCTCGTTCGGGCACCCTAGTCGCGGTCGGTCGGGAATCGGGATCCGCGGTGGGCGGCGCGACGGGATCGGTGGGGCGGCCGTACCGTGGCCGACGCGGGGCGCTCACCGAGGGACGACCATGCGGGGATCACGAGCACACCGGACCGTCGTCGTGGTCGCGACCACGACCGTGTTGTTGTTGGCGGCATGCAGCGGGGACCAGTCGGTCGCGCCCTCTGACTCGTCCGCAGCGGCCGACGACGTGGTGACCGCGGCCGACGGGTCGTCGACATCCGGCACGCCGATCCCGAGCGCCACCATCGGTGCCGCCGCCGCTCCCTCGGACACGTCATCGACACCCACGCGGTCCGACGACGCGCCGCCGGACGCCGGTGCCGCCGGCGACCCGGCCTGGGTCGAGGTCGCAGCGGGACTGGACGAGCCGGCCGCCCTGCTGGTCGACCCGCGGTCCGGCAAGGACCTGGTCGTGCAACTGGGTGGTCGCATCGTCGAACTGGACGGCACGCCCCGGCTGGACCTGTCCGACCGGGTCCAGCGCGAGGGCGAACGTGGGCTGCTGGACGCGGCGGTGACGCCCGAAGGTGACGCCGTGATCGTGCACTACAGCGCGGTTGGTGACGGCCACACGGTGCTGTCTCGCCTCCCGACCGCGCCGGACGGTGACCTCGCGGATCCCGCGGACGAGCAGGTGCTGCTCGAACTCGCCCAGCCGGCCTCGAACCACAATGGTGGGTCGGTGGTGTTCGGGCCGGACGGGATGCTGTACCTCGCGCTGGGCGACGGTGGCCGAGCCAACGACGCCTTCGGCAACGGGGGCGACCCCGGCACGCCGCTCGGTGCCATCCTGCGCCTGGACGTCACCAGCGATCCGGGGAGCCTGCTCGTGCCGGACGACAACCCGTTCGTCGGTGGCGGTGGCGACGAACGCGTGTGGGCCCACGGGCTGCGCAACCCGTGGCGGATCGCCACGGACGGCACCTCGTGGTTCGTCGCCGACGTGGGCCAGGACGCGGTCGAGGAAGTGACGGTGGTCCCGGCCGACGGCGGTCCCCACGACCTGGGCTGGCCCGCGTGGGAGGGCGACTTCTGCCGGGTGGACGTCTGCGATGCCCAGGCGAGCCCGCCGGTGTCGACGCTGACCCATGCCGACGGTGCCTGTTCGATCATCGGTGCCGCCGTCGCCACGACCCCGTCAGTCGATGACGGCGCCGCGTTCTGGACCGACTTCTGCGACACCCGCGTGTGGCGGCTGGGCCCGGACGGCGACGTCACCGAGGACGCGCCACTGCCTGATGGGGTCCCCGCCTACGCACTGGACGTCGATCGCACCGGAGCCGTCGTCGCCCTGACCACCGACGGCCGCGTGCTGCGCCGAACCCGCGCCTGACGCCGCCGACGGCCGTGTCGCCCTGCTCCGGTGGACAGCCACCGGGGACGCCGCAGGGGGTCGAGCCGCGATCCGCGACATCGCGCCGGTCAGGACTGCCATCGGACGGGGCTGCCGCACCCGGTGACGTCGAGCTGGTCACAGGCCAACTGCACGATCTCGCGGTTGCCACCCAGGTCGTCCAGGTCGCCCTCCAGCACGATCGCCTCGAGCATGCGCCAGCGCTGGACCGGGTCGGTGCCGCCGATCGGCTGCTGGGCCATGCAGCTGACGTCCTCGAGGGCCACCAGGTCGAGCACCAGCCGTGCGCGGTCGACGGCCGCCGTGCTGGATGACGCGAGCCGCTCGCAGCGATCGGCCTCCCAGCCGACCAGGAGCACGCCGGCCCGACTGTTTGTCGACCACCTGCACCCGGTCGACGGTGCGTGGGACCGGCCGCGGCGGGTCCCAGGTGACCATGGTCCACGCCAGCGCCGCGGCGACGAGCAGCCCGACGCCCGCGCGACGGCGCCGCCGCCGTGCACGGACCCTCGATGCCACCCTGTCCGACTTCCCGCATGCCGTCCCCGGCCAGCTGGCCGGGTGAAGGGGCCTTCCGTGCACACGAACGTGCTCAGCCGGTTCGGCCACCAACCCGCCGTCGGGCATGCCGACTATCGTGGGCGGACACTGACGAGGAGGTGGGTGATGCCACGTTCGATCTGGAGCGGGTCGATCAGCTTCGGGCTGGTCAACATCCCGATCAAGTTGGTGACCGCAGTGGACTCCAAGGGCGTGTCGTTCCGCCAGATCCGCCGGTCTGACAGCTCCCGCATCCGCTACCGCAAGGTCGCCGAGGTGGACGAGGAGGAGGTCACCAACGACGAGATCGTCAAGGGCTACGAGGTTGCCCCCGATCGGTACATCGTGGTGGAGCCGGACGAACTCAAGTCGCTGGACCCCAAGAAGTCGCGCACGATCGACATCGCCGACTTCGTCGACCTCGTCGACATCGACCCCATCTACTACGACTCGTCGTACTACCTGGTCCCACAGGACACCGCGGCCAAGCCCTACCTGCTCCTGCACGAGGCGATGGAGGCATCCGGCAAGGCAGCCGTGGCGCGCTTCGTCATGCGCAGCAAGGAGTACCTGGTCGTGATCCGCCCGCTGGGCGACGCGTTGGCCGTGTCCACCCTGACCTACGACGACGAGATCATCAAGCCGGGGCGCCTCGACCTGCCCGACCGCGACGAGCTCGACGTCTCGGATGCCGAGGTCAGGATGGCCGAGCAGCTCATCGAGTCGATGACGACCGACTGGCAGCCCGAGAGCTACACCGATTCCTACCGCGAGAAGGTCCTGGCGCTGATCGAGGCGAAGGCCGAGGGCCAGGAGATCGCGACGCCCCCGGAGGTCGAGGAGGGTGGCGAGGTGGTCGACCTGATGGCGGCGCTGGAGGAGAGCCTGCAGGCCGCCAAGGACGCCAAGAGCGCATCGGCCGCGGAGAGGTCCGCATGAGCGACCTCGCGTGGGACGTCACCGGGGACGGACCGGCGCTGGTGCTGGTCCCCGCAGGCATCGGGTCGCGCCACCAGTACGACCGCGTGGCCGAGGACCTGGCGGCCGACTTCACGGTCATCTCACTGGACCCACGGGGCCAGGGCGAGTCCCCGAACCCGTCCGCCGACTACTTCGACCACGAGGACGCGCTGGCGGTCCTGGCCGATGCCGGGTTCGACCGCGCCTCGTGGGTGGGGGCGTCCAACGGTGGCCGGATCGTGGCCGACGTCGCGGCCACCACGCCGGACGCCGTGACGTCCCTGGTGCTGTTGGCTCCGGCCCTGCCCGGCGGTGCCTGGCAGGATTTCCCGGACGACCTCGAACGGTTGCACGAGGCCGACCGGGCACTCCAGGACGGCGACTTCGACACCACCGCCAAGATCCACGCGGACCTGTTCTTCATCGGGCGCGACCGGACCCTGCAGGACCTGCCCGCACCGTTCCCGGAGCGGGTCATGGGGCTGTTGATGGCCGCCGCAGCACGGGAGATGGGGGCGTGGGACGCCGGACAGCCCCGCGAGATCGACCCACCGCTGCGCGACCGCCTGGGCGACATCGCCGCACCGACGTTGGTGGCGGTCGGGACCCACGACCACCCGGCCATGCACGAGGCCGCCCGGCGATACCGCGAGGGCCTGCCGAACGTGACTGCCACCACGATCCAGGGGGTCGCGCACTTCCCGGCCTACGAGGCGCCGGCCGTCACGGCCGAACTGATCCGCGACCACGTCCCCGCGGTGGCCGATGCCTGATCGCCCGTCCGCGTCGGCCGGGGACCGCCGCCGTGGCTGACCGCCTGAGCGTCGAGGTCGAGGGCCGTCAGTTGCGGGTCTCCAACCTCGACAAGGTGCTGTACCCGGAGACCGGGACCACCAAGGCCGCGGTCATCGACTACTACACCCGCATCGCCGACGTCATGCTGCCGCACCTGCGCGACCGTCCGTTGACGATGGTGCGCTTCCCCGACGGCGTGGATGGCAACCACTTCTTCGAGAAGCGCTGCCCGCCGCACCACCCCGACTGGCTGCCCACCGTGGACCTCGGCCGGGTCGGCCGCGACAAGGTCGTGAGCCACTGCGACCTGCGTGAACGTGCCGCGTTGGTGTGGGCGGCCAACCTCGCGGCACTCGAACTGCACGTGCCCATGGGTCGAGCGCCCGACCCCCACCACCCGACGATGGTGGTGTTCGACCTCGACCCGGGCCCACCCGCCGGCATGGCCGAGGCGTGCCGGGTGGCGGGCTGGCTGTTCGAGGTGTTCGACCGGTTGGGGTTGGTCGGGTTCGCCAAGACGTCGGGATCCAAGGGCCTGCAGGTGTACGTGCCGGTCAACGACGACGAGGTGGACTACGACCGCACCAAGGGGTTCGCCCTGGCCGTGGGGAAACTGCTCGAACGCGTCCACCCGGACCACGTGCTGACCAGCATGGACCGCCAGGCGCGGACCGGCAAGGTGTTCGTCGACTGGAGCCAGAACGTGCCACTGAAGACGACCGTGGCGGTCTACTCGCTGCGGGCGCGTCCGCGGCCCACGGTCTCGACGCCGGTCACGCGCGACGAGGTCCTCGCCGCGGCCGACGACGGCGCCCTGTCGTTCACCTTCGACCAGGTGCTCGAGCGCGTCGGCGAGCACGGAGACCTGTTCGCGGACGTGCTGACGCGCCACCAGGACCTGCCACGCCTCGGGTGAACGCCGTCGCGTCCCCGGACCCGTCGAGCGGTCAGGCCCCGGACCCGTCCGGGCCCGCGAGCACGGTCACGGAACGCGCGACCGCACCGTGGCGGTCGTGGTCGCGCACGAACTCGATGTGCTCGTCGGCGGTGACGCAGCGGAATCCCGACCCGGGCAGGTCGCGGTAGGACATGAACAGGTCGGTGCCGTCGTCGGCCCGGACCCAGCCGAACCCGCGGTCCGGGCAGAACCAGGACACTCGCCCGGTCTCGCGGCCGGTCGAGGAGGCGATGGTCGGGGGTGACGGGCGGTCGACGGCGGGGGACAGGCCGGGCGCGGTCACGGACGCCATGATCGGACTCCGGGATGGCAGGGGGCGGCGGGGGGTGGTGGTGCGATCGGCCCATGCTCCCCGGGCCGACCCCACGATCGTACGCCGGTTCCCGGGCAGTTCCGAGGACGTGGGTCGGTCGACCGGTCAGGCCGACTCGTCGGACCGGCGGGGATCCTGTTCGGCCACGACAGGACCCGTCACCACCAGGCCGGTCGTGGTCCCACCTGCGGCGCGCCTGGCCTCGTCGACGTCGACGGCCCGCCACAGCGCCGGTGGGTCGCCCGTCACGTGTACCGCCGTCGCGACCCCGCAGAAGGCCAGGTCGTCGGTCCCGGTGGTGACACCCTTGGCGCCCCGCCCCTTGACCAGGTACTCGTCGAGCCCGGTGGCCTTGACGGATCCGTCGGCCCCGACGGTCAGCACCGGGCCCGCGTCGTCACGCCCACCCGGGACCGCGGTGGCCGACACCACGCGCGCGCCGGTGCTCACGTTCATCCCGGCGACGCCGCTGGCGGTGCGTCCCATCGTGCGCACGTCGTCGGCGGCAAAACGGGTGACCATCCCGTCGCTGGTGGCGACCAGCAGGTGGTCGTCGTCGCCCGACAGGAGCACGGTGGCCACCCGGTCGCCATCCTTGAGTCCGGTGACCTGGAGTTCGCCGGTCCGGCTGGAGGTGTACTCCGCGACCTCGGTGCGCTTGACCTGGCCACCTGCGGACACGGTCGTGACCGCGTCCGTTCCGATCAGCGCAACGGCTCCGACGACGTCACCCACCTCCGTCCCGAGGTGGCCGGACAACGCCGTGCCGCGATTGCGTGCCGGCACGACCGGCAAGTCGGCGAGGGCGAGCCGATGCCCCACCCCATCGGCCGACACCACCAACAGGTCGTCGTCGGTCGTGGCGCGCACGACCGCGACGGCGGGGTCGTGCGGGTGCTTGTGAGCCGGGGTCTGGCGCCGCGTCGCCGTGACCTTGAGGTAGCCGTTGCGGGTCACCAGTGCCGTGATGTCGCGTGCCTCGAACCCGGCCGCGGATCCACCGGCCAGCACGTCGTCGGCGGTGATCCCCTCGGCCACCACGCGGGACCGCCGTGGCGTGGCATGGACCCGGGCAACCTCGGCCAGTTCGTCGCACAGCACGTCGTCGAGCCGACCAGCGTCCCCCAGGATCTCCTCCAGGGCGGCCATGACGGCCTGCAGCTCCTGGTACTCGTCCTCCAGTTCCGCCCGTTCCATCGCGGCCAGCCGACGCAGCCGCATGTCGAGGATCGCCTGTGCCTGGACCTCGCTGAGGGCGAAGCGTTCGATCAGCCCGACGCGCGCATCGGCCGCCGTCTGTGACCGCCGGATGATCGCGATCACCTCGTCGAGGTTGTCCAGCGCGGTGAGCAGGCCCTCCAGCACGTGGGCCCGGTCGCGAGCCTTGCCCAGTCGGTGGCTGGTCCGGCGGGTGACGACCTCGCGCTGGTGCGCGACGTAGTGGGTCAGCATCGCGTGCAGCCCCAGCGTCACGGGGGCGTTGTCGACCAGCGCCACGGCGTTGACGTTGAAGTTGGTGCGCAGGTCGGTGCTGCGATACAGCGACTCCAGCACCTCGGCCGGATCCTCGCCACGCTTGAGCTCGATGACGACCCGCATGCCGTCACGGGACGATTCGTCACGCAGGTCGCGGATGGCCTCGATCTTCTTGTCGGCGACCAGCGAGGCGATCCTCTCCAACAGGGTCGACTTGTTGACCTGGTAGGGGATCTCGGTGACCACGATCCGGGGGAGGTTGCCCGACCGGGTCTCGGTGGTGGCCACGGCCTCCATCGTGACGGCGCCGCGGCCGCCCTCGTAGGCCTCGCGGATGCCGTCGGTGGCCACGATCCGTGCCCCGGTGGGGAAGTCCGGCGCCGGGACCAGGTCCATCAGCTCGTCCAGGCTGGTCCCGGGGCGGCGGATGATCGTGATCGCGGCCTCGACGACCTCGCCGAGGTTGTGGGGGGCGAGGTTGGTCGCCATCCCGACCGCGATGCCCGAGGCACCGTTGACCAGCAGGTTGGGGAACCGTGACGGCAGGACGACGGGCTGTTCCTCGTACCCGTCGTAGTTGGGCTCCATGTCGACGGTGTCCTCGTCGATGGAGGCCAGCAGTTCCATCGACAACGACGCGAGGCGGGCCTCGGTGTAGCGCATGGCGGCCGGCGGATCGCCGTCGATCGAGCCGAAGTTGCCGTGCCCGTCGACCAGCAACTCCCGGGTCGAGAAGTCCTGCGCCATCCGGACCAGGGCGTCGTAGATCGAGGTGTCCCCGTGCGGGTGGTACTTCTTCATGACCTCGCCCACCGCCGATGCGCACTTGCGATAGGGACGATCCGGATGCAGTCCCGATTCCCACATCGAGTACAGGATGCGACGCTGGACCGGCTTGAGGCCGTCACGGACGTCGGGCAGGGCGCGGCCGACGATGACCGACATCGAGTAGTCCAGGAACGCCTGTTCCATGCGGTCGGCGATCGACACCATGTCGACGGATCCGGTGGCGAGAGTGGGCTGGCGGGACACGGGTGACCTTGTGGGGCAGTGGGCGGGCGCGTCCGAGGATACGAAGGACCGTCCTCCCAGTGGTGGAGGCTCACGCGTCCGGCCGCGTCGGCGAGTCGCCATGCCGGGTGGTCGTCCGGCTGCCGAGGGTGCGGCAACGTGACCTCGACCCGACGGCGCGAGCGAGACGGGGCCGGGTGGCGTCCGGTGATCGTGCCGACCTCGGGCGCTGGAGCCGTTGAGACCCGGTTTCGGCGCCCGTCCCGGCTTCCCGGAGGCTGGGGACGCAGGGCCGTCGGGACCCCCGTCCCTCGGACCCACGACCGGGGGCTCGACGTCGTCGCTGGACCTGCATCCGGCGGCTGGGCGGGTCTACCGTGTGCATCGGTTGCCCGGGTCGGTCCGGGGACCAGACGCCGTTCCCATGACAGGGCCTGCCCGCCCGGTCGTCGGCCACCGTCGTGGTCGGCCGAGCGAACCCCTCGGCCACCACGCACGCGCCCGGACCTGCCCTGGTCCGGGCGCGTCGCTGTCGGCGCGCGCTGGCCGACCGGCGAGCGTCGGGGCGGGGGTCGATCAGTAGCCTCAGCGGGGTGTGCCCAGGTGGCCACGGGGGAACCATGCAGGGGCCTCCTCGACGACCCGCAGAGGACTGCACCGAGATGAGAAGTGGACCAGGATCACGACACGGCGCACTGGCACTGGCGGTCACGCTGGCAGTGGCGTTGCTCGCGCCCGCCGCCGTCGCCCAGCAAGCGGCACCGACCGACCTGTTGATCAGCGAGTACGTGGAGGGCTCGGGGAGCAACAAGGCCGTCGAGTTCTACAACGGCACCGATGCGCCGATCGACGTGTCGGGCTACCAACTGGACGTCTACTTCAACGGCTCCCCGGACGCGCGCACCTTCGCGTTGACCGGGACCGTGGCGGCCGGGGACGTGTTCGTGTTCGCCGGCAACCCCCTGCAGGCCTTCGCCGACCAGACCACGGGCGCCGGCCTGTGGAACGGCGACGACCCCGTCGTCCTGCGCCGGACGACCGGTGAGGTCGTGGACTCGATCGGCCAGATCGAGGGCACCAGTGTGTTCGCACAGAACGTCACGCTGCGACGGGCTGCCACCGACTGTGTGGCGGACACCGACCCGACCGATGAGATCGACCTGTCCGACTGGGAGCAGTTCGACCAGGACGACTTCACCGGTCTCGGTGACCACACCGCCGACTGTGGCGACGGTGGCACCGGCGGCGACGGTCCGACCGATCTGCTGATCAGCGAGTACGTCGAGGGCTCCAGCACCAACAAGGCCGTCGAGCTCTGGAACGGCACCGACACCGACATCGCCCTGGACGGCTACGTCCTCGAGGTGTACTCCAATGCCAACACCACGCCCGGCCTCTCCCAGCAGCTCTCGGGCAGCCTCGCGTCCGGTGACGTCTTCGTGTTCGCGGCGACCGCGCTGGAGCAGTACGCCGACCAGACCACCGGCGCCGGGTTGTGGAACGGCGACGACACGATCGTGCTGCGCAACGCCGCCGGTGACGTCGTGGACTCGTTCGGCCAGATCGCCATCGGCAGCAACTACGCCCAGAACGTCACACTGCGCCGCCTGCCGGCCAACTGCATCGCCGACACCGACCCGTCCGACGCGGTCGACCTGTCCGGCTACGAGTCCTACGCCTCCGACACCTTCGACGGCCTCGGCTTCCACGAGTCGACCTGTGGCATCGGCGGCGGCGGGACCGGTGGCGGCACGGTCGTCATCAACGAGTTCTCCGCCAACACGCGTACGTCCGACACCACGGGTGCAGACATCGAGTACCTCGAGGTCTACGGCGACGCGGACACCGACTACACGACGCTCACCATCCTCGAGGTCGAGGGCGACTCCACGTCCAGCAGCCTCGGCAAAGTCGTCAGCGACCACCCGGTCGGCACGACCGACGCGGACGGCTTCTGGTCCGCGGACGCCGCAGGCATCCAGAACGGCACCATGACCCTGCTGCTGGTGGCGGACTGGGACGGCACGACCGTCCTCGACGCCGACCAGGACGGCACCGTCGACGCCACCGGCTTCGGCGACGTCGTGGACGGCGTCGCCGTGAACGACGGCGGCGCCGGTGACCTCACCTACACCAGCACCGTGCTGGCCCCGGACTACGACGGCGTGTCCTTCACCCCCGGCGGTGCCTCGCGCATCCCCGACGGGACCGACACCGACACGGCCGCCGACTGGGTCCGCAACGACTTCGACCTCGCGGGCATCGACGGCGAGACCGGTTCCCCGGTCGTCGGCGAGGCCTACAACACCCCCGGCGCACCCAACGAGGCCGTCACCGACGACGGTGGCGGGACCGGTGGCGAGTGCGGCGACCCGACCGTGACCATCGCCAGCATCCAGGGTTCCGGGGCCACCACCCCGGTCCCGGGTACCACGGTCGAGATCGAGGGCGTCGTCGTGGGCGACTTCCAGGACGGCGACGGTGTCGACGGTGACCTGAACGGGTTCCACGTCCAGGACACCGGCGACGGCGACGCGGCCACCTCCGACGGCGTCTTCGTCTACGAGGGCAGCGGTGCCACGAGCCTCGACGTGTCCGTCGGTGACGTGGTCCACGTCACCGGGGACGCGGGGGAGTACACCTCCGGCGGTTCAAGCCAGACACAGGTCTACGCCGACAACGTGGTCCTGTGCGAGGGCGACGGCAGCCTGCCGGCCCCGGTCGAGGTGACCCTGCCCATGACCGACGCGCAGTGGGAGGCTCTCGAGGGCATGTACGTCACGCTCCCGCAGGACCTCGCCATCCTCGAGTACTTCAACTTCGACCGCTTCGGCGAAGTGGCCCTGGGCACCGACCGTCAGTACCAGCCGACGGCCGTGTTCGAGCCCGGCTCGGACGACGCGGTCGCGCTGGCCGAGTCCAACACGCTCAACCGCATCACGCTGGACGACGGCCTGTCGGCCCAGAACCCCGAGGTGACGCGCCACCCCAACGGTGAGCCGTTCAGCCTCGACAACCGGTTCCGCGGTGGCGACCTGGTCACCAACGCAACCGGGGTGCTCGACGAGACCTTCGGCCTGTACCGGATCCAGCCGACCGAGGGCGCGGACTTCACGGTCGTGAACCCGCGGCCCGACGTCCCCGAGGTCGGCGGCACCATGACCGTCGCATCCTTCAACGTCCTGAACTACTTCACGTCGATCGACGACGGCACCAACGTCTGCCCGGCTCCCGAGGTCGGACCGGACGCGGGCTGCCGCGGAGCGGACACGCCGGAGGAGCTCGAGCGCCAGCAGGCCAAGATCGTGGCCGCGCTGGCCGAGTTGGACGCGGACGTCTTCGGGCTGATCGAGATCCAGAACGACGACGCGTCGGTCGGGATCCTGGTCGACGCCCTCAACGCCGAGCTGGGCAGCGAGGTCTACGACTACGTCCCCACGGGGCCGATCGGCACCGACGCCATCAAGGTGGCGCTGGTCTACAAGCCGGCGACGGTCACCCCGACCGGTGACTACGCGATCCTCGAGCAGGACGTGGACCCCCGCTTCCTGGACGACAAGAACCGACCGGCGTTGGCCCAGACCTTCGTCGAGGACGCCACCGGTTCGGCCGTCACCGTGGCGGTCAACCACCTCAAGTCCAAGGGGTCGTCGTGCGCCGACGTCGGTGATCCGGAGGACCCGGACGGGCAGGGCAACTGCAACCAGGTCCGCGCGGACGCCGCGGCCGCGCTGGTCGACTGGATGGCCGACGACCCGACCGGGACCGGCGCGGACAACGCACTGATCATCGGGGACCTGAACTCCTATGACAAGGAGGACCCGATCGACGTACTGGTCGACGCCGGCTGGACCGACCTGTTGGCCGAGTACGGCGGCGAGTTCGCCTACTCGTACGTGTTCGACGGCCAGTTGGGCTACCTCGACTACGCGCTGGCGAACCCCGCGCTGGTCGACGACGTGACCGGCGCGGCCGCGTGGCACGCCAACGCCGACGAGCCGGACCTGTTGGACTACGACACGTCCTTCAAGTCCGACGGGCAGGACGCGATCTTCGCGCCCGACCCGTACCGCGCGTCGGACCACGACTCGGTGCTGGTGGGCCTGGCGATGCCGCAGGTCGACACCACGCCGCCGACGCTCACGGTGACCGTGACGCCGAACGTGCTGCTCAACCCGAACCACAAGTATCGCGTCGTCCGCGCCACGATCGAGGTCAGCGACGACCTCGACGACGACGTGGAGGTCGAGTTGGTGTCGGTGGTGTCGGACGAACCGGACAACGGTGAGGGCGACGGCGACACGGTCGACGACATCGTGATCGTCAACGACACGACGTTCCGGCTGCGGTCCGAGCGCTCGGGCAGCGGTGACGGTCGCACCTACACCATCACCTACCGGGCCACCGACGACGCCGGCAACACCACGACGGCGACGGCGACGGTCGAGGTGCCGGTCGGTCGGGGCCGCTGACGCGAGCCGCACCACACGACGTCGGGGGGACACCACACGGTGTCCCCCCGCCTCGTCGCCGCTCGACCCGGCAGCGAGACCCCAGCGGTCAGACGTCGAGGTTGGTGGCGAACGCAGCCTTGTCGACGATCCAGTCCCGGCGCGGTGCGGTCGACGAGCCCATCAGCAGGTCGAACAGCTCGTCGGCGATCTCGGCGTCGGGGACACCGACCTGGAGCAGCGTGCGGCGGTTGGGGTCCATGGTGGTGGCCCACAGCTGTTCGGCGTCCATCTCCCCCAGGCCCTTGAAGCGTTGGACGTCGACGTTGGCGTTGGCCCGGAACTCCTGGCGGCGGGCCACCTCGCGTTCCGCCTCGCTCATCGCGTAGACGACCTTGCCGCGGTGGCGCAGCTGGTACAGCGGCGGCTGGGCGAGGTAGAGGTGCCCGCCGTCGACCAGCGGCCGCATCAGGCGGAAGAAGAACGTCAGCAGCAGCGTCGTGATGTGCCCACCGTCGATGTCGGCGTCGGCCATCAGGATGATCTTGTCGTAGCGCAGCTTGTCGTAGTCGAACTCGGGGTCGACCCCGCACCCGATCGCCTTGATCAGGGCCTGGATCTCGGTGTTCTTGAGCACCCGGCGGAGCTGCGCCTTCTCGACGTTGAGCACCTTCCCACGCAGCGGAAGGATCGCCTGGGTGTGGCGGTCGCGGGCCATCTTGGACGATCCCCCCGCCGAGTCCCCCTCGACGATGTACAGCTCGGTCTCGGAGGGGTTGCGCGACGTGCAGTCCGCCAACTTGCCCGGCAGCCCGGCCGACTGGGAGTCCAGCAGGCCCTTGCGACGTGTCAGTGCACGGGCGGCCTTGGCGGCCTGGCGCGACCGGGCGGCCAGCACGGCTCGGGCGACCACCTTGTTCACCTGTGACTTGTTGGACCGCACCCAGGCGCGGAGGTGGTCCCCGACGACCTGTTGGACGTAGCTGCGGGCCGAGGACGAGCCCAGCCGTCCCTTGGTCTGTCCCTCGAACTGGGGGTCGGCCATCTTCAGCGACACCACCGCCACCATGCCCTCGCGGAGGTCGTCGCCGACCAGGGCGGGGTCCTTCTTGGTCAGGGCGCGGGAGGTCTTGGACGCGTCCTTGAAGACCTCCGTGACGGCCCGGCGGAACCCCTCCTCGTGGGTGCCCCCATCGGCTGTCCGCACCACGTTGACGTAGGAGCGCAACCGTTCGTCGTGGAAACCGTCGGTCCAGGTGAGGGCGAGGTCCAGCGCCATGGGGACACCGTCGACCTCGCGCTGGTCGTGGATCGTGAGGACGTCGACCATGGGCTCGCGGCCGTGGAGCAGTTCGGTGACGAAGTCCTTGAGCCCGTCGGCGAAGTGCAACGTCTCGGAGCGACCGGTCCGGTCGTCGACCAGCACACACGTCAGGCCCGCGTTGAGCAGTGCCGTCTCGCGCAGCCGCTGGGCGATGCGGTCGTAGTCGATCTCCACCGTGTCGAAGATCTCGTCGTCGGGCCAGAAGGTCACCGTGGTGCCGTGGGCACGCTTGGGGGCCTTGCCGACCCGCTCCAGGGCCTGGTCGAGGTCGCCGCGCGAGAAGGTGATGACGTGGCGGGCACCGTCGCGGGTGACCTCGACCGCGGTCCGGGTGGACAACGCGTTGACGACCGAGACGCCGACGCCGTGGAGTCCGCCCGACACCGCGTAGGCCTGCTGGTCGAACTTGCCGCCGGCGTGCAGCGTGGTCAGTGCCACCTCGACGGCGGGTCGCTGCTCGTCCGGATGCAGTTCGACCGGGATCCCCCGACCGTCGTCGGCGACCTCGACGCCGCCGTCGTCGAGGACCCGGACCCGGATCTCGGTGGCGATGCCGGCGAGGTGTTCGTCCACGGCGTTGTCCACGACCTCCCACACGAGGTGGTGGAGGCCCCGGACGTCGGTGGAGCCGATGTACATGGCCGGTCGTCGCCGGACGCCTTCGAGGCCCTTCAGGACGCTGATGCTGCTGGCGCGGTAGTCACTCACGATGCGGATTCCGGTGTGGTCTGTGGCGCGACCGGCGAGTGTGCGGCGCGAGGCCGTGGATCGCGGTCGCCGGACGGCGTCTGGGTGCCAACCGTAGGAGCCGACCGTGACGGGGACGAGCACCTGCCGCGGTCGCGCGGGTCGGGCGCGGTCGCTCCGGATGGGGCCCACGTGGCGGGACGGCGTGGCGGGACGGTGTGGCGGGGCGGTGTGACGGGGCGTGGTGGTGCCACGCCGTAGGCTGGGAAGGCCGTTGTGCCGCCCGTCCCGGAGTCATGTCTCGATGCCCCTGCCCGTTGCCGTCCTGGCCCAGACCGCGCCCGTCCCGACGTCGGTGCCCACACCGGCCACCACCGTCACGATGGACCCGCCGGCATCGGTGGAGGAGGCGACGACGCTCATCTGGGACTCGGTGCTCGGGCTGTGGGAAGGCTTCGTCGCCAACATCCCGTTCATCCTGGTCGCGGTCGTGCTGGTGGTCATCGGGGTGCTGGTGGCCCGTGCGGTGGGCCGGACGTCGCGCCGCGGCATCACGCGCGCGGGCGGCGACGTGGTGGTGTCCAACCTGACCGAACGGCTGGTCCGCATCGTCGTGGTCGTGCTGTTCATCCTGTTGGCGTTCTCCGTGGCCGGGGTGTCGGTCAGCGCGGCGCTGGCCGGACTCGGGATCGCCGGCCTGGCCGTCGCGCTGGCGCTGCAGGGCATCCTCGAGAACTTCGTGGCCGGACTGATCGTGATCATCCAGAAGCCGTTCCGCGCCGGTGACGAGATCGTGATCGAGGAGTACCAGGGCCTGGTCACCGACATCGACCTGCGCACCACGCGGCTCAGGACCTACAACGGGGAGATGGTCATCATCCCCAACACGCAGGTCTTCCAGTCCACGTTGGTCAACCTCACGCACTCGGGCGTGATCCGCACCCAGGTGGCCTTCGGGATCGACTACCGGAACGACCACGACGCGGTCGCCGCACTGGTCGAGGAGGCCGTGACCGGGATCGAGGGTGTGCTGGACAGCCCACCGGTGTCGGTGCGCTGCACCGGCCTGGCGGAGTCCAGCGTGGACTACGACGTGCGCTACTGGTCGCGGGCCCAGCGCTCCAGTGTCGTGGGGACCCGCGACCGGGTGATCCGGGCCACCAAGACCGCGCTGGAGGGCAACGGCTTCTCGATCCCGTGGCCGATCCGCACGCTCGTCATGGACGACGTCGTGGCCCACCGTGACGCCTCGGGCGCCTGAGCCGGCCGGAGTCCCGGTGCGTGGCGACCGCGAACTCCGGGTGACGCTCCTAGGCTCGCGACCGGACCCCGATCCGACCCCACGCACGTACCAACGACCCGAGGACCGACCGTGAGCCGACTCGATGATGCCCTTCGCGACGGGGGCCTGACCTGGCGGTCGGGCAACGACGACGAGTGGGAACTGCATGGGGACGACGATGTGCTGGGGCGGATCCAGGGCGACATCGTGACCATGGACGGACGTCGCCTGGAGGTCCGCCACGGACGGGGGTACACGACGCTGGTCGACGGCGGTCGAGGATCGCGGCTGGCGTCCCTGCGCGTGCTGGGCCACGGTGCCGGCCAGGTGACCCTGTCGGACATGCGCGCCCGGATCTCCAAGCACGGTGTGGGTCCGTTCCGGTGGGAGGTCACCGATGACCTGTCGGGGCCGCGATTGCTGGACCTCACCCACATGTTCGGCCGCCTGTCGATCAAGCCCGGCGACGCGCTCGACGACCACGACGTCCCGATCGACGTGCTGGCGGTGTTCGCCGCCTTCGTCATCGTCCCGTCGCTGCGCGCCCGCACGGTGGCGGCCGCCGCGGCCTGACCGCGCGGATCGACCACCGCACGAACACGGCCCGGGCGAGTTGCCCGGGCCGTCCTCGTGGCTGGCGCGTTCAGTCGTCGGCGCTGTCGGACAGGTAGCGCTCCTTGATGGAGTCGACCACGCCGGCATCGGCCAGGGTGGTCGTGTCGCCCAGTTCCTTGTCCTCGGCGATGTCCTTGAGCAACCGGCGCATGATCTTGCCGGACCGGGTCTTGGGCAGGTCGCCGGTGAACAGCAGCGAGGCGGGCTTGGCGATCGGGGAGATCACCTTGGCCACGTGGTTGCGCAGTTCGGTGGCGAGGTCGGCGTCCTCCTCGACCTCGCCACGCGTGGTGACGAAGGCGGCGATGGCCTGGCCGGTCATGTCGTCCTGGCGCCCGACGACGGCCGCCTCGGCGACGGCCGGGTGGCTGACCAGGGCCGACTCGATCTCAGTGGTGGAGATCCGGTGGCCCGAGATGTTCATGACGTCGTCGACCCGTCCCAGCAACCAGAAGTAGCCGTCGGCGTCGCGCTTGGCGCCGTCACCGGCGAAGTAGACCCCCTCGAAGCGGGAGAAGTAGGTGTCCTTGAAGCGTTGCTCGTCTCCCCAGACGCCACGGATCATGGACGGCCACGGGCGGTCGATGACCAGGTAGCCGCCACCCGGGACCCCGACCTCCTCGCCCTGCTCGCCGTAGAGCGTGGCCGAGATGCCCGGCAGCGGCAGGGTCGCCGAGCCCGGCTTGGTGGTGATCTCGCCCGGTACCGGGGCGATCATCATGCCCCCGGTCTCGGTCTGCCACCAGGTGTCCACGATCGGGCACCGGCCCTTGCCGATGACCTCGTGGTACCAGATCCAGGCCTCCGGGTTGATGGGTTCTCCGACGGTCCCCAGCAGGCGCAGCGACGATAGGTCGTGCGACTCCGGGTGTTCGTCACCCCACTTCATGAAGGCGCGGATCGCGGTCGGTGCGGTGTAGAGCTGGGTGACGCCGAACTCCTCGATGATGGACCACAGCCGGTCCTCGGCCGGGAAGTTGGGGGCGCCCTCGTACATCACCGACGTCGTGCGGTTGGCCAGCGGGCCGTACACGATGTAGCTGTGGCCGGTCACCCAGCCGATGTCGGCCGCACACCAGTACACGTCCGTGTCGGGCTTGAGGTCGAACACCGTGCGGTGCGTGTAGGTGACCTGCGTCATGTAGCCACCGGTCGAGTGCATCACGCCCTTGGGCGCGCCCGTCGTGCCGGAGGTGTACAGCAGGTAGAGCAGGTCCTCGCTCTCCATCTGTTCCGGTTCGCACTCGGTCGACTGGCCCTCCATCGCGTCGTGCCACCACAGGTCACGGCCGTCGGTCATCTCCACGTCGGCCTCGGTGCGCCGGACGACCAGGGTGTTGGTGATGGACGGGGTGTCCTCCAGTGCCTCGTCGGCCATGTCCTTGAGTGGGAAGACCGAGCCGCGTCGGTACGAGCCGTCGGCGGTGACCAGCACCTTGCAGTCCGAGTCGTTGATGCGGTTGCGCAGCGCCTCGGACGAAAAGCCCGCGAACACCACCGAGTGGGGTGCCCCGATGCGAGCGCAGGCCAGCATGATGATGGGCAGTTCGAGGATCATGGGGAGGTAGATCGCGACCCGGTCACCTCGCCCGACGCCCAGTTCCCGCAGGACGTTGGCGGCCTTGCAGACCTCGTCCTTGAGCTGGGCGTAGGTCATGTCGATGCGGTCGTCGGGTTCACCGATCCAGTGGTAGGCGACCTGGTCGCCGTGGCCGGCCTCGACGTGGCGGTCGAGGCAGTTGACCGAGGCGTTGAGGGTGCCGCCGCCGAACCAGGTGGCGAACGGTTCGTCCCACGAGTGGACCTCGTCCCACTCCGACATCCAGTCGAGGTGGCGGGCCTGGTCCTCCCAGAACCCGAGCCAGTCCTCGTCGGCGGCGTCGCGCAACGACGAGTCGTTGATGGTGGCGGCGGCCGTGAACTCCTCCGGGGGCGGGAACGTGCGATCTTCCTGGAGGAGGTCCTCGATGGCGTCGGACATGGACGTGCTCCTTGCGTTGCGGAGGTCGGGGTCGCGGGGTGACAGGTCAGCTGGGGTGTGGCGATCACGCGCGGGGGCAGGCAGCGATCGCCCACCTCGACCCACGCTAGTGAAGCCGGCACCGGCCTTCTCGGACTTGTGGGCAGCGACTCGTCGGACGGCGTCGCCCGGTCCCCGAGCGGTCAGCGGCTTCGCCGACCGGGGGTCGGGGCAACCCCCGTCCGGCGCCGCGTGGACGGCGGTGTGGTTTCCTGCACCCATGAGTGGCATCGACTGGGACCTCTGGGAAGAGGACTACGACGACCTCGACGAGGCAGCCCATCGGCGCCGTCGGGGGACCAACCGTTCCACCAAGGCCCAGGAACGCATCGACGAGGCCGACACCGCACGCGTGGTCGCCGTGGCGCGCGGGCTGCTGGAGGTGGTCCACGACGACCAGCGCCTGCCGGCACGGTTCGGTGGGGCCATGCGCGGCACCAAGACCGTCGTGGGGGACCGGGTCCGGATCCGCCCCCCACGCCGTGACTCCGACGTGGCGCGTGTACTGGGCCTGGACGAGCGCCGGACCTGGCTCACCCGCACGCCCGACGACGATGCCGACGTCGAGCGCGTGGTGGTGGCCAACGCCGATGCCGTCGCCGTCGTGGTGTCGGCCGATCGGATCGCCGAGGCACCGGGATTCGTGGACCGGGTGATGGTGGCCGCCTCTGTCGGTGGCCTGTCGTCGCTGGTCGTGGTCAACAAGGTGGACCTGGTGGATCGTGACGTCATCGACCGCGTGATGGCGCCCTACCCGCCGTTGGACGTGCCAGTGGTCACGACGTCGGCCGCCACGGGCGCCGGGTTGGACGAGCTGGCCGACGCGTTGCGGGGGCGCTGGACGGCGTTCACCGGTCACTCCGGTGTCGGCAAGTCGTCCCTGTTCAACCTGTTGGTGCCCGAGGCCGAGCAGGACGTGGCCGCCATCGGCCGCCATGGAGGTCGCCACACCACCGTCGCCGCGGTCGCCGAACACGCCCCCGACCTGGACGCCTGGCTGGTCGACACCCCGGGTGTGCGGTCGTTCGGGCTGGGCACCCTGACCGAGCGTGAACTGCCCGCACACTTTCCGGAGCTCGCGGCCCTGGCCTGTGACCTGGACGACTGCCAGCACCTCGATGATCCGGGCTGTGTCCGCGGGCCGGACACCATCGTTGCGGCCCGCTGGGCGTCCTACCTGCGGATCCGGGAGGGCCTCCAACCCGGATGACGCGAGCCGGCACGGCGACCGGGGAGCACGGCGACCGCGGCACCTGGGTGCCGTCGCTACCCTTTCCGGTCGCACCCTCGGCGGGGTAGCCAAGTGGTAAGGCAGCGGACTGCAAATCCGCTAGCACGGGTTCGATTCCCGTCCCCGCCTCGATCAGTTTCCGGGCTCACCGGACCTGCCGGCGTGGACCTGCTGGCGTGGTGGCGAGCAGGGCGCGGGCCTGCCGGAGGGTGCCTCACGGGGTGGCCACCCGTGACCTGTCACCCGGTCCCGGCCCCGGCCGGTCGGTGGTACGGGGCGAGTCAGGACCCCGGTCCTGAATCGCGGAATGGACTCGTGTCCGGGGCAGGGCGCGGGATAGCGTCGTGCGTGTCGATGACACGTAGGCCCCCCGATGAGCAGGCCCCCCGAATGAGCCCACACACCGAGCCAGACCTCGATGACCGCCTCGATCAGCTCGAGGCCCAGATGGTTGCCCAGCGCGACGCCCTGCGTTCCATGATTCGGACCGTCCGGTCGATCAGGACAGGTGACCGAGTTCCGTCCGCAACTCCTCCATCAGTTCGCTGATCTCCGACATGCGCGCCTCCAGGCGTTGCAGTCGCTCGAGACCAGCGGTACCGCCGATCGGTTGCAGCAGTTCCAGTCGGTCGAGCGCGTCGGACACCTTCGCCGTGACGTCTGGTCCCACGCGGCCGGAGCGGTACATGTTCGACACCGAACCCAGCGACACGTCTGCTTCACGCGCGACCTGGGCCTGCGAGTAGGCGGTCACGTCCAGGAAGGCGCGCAGGCGCTGGCGCTGTTGCTCCGTGTTGCTGTCCATGCGCGTCCCACCCTCACGTCGGCCGTGCCGCTTCCCGTGGGCGCGATCGGCTCCCGGGGTTGCACGGAAGGTTAGGGCGGTGGTCGTCAACATGCGGTCTCCTGTCAAGCTGGACGTCTCGGGCCTCGGTCGGAACGTGCACGGTCGGGCGACGAGGAGTCGTGCTGGTTGGTGCGCGCGTCTCGCACGTCAGGCGGCGACGGCGAAACCGTGGTGCGCAGCGGCCTGGCGACCAGCGGGGACCTCGTGGCCGAGGGACCCGTCCGGGCTGACGGCCAGGATCGAGGCGGGCAGGGTCCAGCTGCTGTTGGTGGCACGCGACCGGTGGGCGGCCTCGATGCGAGCGCCGACGACGGTGACGTGCCACGAGTCGGCCATGCCGGCCGAGCGGACGACGTAGCCGTGGCCTTCGCTGCGGCGGGTGGCGGACGGGGCGGGAGCGGTGCGACGGACAATCAGGTTGGTGGTCAGGTTCACGGGGGGTGTCCTTGTTCGGTGGGGGGGTGGGGGGCGAACGAGACGTACGTTACCTCGCACATGTGCAGAAAGCAAACCCTGCAGCCCGGACTATAGTCCCGTTTTCGCGCCTCAATTGGGCTCATACACCCGATCTCCCAAACAGGGACATGTGCATGTATACACAATCATCATCCGAACGGTCCGGCTGGTGGTCGGAGTGGCGGTCCGACTCGCGGTCCGGACTCGACCCGGAATCTCGCGGCCGACCCTGCCTCGCAGGTCCGAGGTGCCCGCGCTCGACGTTGCCCGGGAACTCCGTGCACGCACGTGGTGGTCTCCGGGTGGGATCGTCGGGCAGGGGCGCTGGTTCGCACGGGTCGGGGGGCTCGGCTAGCATGATGGGCCGGTCAGGGGGCGTTAGCTCAGATGGCTAGAGCGCTCGCCCGACACGCGAGAGGTCACTGGTTCAAATCCAGTACGCCCCACCAGCAGACGGCTCCGCACCCGTGCGGAGCCGTTTCTGCGTTCGGTCCCCTGCCCACCAGATCGACCACCATGCCCGCGGTCGTCGAGATCGACCGCGCGCATGCGCGTGTGGCCGACGTGAGGCGGGGAAGGCCCGTGGTCAGGGCGAGGCGGGACTGTGCCTCAGCGGTCGCCCCAGCCGTATCGCACGTCATCGAGCCCCCGTTGGCGGTCGCCCGCAGTGGTCGCCGTGTCCAGGTCGAGGCGGAGTTGGTCGCGGTCGGACGCGACCGCCAGGTCGATGGTCGGGGTCGGTCGGCCCGTGATGGCGCTCCACCACCAACGCAAGCCCCGCGGCGCGTTGCGGATGCCCAGCGCCTCCAGGCCGCGGTCTGCCCCGCCGAGGAAGATGTCGGCGTCGACCCGGCGGTGGACCGCGGCCGCCACCACGTCGTCCACGGGGTAGTCGACCCGCAGGTTGCCCAGGACATCGTCGCGGTCCTCGACCAGCCGGTACCGCGCCCCCACGGGATCGGGTGCGGCGGCGAGGTCGCCACGGACGTGCCGCCACAACAGGTGCTGGCGTGCGAACCAGTCCCAGGCGGGGCGCGGCGGTGTGGCAGGCATCAGACCCTCTCGCACGCCGACATCCGGCACGCTAGCGGTGACGACGCACGCGGGAACGGATGATTTGCTGGGGTGTTCCCGGGCGGCGATGGTTTGCGAACTCCTCGGCCTCGAGCTCGTCGTCGGCCGCACCGCGCCGCCACGCGCCGCCGCCGTCCCGCGTCATCCCCGGACGGCGGCAGCGACCCGTGGCAGCAGGTCCTCCACACGGTCGCGGCACACCACCTCGGCGATGCCGTCCCATGGGGTCGGCTCCGCGTTGCAGATGGCGACGGGAATGCCACGTTCGTGGGCCGTCGGGACGATCGACGCGGCCGGGACCACCTGCAACGAGGTCCCGATGGCGAGCACGAGGTCGGCCTGATCGGCGGCTGCCCATGCCGCCTCCGTGGTCATGGGGTCCATGGACTGTCCGAACGAGATCGTCGCGGCCTTGACCAGCCCCCCGCAGTCGGGACAGTCGGGGTCGTCCTCGCCCGCGTCGATGCGTGCCAGGATGTCCCTGGTGGGCCCGGACCACCCGCAGCCGGCCGGGACCCCGTCGCGAGGGGCCGTGCCGATGCAGGTGCTGGCGTGCGCGGTGCCGTGCAGTTCGATGACGTCGGTGGCGCCGCCGGACTGGTGGAGGCCGTCGATGTTCTGGGTCACGATCGCACCCAGGTGCCCGCTGGCCTGGAGGTCGGCCAGGGCGTGGTGCGCGGGGTTGGCGCGGGCGTCGGCATCCAGGAACTCGCGTCGCATGGCCCAGCCGGCGCGTCGGACCTCCGCGGACGCCACGTGCCGTTGGAAGGTCAACTCACGGGGGTCGTAGCGCGTCCACAGTCCCGTCGAGGACCGGAAGTCCGGGAGGCCCGAGCCGGTCGAGATGCCCGCCCCCGTCAGGGCGACAGCACGCTCGGCACCGGCGAGCAGGTCGACCAGCACGTCGACGTCGTCGGTCGTTGCCCGGTGCCGGTGGGGAACGGATGCGTCGTTCACGGCGGGGACCTCCGGACGAGGACAGGGGTGGCACGCGCGGGCAGGAACGTTGCGCGGGCCGTGGCCGGCGTGTCGCCACCCGGTCGGCCGGGGTCGTAGAATCGTGACCGCGGCGGGGCCACCGTAGGGCGCGAACGTCGGCCACACGACGGCCCCGGACCTCGATGCAGGCGAAGGACTCCAGTGCGGTCACCACGTCGCCCGACCGGAACACACCGACGTACTCGGTACCGCCAGGCGATCGTCCTGGTCGTGGTCGCGCTGGTCCTGGGCGGATGCCGTGCCACCGACGACGGGACCCGGGTCCGCGACCTCGACGGCGCCGGGGAGCCACTCGACGAGGTGTCGCCGTGAGCGCGCCCACCGTGGCCGACGAGGACCCGACGACGTCGCCACCGCCCCGGCCCCCCCTGATCGCGATGGTGGTCGTCGGCGTGGTCGGCGTCGTCATCCTCGCGCTGTTCCTGCGCAGTGCCGGGCTCGCCACCGGCTCCGTGGCCGAGTCCATCCTCGACGAGGGGGAGTCCATCGTGGAGGCCGGTCCCGTCACGCTCGAGGTGGGCGACGTCACGCTGACGGGAACCCTGGACCACGACTGGATCCTGCGTGAACGCTGCGACGGTTGGGTCCAGCTCAACTCGCTGGAGGACGGCGATGCCACGACGGTGCACGTGATCGCGACCTCCGGCGCGCCGGACATGACCACGCGCACGTTGGTGGCCGTGACCGACTATCCGGCCTGGCTGGCGACCTCCGCGGGGATCCGCATCGACGACGCCGCCGGCACGCGGTTGCTGGGCCAACCCGCGGTGGCCGGGCGGCTGGTCGCCGATGCCGGGGCCGACGAGGCCGCGTTGCTGGCGGCCTGTCGGGAATCGGACGGGAGTGGGGGTTCCGGCATCCGCGGGCCGGCCGCGGGCTTCGACCAGTACCTGGTCGCCACGACCGGCCCGGTCGACGGGCTGGGCTCGGTGCTCGTGCTCGGTGCGGCGTGGGTCGGGGGCGACCCGGACCTGGCCGCCGACGAGGCCGACGGGCTGGCATCGTCACTGGTGGTCGTGGACCAGTGATCCGTCCGGCTCGGCGTCGGCCCGCGCGGGGGACCGGCGACGCTCCGCGTGCACCGTTGCCAGGCCGATCACACCCAACACGGCGATGCCGACACCGTGGCGCACCCACGTGCCGGTGGTGACCTGCAGGTAGTTGGGCAGCAGCGCACGACGGATGCCGTGGAGGGGGTCTCCCACGGTGGCGAAGTCCACGACCCACGTGAGGTTCCCGGCCAGTCCGTCGACCACCAGCCAGGCGAACGTGGCGACGCCCAGCAGCCCGGCCACCAGCATGGTCGCACGGGCCCCGCGCCAGTCGGTCCGGTCGAGCCACGCCGCCACGAGTGCCACCAGCAGCGGCAGCACCACGACGACCTGTCGGCCCGGTACCCACCATCCCTGCATGGTGAGGGCCACGAACGTCGCCGTCAGCCACCCGGCGGCCAACACGGCCACCAGCGTGCGCCCGATCGTGTCCCGGAGGCCGACGACCAGCGCGGCGGGGGCAACGAGGAAGGCGGGCTGCCACACGACCAGTCCGAAGTCCCGCCCCAGCAGCAACCCGACCAGTCGACGCGACCGGCCCACGGGGTCGGGCTCGAATCCCACCACCGAGAACTCGCCCCGTTCGACGAAGTGGTCGGCCGAGGCATACGGCGTCCACCCGGTCCACACGACCTGGTGGACCACCAGCCAGGCGACCCCCGCCGCCGCCAGGACGGCGATCGCCGCCACCGCCAGCCGGCGCTCCCGGCGGACGCGCCACAACCCGACCAGCGCGACGGCCGCGGCCACGGGCGCATACTTCAATGCCAGCCACGGCAGGGCCACGACCATCGCCACCAGCCACGCCATCTCCCGGCCGCGCACGCGGTGGCCCGTGACCGCCGCGACCGCCACGACCGTCGCGAGTGCCGCGGGCATCTCGGGATAGACCTGTGCCCCGTACGCCGCCAGTGGCCACGAGGCGAACCCGACCGCGACCGTCACGCCCGCGACGATCGGTCGCACGCCCAGCCGGCGAGTCGCCAGCAGCACGGTGGCGCCCGCGGTGGCGGCCGCGAGCAGCGCCAGGGTCACCTTGGCGCCGACCCATCCGAACCACGCCGTCGCCGGCGCGAGCAACAGCGGCAGGAGCGGGTCGTGCGGCGACACCATGCGGCCGTCGGGCAGGACCTGCTCCTGCAGTGGCAGGTCGACCGCGTGGAAGTCGCGCCAGGACTCGTCGGCCAACTGGTCGGCGATGTCGAGGTCACCGTCGCGGGCGATGCTCAGTGCCGTGAGGAGGTAGTGGGGTTCGTCCGCCGTCGTGCGGGCACCCCAGGTCGCGGGCACGGCGAGCCCGGCCAACGCGGCCGCCAGCGCGACAGTCGCGGCCGCCAGCGCCGCGGCCACGTCCCGGCGCCGTGCGCCCGGCCCGGTCACAACGCGTCGGCCCGGCGGATGACCAGGATCCACGTCAACCCGCCGGACAGGGCCAGCAGGACCAACGACGCGATCGCGGCATCGGTCCAGAACGCGTCGGTCGCGGCGTTCCAGACCCGGGTCGCGAGGGTCTCGAACCCGTTCGGGGCCAGCAACAGGGTCGCCGGCAGTTCCTTCATGACCGACAGCAGCACCAGGCCGGCGCCGGCCAGCAGGCCGGGTCGCATCAGCGGCAGGTCGACCCGGCGCCAGCGTCGCCAGGCCGACACGCCCAGCACGTTGGAGGCCTCCTCGATCCGGACCGGGACCGAGGCCACCGCCACCTCCGCCGCACGCAGTGCCTGGGCGCCGAAGTGCACCACGTAGGCCGCGACCAGCAGGACCTCCGAGCGGTACAGGGGGGTCCCACGGAGCCAGAACACCAGTGCCAGCGCAATCGCCAGTCCGGGCAGGGCGAACCCCGCCACCACCACGGTCGACGCGGCGGCTGCCACGCGATCGCGTCGCCGCGTCGCCACCACGCTGATCGGCAGCACGACCACCGTGGCCGCCACCGCGGCGAGCACGCTGACCCGCAACGTCGCCCAGATCGGGGCCACCAGCGCACCGGGGTCGTCCAGCAGCAGGGACGAACTGTCCGCCAGCCAGCCTCGGACGACCCACCCGACCAGCACCATCGTCGGCACCACCAACGCGATCCCCACGACGACCGCGAGCAGGGCCACGGCGGGGCCACGCCACCCACCCAGGGGGACCTGCAGGCCCCGGACGCTGCGGTCACCCCCGATCCGGTCACGACCCGCGGAGAACCGTTCGAGGACGGCGACCGTGAGTGCGAGCAGTCCCAGTGACAGGCTCAGGCCCAGTGACAGCAGTGGGTCGGCCAGGCGACTGGCGTAGATGACCCGGGTCAACACGTCGTAGCGCAGCAGTTCGACCACGCCGTAGTCGCTCACGGTGTAGAGGAACACCAGCAGGCCGCCCGCCAGGATCGCGGGCACCAACTGGGGGAGCACCACCGACCGGAACACCTCTCCCGGGCGGCGGCCGAACAGGCGCGCGGCCTCCTCCAGGGACGGCGGCAACTGGTTCAGGCGCGATGCCACCACCAGGTGGACGTACGGATAGGTGAACAAGGTGAGGACCAGCCACGAGCCCCACAGTCCACGCAACTGGGGGACCGACGTGACCCCCAGGGACGACAGGACACCGGCGAACAACCCGCCCGGCGCGAACGCCGACAACAGGGCGAACGTGCCCATGAAGGACGGGATGACCAGCGGCAGCGGCAGCGCCAACCGCCACCAGCGCACGCCTGGCAGGTCGGTGCGCGTGACCAACCACGCGGTCGTGGTGCCGACGATCGCGGCCGTCACCGAGACCAGTGACGCCAACAGCACGGTGCGTGCGAACGGCCCCACCAGCCGACCATCCCCGACGGCCGCCAGCGACCCGCTGGGGTCCCCCATGACGCGGACGACCAGGAAGATGAGCGGGGCGGCGAAGCCCAACCCGGCCAGCACGGCCCAGCCGCGGCCCGCGACCCGGACGGCGGTGCCACGGGGATCGTCGGGGCGCGGGTCCCCGACGTGCGAGGTTCCCGGCTGCAGTCCCGGCTCGACGTCGGTGACGGGCATGCGTTCCCTGGTTGGTGGTCGGCGGTGACAGGACAGCCCGGACGGCCGTGCCGGCCGTCCGCCAACCGGTCAACTGCTGAGACCGGCGTCACGGATGAGGTCCAGTGTGCCGGTCAGGTCGCCGCCAAGTTCGCCGTAGTCCACCTCGGGGGCGTCCTGGTCGGCCAACGGCGGCAGGGCCGACGGTGCCGGCACCCCGGCCACCAGCGGGTACTCGAAGGTCTCCTCCGCGAAGTACTGCTGCGCGTCGTCCGACAACAGGAACTCGATGAAGGCGGCCGCCGCATCGGGCTGGTCGCTGCCCGCGACCACCGACGCCGTCGACGGAAGCACCAGCGCACCGATGTCGCCGTCCTGGAAGCGGTGGTTGACCGACTTCAGGTTCGGGTTCTCGTCCAGGAAGCGGGCGTTGTAGTAGTGGTTGACCAGCCCCATCTCGATCTCCCCGCGGCTCACCGCGTCCACGATCGAGTTGTTGTTGGCGTAGGTGGCGACGTCGTTGGCGACCAGCCCGGCCAGCCAGTCGGCGGTGGCGCCGTCGCCGCGCTCGACCCGCATGGCCGACACGAAGTCCTGGAACGACCCGTTGGGAGGTGCCACCGCCACCCGACCCCGGTAGGGCTCGGTGACGAGGTCGTCGACGCTGGCGGGCAGGTCCGCCTCATCGACCAGGTCGGCGTTGTACACCAGCACCCGCTGGCGGCCGGTCACACCGATCCAGTTCCCGTCGTCGGCCACGAACTCGGGCGGCACCAGGTCCAGCACGTCGTCGGGGACGGCCGACAGCAGTCCGAGCCCGTCGACGTACGCCACCGCACCAGGGCTCTGGGCCAGGAACACGTCGGCATCGGTCGCGTCCCCTTCCTCGGCCAGCAGCAGGGCCATGTCGGCCGTGTCCCCGTAGTTCACCTCGATCGAGGTGCCGGACTCCTCCGCGAACTGGTTCAGCAGTGGTTCCACCAGGTTCTGGCTGCGACCCGAGTAGATCACCAGGGTCTCACCGGAGGACGAACAGGCCGAGAGCGTGGCGAGCAGCACCAGGGCGCAGCAGGCGAGGCGAGCAGTGGTCATGGGTGGTGGCCCTCGTGGACGTGGATGATCGGGGCGGCTCGGCCGTTCGTGCCATTCGTGCCGTTCGCGGCAGGCCGACTCGCGAAGGACGACGCGGTGGGCGGCAATGTAGCTTAGGCTAACCTTACCTCGCGAGCGGTGGTCCACCGTCCGCGTCCCGTCCCCAGCGAGGCCCACCGATGCCGTCCGTCCGCATCCCGCCCACGTCACGTGGCTCCCACCGGCCGTCCGACCCGGCGGCGGCCGGCCGCGATTCCACACGGTCGAACCGGACGTCCGTGGCCGTCCTGGCCGCGGTGGCCGCCTTCACGGTGGTGGTCGCCGTCGTGGTCGTCCGATCCCTGGACTCGGCCACGCTCGGACGTGCATGGTCGTCCATGGCCGAGCGCCCGCTGGCCGTGGTGGGGGTCGTGGCCGTGTACGCGGTGGCCTTCGTGCTCCGGGCGGCCGTGTGGCAGCGGATGGTGCCACGCCTGGGGCTCGGACAGGCGCTCGCCGCGATCCACCTCGCCCTGGCGGGCAACCACGTGCTGCCGCTGCGACTGGGGGAGCCGCTGCGCGTGCTGTCGGTCTCGCGCCGCACCGACGTCGACCCGGCCACAGCTGGTGCCACGACCGTGCTCCTGCGGGGCCTGGACCTGGTGGCGCTGGTCGGCCTGGCCCTGGCCGCATCGGGCGGGCTGATGTGGCAGGTGGCACGCGGCGGGACCGTGGCGGCAGTGGTCGTGGCGGTCGCCGTGACCGTCGTCGGTGGCTGGTGGGTCCACCGACGACGCCACGACGACCCGGGGGTCCGGCCGCCCGGGCCGGTCTCCCTGGTCGCGATCGTGGTGGCCTGGGGATGCGAGGCGGTCGTGATCCACCAGGCCGCGGCATGGGCCGGTGTCGACCTGTCCGTGGCGGCCGCCCTGACGGCGACGGTCGTGGCGGTGGCCGCCCAGGTGGCGGCGATCGCGCCGGGCGGCTTCGGCACCTACGAGGCGGCCGGGACCGTGACGTTGGTGGCGCTGGGCGTGGCACCCGGACCCGCGTTGGCCATCGTGGTGGTGGCCCACGGGGTCAAGACCGTCTACGCGTTGGTGGCGGGGGCGGTGGCGCTCGTGGTTCCGGCGCCGGGACCGTTGGGGCACTGGCGCCTACCGGCCGCCCTGCCCCAACGCCCGGCAGCGGTGGCCGCCGCGGGGCCGGTCGTGTTGTTCCTGCCGGCCCACGACGAGGAGGCGACGGTGGCACGGGTGGTCGGTCGCTGCCCCGACCGGGTCGGTGACCACGACGTGGTGTGCGTGGTCGTGGACGACGGCTCGCGCGACCGGACCGCCGAGCGGGCGCTCGCGGCGGGGGCACAGGTGCTGCGGCTGCCCGACAACCGTGGCCTGGGGGCGGCGGTCCGCCACGGTCTCGCGCGGGCCCGCGACCTGGACGCGGTCGCGGTCGCGTTCTGCGACGCCGACGGCGAGTACGACCCGGCAGAGTTGTCCACGTTGGTCCTGCCCGTGCTGGCCGGTGAGGTGGACTATCTCGTCGGCAGCCGCTTCGAGGGTCGGATCGATCGGATGCTGCCCCACCGACGGATCGGCAACAACGTGCTGACGGCGTGGACCGCGTGGACCACCCGCCTGCCCGTCAGCGACGGGCAGTCCGGCTACCGGGTCCTGTCACCCGCCGCCGCGGATGCCGCGGTGATCGCCCACGACTTCAACTACGCGCAGGTCCTGACCCTCGACCTGGTCGCGCGGGGGTTCCGGTACGGCGAGCGGCCGATCAGCTATCGATTCCGCCGGGAGGGGGAGTCGTTCGTTCGACTCGGCACCTACCTGCGGCACGTCCTGCCGACCGTTCGCCGCGTGGTCAACCAGCACTCGTGACGGTTCCCGATCGGCCGGCGCGTGCAGTCTGCAGGCAGCGCCTCAGTCGTCGGCCGGGAAGGCCGTGACGGGTCCGTTGACGACCACCGACACCGGGTCGCCCACCGCGAACGTCCGACCTGGCCCGAGCCGTGCCCGCAACGCCAGTCCGGCGACCTCCACGGTGACGACCTGGTCGTGGCCGTAGTAGGTGACGGCGACCACCCGCGCGGCTGCCGGGCTGAGCCCGCGACCGACCTCGACCTCCTCGGGCCGGACCAGCACGACCTGCGGGAGGTCATCGATCGTGCGGACCGTCTCGAGCCGTCCCAACGGGGTGTCCACGAAGAACTGGCCCGCGCGGGTGGCCGGGATCGCCAGGGCGTCCCCGACGAACTCGGCGACGAAGCGGGTGGCCGGGCGGGCGTACAACTCGTGCGGCGAGGCGACCTGGTGCAGGCGGCCGTCCCGCATCACGGCCACCCGATCGGCCAGGGACAGTGCCTCGGTCTGGTCGTGGGTCACGAAGACGCCGGTCGTGCCGGTCGCGCGGAGGATGGCGCGGACCTCCTCGCGCACCAGGACGCGCAGGGCGGCATCGAGGTTGGAGAAGGGTTCGTCGAGGAGGAGCACGTCCGGGCGAGGGGCCAGCGCCCGGGCCAACGCGACCCGTTGCTGCTGGCCACCCGACAACTGGTCGGGCCGGCGACCACGTTGGTGCGTGAGACCCACCAGGTCGAGCGCCTCGTCGACCCGTCTGGCCGCCTCGTCGGCGGACAGGCGACGCAGCCCGTAGCCCACGTTGGTGGCGACGTCGAGGTGCGGGAACAGGGCGTAGTCCTGGAAGACCAGCCCCACTCGACGCCGGTGCGGGGCGCGGAAGGTGGTCGGGCCGGCCACCTCGTCGCCGGCGACCCGGATCGAGCCGGCGTCGGGTGTCTCGAGCCCGGCGATCAACCGCAGCGCCGTGGTCTTGCCGCACCCTGACGGGCCCAGCAGCGCCGTGAGCGACCCCTCGGGGACGTCCAGGTCGAGGTGGTCCACGGCGGTGACGTCCCCGAACCGCTTGGTGATCCCGCGCAGCGACAGGGCCGGCGGCTGCGGATCACCCACGACGGCCGCGTCGGCACGCACGGCACCGGTGTCGTGCGTCACCGGGGTCGTGGTCATGGAGGATGTCCTTGGCGTTCCCCGGCAGCCGTTCCGGGCCGGGTGGCGGTGAGGTCAGGCTACCCTTACCTTGTGCCTTCCCACGTCCGCGATCGCCACGAGGATCCGTGACCGACCTGTTGCCGGCTCCCACAGCCACCGAGCCCACCATGCCTGCCCCGACCGCGGCTGCCGTGGCGGCGTTGTCCGACGGTGAGCTCGACCTCCGCCGCCACATGCTGGCCGAACGCCTGCTGTCCGACGTGATCGGCCTGCCCTGGGAACTGGTGCACGACGAGGCCGAGGCCTGGGGCCTGGAGGTCTCGCACCGGCTCGATGCCCGCCTGGTGGTCCTGTTGGACGACCCGGCGACCTGTCCCCACGGCAACCCGATCCCGGGCACGGCACGTCCCGCCGACCAGTCCGACGCCGTCACCGCCGACGAGGCCCCGTTGGGCCGGGTGGAGGTCGTGCGCATCACCGAGGAGTTGGAGGAGGACGGGCCCGCCCTGCGTCTGCTGGCCGGGGCCGGGCTCCGACCCGGTCGCCGCGCCGAGTTGGTGTCGCGTGGCGACGACGGCCTGGTGGTCGTCGGGGCGACGGCCGACACCGTCCTGCCCGCCCGCGTCACCAGCGACCTCTACGTCCGGGTGCTGTCGGCACCGACCGCCTGAGCCACGGCCACCCGGCTGGTGTCGGCGCGTCGCGCAGCACGAGCCGCGAACCGCTGCACCTGTCCACGTGGCTCCACGCCGGCCGCAGGCCGGACGGCCCGGCCCCTGACCACCTCCCGACCGAGCCCGAGGCTTCCCATGGACGACGAGACCCGCCGCAGCGTGCAGGTCATGGGTGATCGCGTGCTGGTCGCACCGCCGGCCGGTGCCGAACGAACGACCCGGGGCGGGATCCTGATTCCGACCACGGCCAGTTCGGCCGACCGCAAGGGACTGTGGGGCGAGGTCAAGGCGGTCGGGCCGCACGTCCGTACGGTCTCGCCCGGCGACGAGGTGCTCTACCTGCCGGAGGACGCCATCGAGGTCGACGTCCGTGGCGACAGTTTCCTGATCGTGCGGGAGCGCGACGTCCACGCCGTCGCCTCGGTCCGGACCGACTCGACCACGGGCCTGTACCTGTGACCCGGCACGACTGACGCCCGGGTCACCGATCGGGCTGGTTCCGGGTGGCGAGCAGGGCCGTGACCACGCGTGACGGCGAGGGTCGGCCCAGTACGCCCGCCATCCACGCCGAGATCTCGACCAGTGCGTCGAGGTCCACCCCCGTCGACACGCCGGAGCCGTGCAGGGCCCAGACCAGGTCCTCGGTGGCGAGGTTGCCGGTCGCGCCCGGTGCGAACGGGCACCCGCCCAGCCCGCCGGCCGACGTGTCGGCGATGCGGACACCGGCCTCGAAGGCCGCCAGGGTGTTCGCCAGGCCCTGGCCGTAGGTGTCGTGGCAGTGGACGGCGATCGCGTCGACCACGACGTCGTCGAGCAGGGCGGCCAACAGGTCCTGCATCGCCCCCGGTGTCCCGACGCCGATGGTGTCGCCCAGCGAAACCTCGTCGACCCCGAGGTCGAACAACGCCGTGGTGACGCGACGGACGTCGTCGTGCGGGACGGCGCCCTGGAACGGACACCCCAGCACGGTCGAGACGTAGCCCCTGACCCGCAGCCCGGCATCGGTGGCACGGCGCACGACCGGGGCGAACATCGCCAGCGACCCGTCGATGTCGGTCCCCAGGTTGGCCTCCGAGAAGGCCTCGGACGCGGCCGCGAACACCGCGATCTCGTCGACCCCCGCTGCCAGGGCGCGGTCGAGGCCGACCTCGTTGGGGACCAGCACCGGATGGCGGACGCCCGGGTGGTCGCCGATGCCCGCCAGCACCTCCGCGGCGTCGGCCAACTGCGGCACCCGGTCGGGGCGAACGAACGAGGTGGCCTCCACGACCTGGAGTCCGGTGGTGCTCAGTCGGTCGATGAACGCGACCTTGACCGCGGTCGGCACCACGCCCGGTTCGTTCTGGAGGCCGTCGCGGGGTCCCACCTCCACGATGGTCACATGTTCAGGAAGCATCGTCGATCCCGTCCTCGTCGGCGGTCGCTGCCCCGTCGTCCCCGTTCTCGCCGTCGTTCTCGCCGTCGTCCCCGTCGTCCCCGTGGTCCTCGTCGACGGCCACCTCGACCAGGACCTGGTCCGCGACCACGGCGTCACCCACGTCGACGGCCAGGGAAGCCACCGTGCCCGGCCCCGGTGCGGTGACCGGGTGCTCCATCTTCATCGCCTCGACCACCACGAGCACGTCGCCGGCCTCGACCTGGTCGCCCTCCGCCACTGGCACGGCCACCACCTGGCCCGGCATGGGCGCCACCAGGCTGGCGGCGCCGGGGACCACGACCCGGTCGACGTGGCGGACGCGGCGGGGGGCGGCCAGGCGTCGACTGCCATGGCCGAGCCGCGACAGCCACACGTGGTCGCCGTCGCGGTCGGCCACCAGCGGCGGCTGTTCGATGCCGTCCACGGCCATCGTGATGGTCCCGTCGGCGGTGTCGCCGGCGCGTCGGGTGACGTCGAGCGAGGTGGGCGGACCGGCCTCGTCGACGTCACGGCGTCGGACCGCCCAGCCGCCGGCCGTGGTCGTGACCTGCCAGCGCACGCTGTCATCGGGGGTCGGGCCGAGCGCGACCGACCAGCCGCCACCCGGTCCGTTGCGCCACGGCCCGAGGAGGCTCCAGGGATCCGCGGACCGATCCGCGCCACGCGCTCCCGCACCGACCGCGAGCGCGGCGGCCACGGCGGCCGTTTCCGCCGGTCGCAGGGGCGACGGGGTCCAGTCCGGCAGGTGGTCGTCGAGGAAGCCGGTGGTGACGTCGCCGTCGGCGAACGCCGGGGTCCGCAGCACGTCCACCAGGTGTTCGAGGTTGGTGACGATGCCCGTGACCCGGGCGGCTCCCAGGGCGGCGACCAGCCGGCGACGTGCCGCGTCGCGAGTGTCGCCATGGGCGATCACCTTGGCCAGCATGGGGTCGTAGTGCGGCGTGACCACGGAACCCGCCTCGACGCCGGCGTCGACCCGCACGCCGTGCCCGATCGTGAAGCGCCGGATGCGTCCGGCCTGGGGGAGGAACCCGGCGGCCACGTCCTCGGCGTACAGCCGCACCTCGATGGCGTGGCCCTGCGGATGCGGGGGCACGGTCGGCACCGTGCCGCCTGCGGCGATGGCGAACTGGCACGCCACCAGGTCCAGGCCGGTGATGGCCTCGGTGACGGGGTGCTCGACCTGCAGGCGGGTGTTCATCTCGAGGAAGTAGAAGTTCGCCCCGTCCGATCCGTCCCCGGTCGTGTCGAGCAGGAACTCGACGGTGCCGAGGTTGGTGTAGCCCACCGCCGCGACCAGGGCGACGGCCGCGGCACCCATGCGAGCACGCAGGTCGTCGTCCAATGCTGGCGACGGGGCCTCCTCCACGACCTTCTGGTGTCGACGCTGGATCGAGCAGTCGCGTTCGAACAGGTGGACCGCACCGCCGTGGTCGTCGCCCGCCACCTGCACCTCGACGTGGCGAGGCGCGCCCAGGAAGCGTTCGACCAGCAGGCGGTCGTCGCCGAAGGAGGCGGCTCCCTCCCGAGCGGCCCCCGCCAGCGCATCGGCCAGGTCGTCGAGGTGGTCGACCCGGCGCATGCCCTTGCCGCCGCCACCGGACACGGCCTTGACGAGGACCGGCAGGCCCATCGCCGCGACGGCCGCGCGGACGTCGTCGGTCGTCATCCCGGCCGGGTCCACCGAGTCCAGCACCGGGACGCCCGCGTCGGAAGCCACGGCCTTGGCCGCGGCCTTGTCGCCCATGAGCTCCATGACCTCGGCACCGGGTCCGACGAACACCAACCCGGCGCGCTCGCAGGCACGCGGGAGGGCCGCGTTCTCGGACAGGAAGCCGTAGCCGGGGTGGACGGCATCACAGCCGGTGTCCACGGCGGCCGCGATGATCGCGTCGACGTCCAGTTCCGCCGCCACCGGCTGGCCGGCAAGGGCGACGGCGTGGTCGGCCTCGCCCACGTACGGGGCGGTCGCGTCGACGTCGCTGTGGACGGCGACGGTGGCGATGCCGAGGTCCCGGCAGCTGCGGATGATGCGGCGGGCGATCTCCCCCCGGTTGGCCACCAGCACACGCTCGATGGGGACCTGTGCGATCGGGTCGCTCACGCGCTCGCCGACTCGTCGTCGGCCGCCGCCGGCGACCACGCGGGGGGACGGCGGTCGAAGAAGGCCGCCATGCCCTCCTGGCCCTCGTCGCTGATGCGCAACTCGGCGATCAGGGGGATGGTGTGCTCCTCGGCGGTGGCGGGGTCGGCCAGCACCGTCCGCACCAGTTCCTTCGTGCGGCGCTGGGCCCGGGGCGCGCCCGCCAGCAGTGCCTGCACGACCTCCTCCACGGCCGCGTCGAGCTCGTGGCGTGCCACCACCTCGTGTACCAGTCCCATCGTCGAGGCCACGGCCGCGTCGAACAGTTCCCCGGTCAGGAACCAGCGCCGCGCGGCGGCCGGCCCGATCTTGGGCAGCACGATCCGCGAGATGGTCGCCGGTGCGATCCCCAGCCGCACCTCCGTGAACCCCATCTTCGCGCCGTCCACCGCGACGACGATGTCGCATGCGCACATCAGGCCGGTCCCACCAGCGATCGCGTGCCCGTTCATGCGGCCGACGAGCGGGGTCGGGAACTCGTCCAGCGCCCGGAAGACGCGCGCCAGCCGGGCCGAGTCCGCCTCGTGCTCGTCGGCGCCCTTGTCCCGTCCCTGTCGCATCCACTGCAGGTCACCCCCGGCGCAGAACACCTCGCCGGCCCCGGTCAGGACCAGCACGCGCAGGTCGGGGTCCCGGGCGAGGTCGGCCAGGGCCGCCTCCAGCGCCGACATGAGGTCGGGGGAGAGGGCGTTGCGGACCTTCGGCCGGTGGAGTGTCACGGTGGCCACGCCACGGTCGTCGCGGTCCACCAGCACGACATCGCTCATGGGGTGTCGGTCCTCGGGCAGGGGGCCGCCAGCGTAGTGGCGTGGCCGATCACAGCAGCCGGCGAAGGACCCACTCCTTGGTCCGCGTGTACGGGGGGTAGAGCAACGGCAGGTCGACCCGGGTGGAGGCCGTCAGCACGGACCGGAGGTGGCTGAAGGTGTCGAAGCCGGTGCGGCCGTGGTAGGCCCCCATGCCGCTGTCCCCGACCCCGCCGAACGGCAGTTCCGGGACGGCCAGGTGCAGCAGCGTGTGGTTGACCAGGGCACCCCCGGAGGTGGTCTGGTCGAGGATGGCCCCGGCCTGGCGGTCCGAGGACGTGAAGACGTACAGCACCAGTGGCTTGGCACGCGCGTTGACCCGATCGACCGCCTCGCGAGCGTCCTGGACGCCCACCACGGGCAGGATCGGACCGAAGATCTCGTCGTCCATGACCGCAGCGTCGTCGCCGATCCCGGCCAGGACCGTCGGGGCGAGGTACCGCTGGGCGCGGTCGGACTCGCCACCGACGACCACGCGGTCGTACCCGCCGGCGTCCAGCAGCGCGGTGAGCCGGTCGTGGTGGCGGGCGTTGACGATGCGGGCGTAGTCCGGCGAGGTCGCGGGGTCGTCGCCGTAGAAGGCGGCGAGGGTCGCGACCAGGGCCGCGGTGAACCGGTCCTCGACCTGTCGGTCCACCAGCACGTGGTCGGGGGCGACGCAGGTCTGTCCGGCGTTGGCGAACTTGCCGAACGCGATCCGCCTGGCGGCCAGGTCGACGTCGGCGTCGCGGGTCACGATGGCCGGGCTCTTGCCGCCCAGTTCCAGCGTCACCGGGGTCAGGTGCTCGGCAGCGGCGGTCATCACGATCCGCCCGACGGTGCCGTTGCCGGTGTAGAAGATGTGGTCGACTCGCTCGGCGAGCAGTGCCGTGGTGGCCTCGACCCCGCCCGTCACCACGCCCACCACGTCGGGTCGCACGTGCGTGCCGAGCCGGTCGGCGACCACGCGGGCCACGGCCGGGGCCACCTCGGAGGGCTTGAGGACCGCGGTGTTGCCCGCGGCCAGGGCCGCGACCAGCGGCGAGAGGAGCAGTTGGACGGGGTAGTTCCACGGGGCGATGATGGTCGCCACGCCGAGTGGTTGGGGGACGACCTCGGCCGATGCGGGACGCAGTGACAACGGCACGGCGGCCGGACGTGGCGCCGTCCACTCGTGCAGGTTGTCGACCGCGTGGTCGAGCTCGTTGAGCACCAACCCGATCTCGGTGCTCCACGTCTCGGTCGCGGACTTCCCCAGGTCGTCGGCGAGCGCGCCGACCAGCAGGTCTCGTTCGTCCAGCAGGAACGACCGCAGTGCCTGCAGGTGATGACGTCGGTCATCGACGGTCCGGAGGTGGCCCGCGGCGAACCCCGCTCGCAGGCGAGCCACGATGCCGGGGACGTCGCCGACCGGGGTCGCGGGCACGGCGTCGGGCGTGGGGGTGGCCATGCCCGGCACGCTACCGCTGTCGATGACCGGTCCCGGACCGGCACCAGCACCAGTCACCTAGACTCGAGCTGTTTCCGACAGCCTCTCCCCGACAGCGCTTGGAGTGCCGGTGGCCGACGACCGTCCGACCGTGTTGCTGCTGGACGGCCACTCGCTGGCCTACCGCGCCTTCTATGCCCTCCCCGACACGCTTCGGACCCAGACGGGCATGCTGACCAATGCCGTGTACGGGTTCACGTCGATGCTCATCAAGATGCTGGGCGATCGCGACCCGGACGGTGTCGCCGTGGCCTTCGACAAGGGCCGCGACGTCTCCCGCACCAAGGCCTTCCCGGACTACAAGGCGAACCGGTCGGCCCCGCCGGACGAGTTCCGTCCGCAGGTCGACCTGATCAAGCAGGTGTGCGACGTCCTGAACCTGCCGGTCCTGACCCTGGCGGGCGTCGAGGCCGACGACGTGCTGGCCACCATCGCTGTGCGGGCCGTTGCCCAGGGATGGCACGCCGAGGTCGTCACCGGGGACCGTGATGCGATGCAGTTGCCCAACGACCACATCACGGTGCTCTACACGCTCCGCGGCATCAGCGAGATGGCCGAGATGACCCCCGACGCGGTCGAGGAGCGCTACGGCGTCCGCCCGGAGGGCTACGTCGACATGGCGGCGTTGCGCGGGGACAAGTCCGACAACCTCCCCGGGGTCCCCGGCGTCGGCGACAAGACCGCGGCGAAGCTGGTCAACCAGTTCGGCGACATCGACGGTGTGTACGACAACATCGACCAGGTCGCGGGCAAGAAGGTCCCGGCCATGCTGGTCGAGCATGAGGAGCAGGTCCGCATCAACCAACGGGTCATGCGGCTGCGCCGTGATGTCGACGTGGATGCCGACCTCGACGACCTCCGCCTGAGCCCTTGGGATGCCGACGCGATCCGCAAGCTGTTCGGGACGCTGGAGTTCCGGGCGCTGTACGACCGCTTCGCGGAGGAGGTGCTGGACGACGACATCGCCGAGGAACAGGCCACCGGCTTCCGTCGGACGCCCACCCGGCTGGAGGGCGGCGCCCTGCGGGGGTGGCTCGGCGGCCTGGGTGACGACCCCGTCGCCGTGGTCGCCGACGTGTCCGACCGGGTCCCGCACCTGCACCTGGAGGCGATCGGACTGTCCCACGTCGACGGCGACCCCGTCAGCCTGGTGCTGGACGAGGCGAGCGCCGACGACCGCACCGCACTGGCCGAACTGCTGGCCGGTCCGCGCGCCCTGGTCACCCACGATGCGAAGGTGTTGGACCACGTCGCGACCGGGCTGGACGTCGGCCTCGACGGCGTCACCATCGACACCGAGTTGGCCGCCTACCTGTTGGCGCCGGCCCAGCGGTCGTTCAGCCTGGAGGCGCTCGCCCTGCAGTACCTCCACCGTCGCCTCGAGGTCGCCGAGGGCCAGGCCGACGAGGGCCAGCTCAGCCTGGAGGTGGGCGACGACGAGTGGGAGGCCCGGGCGTTGCGGGCCGAGGCGGTGCGGCAACTGGGCGTCGTGTTGCGCGAACAGTTGGACGAACGTGACCAGCGCAAGCTGCTGGACGAGGTCGAGCTGCCACTGGTCGGGGTGCTCGCCGGCATGGAACGTGCCGGCATGTGCGTGGACCGCCACGTGCTGGACGAGATGTCCACCACGATGACCGCGCGGGCACGGGACCTGGAACTCACCATCCACGACCATGCCGGTCGCGAGTTCCTGGTCGGTTCGGGCAAGCAGTTGCAGGAGGTGCTGTTCACCGAACTGGAGTTGCCCAGGACCAAGCGGATCAAGACCGGCTGGTCGACCGACGCGGCCCAACTCGGCAACATCATCGACAGCCACCCGATCATCCCAGCCATCCTGGAATGGCGCGAGGTCACCAAGCTGCTGTCGACCTACATCGATGCCCTGCCACCGCTGGTCGACGACGCGACCGGACGCATCCACACCACCCTGTCGCAGACCGTGGCCGCCACGGGCCGGCTGTCGTCGTCGAACCCGAACCTGCAGAACATCCCGGTCCGACGCGCCGAGGGCCGCGAGATCCGGCGGGCCTTCACCGCCGCCGCCGATCACCACCTGCTGGTGGCCGACTACTCCCAGATCGAGTTGCGCGTGATGGCCCACCTCTGCGAGGACGAGGGCCTGCTGACCGCCTTCCGGTCCGGTGAGGACATCCATGCGACCACCGCCGCGAAGGTCTTCGACCTGCCGCTGGAGCATGTCGACGGGGGCCTGCGTGACCGTGCCAAGGCGGTCAACTACGGGCTGGCGTACGGGCTGACGCCCTACGGGCTCGGCCAGCAACTGGGGATCCCGCCCGACGAGGCCTCCGAGATCGTCGACGCCTACTTCGAACGGTTCCCGAAGGTCGACGAGTTCCTGCAGGCCGCGGTCGTCGACGCCACCCGCGAGGGCTACACCACGACCCTGTTCGGTCGTCGCCGGTACCTCCCGGACCTGCTGTCGACCAACCGCAACCGCCAGCAGATGGCCCAACGGATGGCCCTCAACGCCCCGATCCAGGGCACCGCCGCAGACATCATCAAGCTCGCGATGATCGCCGTGGGGGACCAGGTGGCCGCCGCCGGCATGTCCTCCAGGATGGTGCTGCAGGTGCACGACGAGATCATCCTGGAGTGTCCGGACGACGAACTGGAGGACGCCACCTCGCTGGTCGTGGACGCGATGGGTGCCGTGGCCGAACTGGCCGTGCCCCTGGAGGTCGACACCGCCACCGGCGTCACCTGGTACGACGCCCAGAAGCACTGAACCGCGGGTCCCAGGAGCCCTGGCCCCGATGTGACTTCGGGATCGCGATGTGACGAACGGTGCCCTGGGCACCGATTCTCACATCGGGGTCCGGTTCTCACATCGGGTTTCGGGTCCCGGTTCTCACATCGGGTTTCGGGTCCCGTCGGGGAACGTTCGTGGGGCTACCAGGCCAGGCCGGGGTCGTAGGCGGCGGCGCCGGGGTCGGGGGCGTCGTCGCGACGGATGGTGGCCTCGATCAGGCCGTAGGGGCGGTCGTCGGCGTGGAAGACCTCGTTGGGGTTGTCCAGCCCGACCTCCCCGAGGTCGTACAGGAAGTGGTGCGAGTTCGGGCAGGAGAAGCGGATCTCGGCGACGGTGGGCGCCGCGTCCAGCACGGCTTCGCCCATCGCGTACACGCTCTGCTGCAGTGAATGGCTGTAGGTCCCCGCGAAGGCGTCCAGCATGGCGGTCCGCACGGTGTCGAACGACGTGTCCCAGTCGACGTCGCCGTCCAGGTCGATGTCGTCGTGGAGCCACTGCGCCGTCACCGTGGTGGCGAGGATGCGGTCTCGGGCCGGCTGCAGGGATGTCAGGTCATCGACCAGGAAGTCCTCGAACTCCGAGTCGGTGGTCTTGAGGACGGTCATGTCCTTCAGGCCCGAGACGACCCAGGTGTCGGCGGCGTCCACGGTCACGCAGGCCGTTCGCACCATGCCCCCCGTGCGCACGAAGGCGTACGGATGAGGGGTGCCATCGGGCGCCAGTCGGGTCCACGGGTACGCGTCGAGGGTGACGCGGGCCCGCTCGACGGGGTCGACGTCGGCGACCATGTGCCGGGCGAGCGCCAGCCCGTAGGCCTCGGGCGTGGTCACGTCGGCGTCGCGGCGGGCGTACGCGAACGTGGTGTTCTTGGAGGTGTCGGTCGGCAGCACGTTGCGGTTGTCGCCGTCGACGTGTGCGGCGTCGAAGTCCCCGACGAGGCTGATGCCGACGTTGTAGTCGTGGATCTCGTGGGGTTCGTCGGCTCGCATGATCCGCACGACCCGGACCTCGTCCTTGCCGTACTGGTGGTGGCCCAGCGTGATGCCCATGACTCGTCCTCGTCGTCGAAGGTCGTCGGCCCGTCGAGCATGCCAGTCCGCGGCGCTGCGCGGGGCGGCAGTCGGCCGGGGAGGTGTCAGTCAGGCGATCGCGAGCCTCGCCGCCACGTTCGATCCGCGGCGTCCTGGTGAGGTCCCCGGCATCCTCACCCGATCGGCCGAGGACGACCTGTTCGACCCAGACCAGGTCGGCGTCGCCAGCCACGCGCACGGTCGTGGTCGTCCGATGGATGCTCCCGGCGGCGACCACCATCGGTTCCGGTCCACACGGGGGCTGGGTCCGGACTCGCGCCAGCCGCGGTCGCCCCTCCGGCCCGGCAACCACGTCGAACCTCCCGCGCGCCTGTACGCCGCGGCCCCGCCCGATCGCGGCGTCGGGGACCCCTGGGCGCGCGCTGGTCGTGGCGGTGGTCATCATCGGTGTCCCGTCACGCCGAGACCGGACCGCGGCGCACGGCCACCTGCTCGCGCAACCACTCGACGACGCGGTCGGCGACTGGTTGCGGAGACCAGCGAGGTGAACAGGGTCGGACGGTCCTCGCGGCGGGCGGCGGCATCGCGGGCCATGCGGTCGAGGTCGGCCCCGACGGTCGGGTCAGGCCAGGTCCCGGAGGTCGTCGTCGGTGGCGGCCCCGCACGCCCGGGCCCGGTCGACCTGTCGCTGCAGGACCCGGACCGTGGCCGGCTCGTCCATGGTGCCACCGCTCGTCGCGCCAG